>JAPLKG010000014.1 GCA_026388185.1 Candidatus Eisenbacteria bacterium | reverse complement strand
ATATACTGAGACATGGCTGGGCTCCTTTCCTCTTTGAGTGCTTGCGGCACTCATGTGGCTCTAGTAGGAACGGTTAACGATGACAGTTCCACACTAACCCACGATTAGTTGAGGAGTCCAGCCAGATCCATAAAGTCTGAGCGCTGCCTGGACAGCGGAGAGCGACCAGGCAATCGCCTACTTCGGTTTTTCCGTAGGTACTGCAGGGGATGTGAACGGGGATGGCTACTCGGACGTCATTGTCGGCGCCCCAAACTACGCCAACGGGCAGACCAATGAGGGTCGTGCGTATGTTTACCACGGGTCTGCCGGTGGTCTTGCGGCGACCGCTGCCTGGACTGCGGAGAGCGACCAGGCAAGTGCCGACTTCGGTCATTCCGTGGGTACTGCAGGGGATGTGAACGGGGACGGCTACTCGGACGTTATTGTCGGCGCCTATGAGTACAGCAACGGTCAGACGCGTGAGGGGCGTGCGTATGTGTACTATGGGTCTGCTGGTGGTCTTGCGGCGACCGCGGCTTGGACAGCTGAGAGCGACCAGGCAAACGCATGCTTCGGTTATTCCGTGGGTACTGCAGGGGATGTGAACGGGGACGGCTACTCGGACGTTATTGTCGGCGCCCCATACTACGCCGCCGGCCAGCCCAATTACGGGCGCGCCTTTGTGTATCTCGGGTCTGCCGGTGGTCTTGCGGTGAGCGCTGGGTGGACTGCGGTGAGCGGGGGCTCCTTCGGTTATTCCGTGGGTACGGCAGGGGATGTGAACGGGGACGGCTACTCGGACGTTATTGTCGGCGCCTATGAGTACAGCAACGGCCAGGCGTATGAGGGGTGTGCCTTTGTGTATCTCGGGTCTGCCGGTGGTCTTGCGGTGAGCGCTGGGTGGACTGCGGAGAGCGACCAGGCAGGCGCCTACTTCGGTCGTTCCGTGGGTACTGCAGGGGATGTGAACGGGGACGGCTACTCGGACGTTATTGTCGGCGCCTATGCCTATGAGTACAGCAACGGCCAGGCGTATGTGTACCATGGGTCTGCCGGTGGTCTTGCGGCGACCGCAGGCTGGATAGCGCAGAGCGACCAGGCAAGTGCCGACTTCGGTCGTTCCGTGGGTACTGCAGGGGATGTGAACGGGGATGGCTACTCGGATGTTATTGTTGGCGCCCCAAGCCACAGCAACGGTCAGACGGGTGAGGGGCGTGCGTATGTGTACTATGGGAACGAAGGTGATGGGCTCCATCGCATCGCCCGCCAGGCGCGAACCGACGACTCGGCGCCTATCGCGCTACTGGGTCTGTCCGGCTCGGCTGATGGTTTCCTCTTGAAAGCCGTGGGTCGCACCCCCTTAGGTCGTGGCAATGTGCGGCTCCAGTGCGAGGTGAAGCCGCTGGGGACGCCGTTCAACGGTAGCGGGCTCGTTACGGGTTCGGCGTACAACACGGGAATTCCTGGAGGTGGCGGCAGCGTGGTGGGTCTCTCCAAGGTGGTGACTGGTCTTACGTCAAACATAATGTATCACTGGCGGCTTCGCACGTTGACGGATTCGCCGTTTTTCCCGCGTTCCCCGTGGTTTTCGTTGCCGTACAACTGTGTGACGGAGGCGGATGTGCGGACTGGAACCGTGGTCGGTGTTGAAGGCGGAGGGGCAGTTCCTGGTGCCTTGTTGCTCGGTCGCGGTGCGCCGAATCCGTTTGAGGCATTGACGCACCTGGGGTACACGTTGCCAGAGCGTGGGCATGTGCGGTTAGTCGTTTATGACGTGGCAGGTAGGCAGGTAGCGGTTCTCAGAGATGGTGAGGAGGATGCTGGCCAGCACATGGTGAACTGGGATGGAAAGGGTGCGCGTGGGACGAAGCTTCCGGCGGGAGTGTATTTCGTTCAGCTCAACTTCGGGGGTCATAAGGAAGCGCGGAAGATAGTGCTGACGCGCTGATAGAGATACCGCACAAACCAAGTGTATTTTTGTGTGCGAAGATAGAGGCTCTTGCTGATTGGGCAAGAGACTAAGCACAACCGATGGACTGGCCAAGCGCTGGCTCCTCTTGCTTTGGTGGCCCGAGGCGGTAGTCACAGGAGCGAGCGTGGATGCAACAGGCCCCGTCGCCGCGGCAGGCTCCCCAGATGTGCCAGTATTCGAACTGCAGAAGAGACTCGCGAATCTGCCCCGTGCTTCCGAGTCGTCTATGCGAACTGGGACATCAGGCGTCACCGGATCGAGTACCAGCGAAAGTGTGTGCTGCTTGGATAAACTCGCCTCCAAACTGTCTTCCTGGCCGGATCGTGCCAGATGTCGTCCAGCCTTGATTGCCAGAAGGGCTCACCGCGGCTTCCGAATACCAGACAGTGGTGCAATCTGGAATGCCGCCCTTGGACGCTCGTCGCACAGTCCACTTCGGTACAAAGGCTGGGGTTAGATAAGACTTGCCGCTGTATCCAATACTGAGTACAATTGTACTCAAAAAGGAGTTCGACGATGTTAGAAACGCTATATATAACGAAGTCAAGAATTAGACAAGACTTGCTGTCCATTTTCTTCAGCAATCCGTCCCAGAGATACTATCTGCGACAGCTTGAGCGCATCCTGGGTTACTCTGCGGGCAACATAAGAAGAGAGCTCTTAAGATTTCAGAGGGATAACTTATTCGTCACCCACAGAGTCGGAAGCCTGCTTTACTACTCTCTCGATACTAGACATCCCCTATTCAAGGAACTGAAGGCCATAGTCTCTAAGACTGTTGGTGTTGAAGGGGCAGCAAGAAAAACGTTATCATCTTTCAAGAACATAAGGCTGGCCTTCATTTATGGATCATTCGCTTCGGGTCGAGAAAAAGCGACCAGCGACATCGATTTGATGATAATCGGGAATCCCAACATCTCCGTGTTGAACGAGAAGATTGCGGAATTGGAGAAAAAACTCCGGAGAGAAATCAACCCAACAATCTACTCTCTGCAAGAATACCGGGCGAAGAAAAGAGTCGCGAGCGGTTTCATCGAAGAGGTCTTGACCGCTCCAAAGATAATGTTGGTGGGGAAAGAGGATGAGCTCTAGACATTCTGAGAAACCCCTTGAAAAGGACGGATTGATCAAGAGGTGTCCTGTAGACCAAAGGACAGTAGCCAAGCTAATGAAGCGCGCCCGCACTGATCTGAGAACTGCTAAGAGAAACCTGCGAGAGGATCCGGAATGTGCTTACAACTATGCTTACAATGCCATGTTGAGAATGGGACTGGGTCTGATGTTCAGCGACGGGTTTAGACCGGAAATCAAGGACAAGCACTTGACAATAGTGAGATTTGCGGGTTCGATTCTAGGAGACGAGTCTAGGAAACTTGTGAACGATTATGATTTCATGAGGCGAAAACGTCACAGGTTCATCTATGAACCCGGCATACCTTGTTCGCTGAAAGAAGCGACTCATTCTATCGCGGTGGCCGAGGAGTTCGTTGAGAAAGTCTCAAGCCTCATCAGAGCGAAAGCCCCTCAGAGACAGTCGAGATTCGGGAATCTGCTGGAAGAGTGAATTTGCTGTACGGCCGGGTCCAACGACGGGGACTTGAGGTTGAGGCGTTTGGGCTGCGGAATACAGAAGAGTTGTGGCTCCTCAAGTTGTACGATTTGCGAACCATTAGAGTGGATGTGAGCCGTCTGGTCCCGAGGTGTTCCCTTCCCACATACTGAGAACAGGTTGCATGCTCTCGGTGGGTTATCGAAAGGGATTGCGCGAAGCGGCAAGATGTGATAGTCTAACCTTAGACAGTTCCTCGTATTGATTAGCTTACAAGATCTCTTTCCTCTTGTTTTCCCTGAGCTCGTCTGTGACAGGCAGAAAGCGAGGTCGAAAGCGATATGAGAGCTATCATCCTCCTTCTGTTCTCTCTTCTCTTGCTCATCCCCGTTGCCTCTGACGCCCGCACGTGGCTTGTGAGGCAGGATGGAAGTGGGGATTGCACGACCATTCAGGCGTGCATCGATTCTGCTGCTGCAGGCGACACAGTCCTTGTCGGTCCGGGTGATTACTATGAGCCCTATTACTATGGGCCCTTGACCATATCTGGAAAGAACATCGCCCTAATTAGCGAACAAGGTACCGCGGTTACCAGCATTCATGGCGGGGACTTTCACAGAGCTATCCATTGCACCAATGTTCCGGCCACGGGTGTAATACGAGGGCTTACGATAACCAACGGTCAGTATTCTGGGTATTACTGGCCCAACAATGCCGGGAGTGGGATCTTCTGTGAATCTTCAGATGTTCAGATCATTGACAACGTCATTACGGACAACTCCGGGGGCGGCATAGCCGCTGATGCTGCTTCGGTTCTATATGTTTCCGGCAATACAATAAGCAACAACACGGGCGGATGGCCAGAGTACGGCAGCGTTGATGGATCTGGGATTTATTGTCTGACTTCGCAGGCTGTCATTGAGAACAACGAGTTCATCGGGAACGAGGATATGGCGGTTGCCTGTCAAGGTAGCTCTCCGGTTGTACGCAGGAATATCATGAGGGATGGTTCAGGCGGCGTTTCGTGCAGGGCTTCATCACAGGCAGAAGTCTACGAGAATCTGATCGTAGACGGAACGGGTTATGGTGTCTACATAAGCTATTCATCGCCAACTGTGCATAGTAACACGATAGTCAACAACCAGGTCGGCATTGCCCTTGATTCTGCCTCGCCACTTCTGGAGAACAATATCGTGATTGGCAGTGAATGGTACGGGATAGATTGCGCCCAGCCCCATTCATCGTCACCCACACTGCACTGCAATGACGTATGGAACAACAGCCGTGGAAACTACTATACGTGCACGTCGGTGTCTGAAGATTTCTCGGCAAACCCTCTCTTTTGTGATCCTGCTGCTGGGGACTACCACATCAACTGTACCTCGCCCTGCGCAAATCATCCTGGTTGTGGACAGGTAGGCGCCTTGGGTGTCGGCTGCGGTCCCACATCTGTACTGCCCACCACCTGGGGCAAGATCAAGGCGCTTTTCAGATAGCTCGTTGCCTCCCCTCGCTGGACGATGTTAGATACTTATGAAAAACCTCCTGTGAGAGGTCTACTATAGGTTTGGTTAAGAACTACACCTATGACCCAAGACAGGAGGCAAGATCCGTACTCGCCTGATCAGCGCACGCCGTATAGGTGGTACACTTTTACTTCGCCACTTCTGGGTAAGATTAAATCGCCATTGACAGTCGTTAGTCGGCGCAACAGGCGCATGCAACCGACCTTCTCACAGACCACGGTTCAGACAGAAGCAAGTGCCCCTCGACCAAGAGATGATGAGACCGTGTCCTGACGCCTAAGTTTGTCACCTACCAAGAAGGCGCCTTGCTAACTGATGGAAGAGAAGTGCCTCGCGCTTGATTAGAACCTTATTATCATATTGGATCAGCTCGGGCTTGGTGGATATCCGGACAATGAACTAACGCGCAGTCATAAGATCTTTGGGAAAGTAAACTCTCCACTCTTTGGAGTAGTCTTTTTCCTGCATACCATAGTCAAGATAGAAATCATGTTTGAGTCCCATTTCTTTAAACGAATTCAAGGAAGAATTCTGAAAACCTGCCCCCTGCAAATAGAAACCTATTACCTGATGGTACGGATAAATGTATTCGATCTTCCTCAGAATTGAAATCAGTCGGTCAGTGTCAATTTTCCCTATTGCCTTCATATAAGCCTTGAGGACTTCACCTGTCCCGCCAGAATAAAAAGGTCTGACGGCTATATCGATCAAGGTTCTCTCAATGCCAGTGACCTGCAATCTGCCCTGAGTGGGTGCCTGGATTTCCACTACTCCCAAATTATCTGTATTCAATCCGCTCAAACAGCATATCCGCCAATTCTTATGCTTGAAAACATACTTTGAGGTTCTGGGCTCAGATTTGAAGGCTAAGTCGATCAATCTCTGTTCAAGGCTGGTTTCATGTCGAGGTTTTGGGGTTTGTTCGGAGTTAACGTATATGATCCTGGAAGGCAGTTCAGTCAGATTATTCAAGTACATTGCGGAGCGGTGAGATAAATAGGAATGTGGTCTCAAAGAGAGACTTAGCTGATATGCAGATATCTCCCTCCATGCATAGCGGATGTATTTCTTATCATAATCTGGAGAATTGAGAACGATTTTCTTGAGTTCCGAATTCTTAATGAGATGGTCCAGGAATTCAGCCACGCCTATTTTTCCAGGCAGTTGCCATAGAATCCGTTTGCTTGCGAGGATTTGTCGGATGTCTTTCTGGGTGTATATTCTTGCATCCACGCTATCGAAGTAGGTCTTGATTTCGAGATGATGTTTCTTGGTTAGCATCTTCATAGAGCCCATTTGTCTACCAATAGATGGTATATATACCATCTATTGGTATCTGATCTGTGGATAAAATACCTTTCTGAGAAAACGAAGGCCTCACTGGAAAGAGAATTGTACCACAAAGGAGTCGCTTCCGGGAGAGATATACTCGCCAGCTTCCTAAAGTAAGGCTTTTCCAGGATTATCCACTAACTTGACTATTTGACAAGACGTTAGGATATCTGTTTGTTACTGATCAATTTGCTCACGTTAACTCATGTTAACTGTTGTTCGCTTGATTAACTTATGTTAACCTGTGGATGTCAAGTTAACCTTCTAACTTCAGGTGAGGAACCATGGCTAAGGAAAAATACTTCACTATACCCGAACTTGCCAAGCTTATCGGAGTCAGTCGCATTGCCATTTACAACCGGGTCAGAAAAGGGCAGATCCGTGCTATGAAGATCGGCAAAACGTACGTCATTACAGACCGTACTCTCACAGATGTCCTCGGCAAGAAGACATCAGGAAAGGGAAAGAAGCGAATAGATGCAGCTGTTCGTAGAACAGTTCTGGAATATGGCGAAGTCCTGAAGAACTTAAGCAGGGAATAGTGAGAATCATAACTATAGCCGACGTGGAATACCTTGCCTTTCGACTCGCTAAAGAACACCTCTCCTTCGACGAGCCAATACCTGATTTCTCTACGCGATTTGCAAACAGACTTGAAAGCTGCGTTGTGACTCCGTTTCAGAGTTTTTCAGGCAAGGCCCTGTACCCAACACTAGTGGGCAAGGCTAGTGTTCTTTTCTATCTGATGATCAAGAACCACCCCTTCCAGAACGGCAACAAGAGGATCGCAGTAACCACCTTGCTCACATTTCTAGCTGGTAATGGTAAGTGGCTGAAGGCGGATACCCAAGAACTTTACAATTTCACAGTCTGGCTGGCACAGAGTCCATCGGGAGTCAAAGATCACGTCGTTGCGGCTGCGGAGAAGTTCATTCGAGACCATCTGGTAGATGCGGACTAGCCCAGCCTAAAGATCATTGTGACGAGTATCAATGCGTGCGATCAGCGGCAGCATCCCATTGAGTTTCGTGCCATTGCCATCAAATTCCGGAGCCCGAGGGGTAGGGCAAGGATGCAGTGAGCACGACCGCACGTAGAGGCCAAGAGAAAAAACTCAGCCCTTGATACTAAACCAGAGCAATACCCGGTCTCTGTCCATCGGCTCGTCTTAGTCCTGCCAAAAGAGAACAGGCGCTCTCGCTGGAGAACGCCAAAATCCTCTGCGCAGGAAGTAGGGCAACCTTGGAGCACCGAGTGCCTCCCCAGATAGGACTCGAACCGACGGTACCCAGTGTCTTGCTTCACCCGCGACACAAGCCCACCCATTCCTCAACATTTGTGTCTGATTTCCGATATTAGCCGTGTTATTTGGAAGCACGACTAGCAAATAAACCTGGTTATTTGGAAAATCGACGTCTGAACGGAGTGCTGTCTGGACCCGCCCGGAACGTGGGCAAGCAGGTCATTTTCACACTCCTGCCCGAGTATCTTAGCCACCACTCAATAAGGCGTGCCTTCGACTGTGCTTTTGATCTTGCATTTGGTAGCACCATGTGCAACAATGGTTGCGTATGGTACGAAGGTCTTTCTGGATAGATTTGGTTGAATCTGCCTGGAAGGAAAAGCCGGTAGTCTGGCTTTCTGGAGCTAGACGTGTAGGCAAGACCTTCCTGAGTAAGTCATTGGACAAAGTCGAGTACTTCGACTGTGAGCTTCCCCGTACGCGGCGTCTGATGGAGGATCCTGAAGGTTTCCTGAAAGACCTCGTAGGCCGGAGAATTGTGCTCGATGAGATTCACCGCCTTTCGAATCCTTCCGAGTTGCTCAAGATCGCGGCAGACCACTTCCTGAAGACTCGAGTCCTTGCCACGGGGTCATCCACGCTCGGGGCGTCGGCAAGGTTCAAGGACACACTGGCGGGTCGGAAAAGGGATCTTTGGCTTACGCCGATGAACAGCCACGATCTCGTGGACTTCAAGAACGTGGATCTCAGCCACCGCTTCCTCTACGGCGGACTCCCCCCGTTCTTTCTTGCCACGAATACTCCGGATCGAGATTTCCAGGAATGGATTGATGCATACTGGGCGAAGGACATTCAGGAGTTGTTTCGCTTAGAGAGGAGAGCCTCGTTTCAGCGATTTGTGGAGCTTCTTCTCGCGCAAAGTGGGAGCATATTCGAGGCGACGAGGTTCGCACGCTCCTGCGAGATCAGCCGGACGACGATTTCCAATTATCTCGCCGTGCTTGAAGCCACGTTTATCACCCACGTAGTTCGCCCCTTCACAAGACACAAGTCTACCGAAATCGTGGCGGCCCCGAAGGTCTACGGCTTCGACACTGGCTTCGTATGTTACCACCGCGGGTGGACAGAATTGCGTGAAGAGGACATGGGACAGCTCTGGGAGCACTACGTGCTGAACGAGATTCAGAGCATTCTTCAGGTGAGGACAGTTCGGTACTGGCGTGACAAACGAGGACACGAGGTGGATTTCGTACACTCGGTGCGAGGAAGGGCTCCGGTGGCCATCGAATGCAAATGGTCGGCAGGCGCGTTCGACCCCAAGAATCTTCAGGCATTTCGGAGACAATATCCGACCGGTTCAAACTATGTCGTGGCTAACGACGTGACCCGCAGCTACCACAGGAAGTATGGTGACATGGAGGTTCGGTTCGTCAGCCTTTCCGGTCTTGTGACGGCTCTGCAGCGGTGAGCATTGTGCAGCACAGCAGGAGGGTGTGCCTCCCCAAATGTGCCAGTATTCGAACCCTAGAAGAGAGCCTTGAAGTCGCCCTTCACTTCCGGGTTGTCTACACGGACTGGAGCACTAAGCGCGGGCACAACGAACGCCAGCGAGAGTGTGTGACGACTGGATAGGTTCACCTTCAGACTGTCTTCCTGGCCGGATCGTGCCAGAACTGTCGTCCAGCCTTGATTGCCAGAAGGGCTCACCGCAGCTTCCGAGTACCAGGCAGTGGTGCAATCTGGAATGCCACCCTCAGACGCTCGTCGCACAGTCCACTTCGGTACAAAGGTTGGGTTCAGATAAGACTTGCCGCTGTATCCAATACTGAGTACAATTGTACTCAAGAAGGAGTTCAACGATGTTGGAAGCGCTATATGTAACGAAGTCAAGAATCAGACAGGGCTTGCTGTCCCTTTTCTTCAGCAATCCATCCCAGAAATACTATCTGCGACAACTTGAGCGCATCCTGGGTTACTCCGCGGGCAGCATAAGAAGAGAGCTCTTAAGATTTCAGAGGGATAACCTATTCGTCACTCACAGAGTCGGAAACCTGCTCTACTACTCTCTGAATACTGGACATCCCCTATTCAAGGAACTGAAGGCCATAGTCTCTAAGACTGTTGGTGTTGAAGGGGCAGTAAGAAAAACGTTATCGTCTTTCAAGGACATAAGGCTGGCCTTCATTTATGGATCATTCGCTTCGGGTCGAGAAAAAGCGACCAGCGACATCGATCTAATGATAATCGGGCGTCCCGACATCTCCGTGTTGAACGAGAAGATTGCGGGATTGGAGAAAAAACTCCGGAGAGAAATCAACCCGACGATCTACTCTCTGCAAGAATACCGGGCGAAGAAAAGAGTCGCGAGCGGTTTCATCGAAGAGGTCTTGACGGCTCCAAAGATAATGTTGGTGGGAAAAGAGGATGAGCTCTAGACATTCCGAGAAACCCCTTGAAAAGGACGGATTGATCAAGAGGTGTCCTGTAGACCAAAGGGCGGTAGCCAAGCTGATCAAGCGCGCCCGCACTGATCTGAGAACTGCGAAGAGAAACCTACGAGAGGATCCGGAATGTGCCTACAACTATGCTTACAATGCCATGTTGAGAATGGGATTGGGTTTGATGTTCAGCGAGGGGTTCAGACCGGAAATCAAGAACAAGCACTTGACAATAGTGAGATTTGCGGGTTCGGTTTTAGGAGATGAGTTTAGGAAACTTGTGAACGATTATGATTTCATGAGGCGAAAACGTCACAGGTTCATCTATGAACCCGGCATACCTTGTTCGCTGAAAGAAGCGACTCATTCTATCGCGGTGGCCGAGAAGTTCGTTGAGAAAGTCTCCAGCCTTATCAAGGCGAAAGCCCCTCAAAGACAGTTGAGATTCGGGAATCTGCTAGAAGAGTAGACTTGCTGTACGGCCGGGTCCAACGACGGGTACTTGAGGTTTAGGCGTTTGGGCTGCGGAATACGGAAGAGTTGTGGCTCCCCAGCTAGGACTCGAACCTGCGGTACCCAGTGTCTTACCTCACCCGGGACACAAGCCCACCCATCCCTCAGCACTTGTACCTGGCTTCCGATATTAGCCGTGTTATTTGGAAGTGCGACTAGCAAATAAACCTGGCCATTTGGAAAAACGTCATGCGGCACTATCGCCTCCCTCTGCCCGAGCGCGCACAGGCGTTAAGAAGACACGCTGCGAGGTCAGGTTGCGCTCCTCACCTTGTTGAAGAATTCTATGGCGAACGCCTCTCTATAGTCGAGATACGTCCACTCCAGGCAGACAAAACTTCCCGATCTATACACGAGCTCGACGTCACCGTAGATTCCTTTGGCGAGGTAGATTCGGTGGGAGCAGTCTTTTGTCGTAGCGAGGACAAGCTTCGTTCTGTCCAAATAGCCGGGGTCTATGTTGACCGACCTTTTGAATGACGTTTGAGGGGCCTCGTCTCTCAGAAACTTCTTCTCGCATTCGATTGCCTCGAGTTTCAAGCTCACGATTTCATCAGGTTCGATGAGCCTGCCAAACGAGCAGAACATCTTGCACAGACCGTCCCCCATCTCGTTTTTGTAGTAATCGGAGTAGGTGAAGGGAAAAACGCTACTAGCAAGCTCTACTGACCCGTAGGTTGGCTCGAGAGCAGAAAGGGCTTTCTGGATCAACCCCTCACGTGGAGCCATGAGCGCCGCGACCAGCTTGGCTTTGGCAGGCTTTCCAGTAAGGATGGGCATTCTAGCTCCCTCCAATACTTAAGTGGCGGGGCGGCGACAAGTGATTTGTGCGGTCGGCCAGCCGAGGATCGTGCGCAGACGCGACATACGCTCCATGCGGCTTGCTGGCCGGGGATGCCGCCACAACTTCCGCTAGCCCGCAGCTGGCGTCTTCCGCGGTCTGTCGTGTCCCTTGCACGCCCTGACGCAAAGCCCGCAAATCATGGAGCCGATGTTTTCTTCCTTGCTGAAAAGCTTGAGCATCTCGGTGCATTTTCCGAGATCGAACTCTTCGCGGGTCTTTCCGATTGCCGAGGCCGGGCACGCCCTGAGACATCTGAAACAGTCGCCGCAGTCCTGAGCCGCTTGGATGCCGTCTTGAGCTCCCTGAATGCCCGCCTGAGTTCCCTGAGCGCTCACCTGAGCCCCTTGAATACCGGCTTTTGCCCCTTGCATACTCGGCGTCTGAAGCGGCATGGTTGTGAACAGACTCCCGTATCTCACTCTGGCGCCGTACACGGGAGAAACCAGCAGGTTGCTCCGACCTATCCATCCGAGGCCCGCCTCCTTCGCGACGACCTTGTGCGTGAGATGGCCGGTGTTCGATTCCCAGTTGACTATTTGTGACGAGGGAACCGGGAAGCCTTCGTATCCCAGCTCATGCACTTTCCCGAGAAGTCGCAACAGGGCTTGGTCGATGAACAGGTTCACCTGACGGTAGTGATACTGGTACGTGCGGGTCGGCCTGTCCACCAAACCATCCACGACAACGTCGCTGAGCTTGAACCCTATGGATACGGCATAGGGGAGATCACTCAAGGAAAAGGGTAACGTGCTCGGAGCCTCGTTCTCTCGTCCGTGGAAAGAGGCCGTCCCGAAAAGGGTCACGCCACAAGAATTGGCAGTTCCCCTGAGTGTTTCAGTGAATTCTCTTGCTTTGCCCTGCTTTTCCATCTCGTCGTCTTGCCGCGGCGTTTATCTTGATCCGCTGTCCTATAGCTGCGCGTTGCGCTTGCCGCACCTCAACGCAGCCCGTAGTTGGGCGCTTCGCGTGTAATGGTTATGTCGTGAGGATGACTTTCCCGGAGGGCCGCAGGGCTGATGCGGATAAACTTGGCCGTAGTTCTCAGCTCCTGTATCGTTCTTGCACCACAGTATCCCATCCCCGCTCTCAAGCCTCCGACAAGCTGGTAAACAGTCCGACCAAGCGGACCCTTGTACGGCACTCTTCCCTCTATTCCCTCGGCAACCAGCTTGGCCTCTGCGGTGGCGGCCTCCTGGCCATACCTGTCGGCGCTCCCCCTCCTCATGGCACCCGGCGCTCCCATCCCGCGGTAGAGCTTGTAACTCCTGCCCTCGTAGAGAATGGTCTCGCCAGGGCTTTCTTCCGTGCCCGCGAAGAGATTCCCTATCATGACCGAGCTTGCTCCGGCGGCAATGGCCTTGACGATGTCGCCCGAATGCCTTATCCCGCCATCCGCTATGACCGGCACACCCTTTTTGTCGGCAACGCGCACGCAGTCCATTATGGCAGTAATCTGCGGCACGCCGACCCCGGCAATCACTCTCGTCGTGCACGTGGCTCCCGGCCCCATCCCGACCTTGATGGCATCGGCCCCGGCAGATATCAATTCCTCGGCGCCCTCTGCCCTCCCGACGTTGCCGAGCACAAGCTCAATCCCGGCAGCCAGTTTCTTGATGCTCTCTGCAGCCTTGATGACATTCTCCGAATGCCCGTGCGAGCTGTCCAGAACAAGCACATCAACCTCGGCCCTGACGAGTTCCAGCACCCTTTCCTCGAGGTCCCCGGATACGCCGACGGCGGCACCGACCCTCAGTCTCCCCTGCGAATCCTTGCACGCCTGGGGATACTTGATGCGCTTCATGATGTCTTTGACGGTTATCAATCCTACAAGGTTGTAGTCTGCGTCCACCACCGGCAGTTTTTCGATTTTGTGCTTGTGAAGTATCTTCGTCGCCTGCTCGAGCGTCGTCCCCTCAGGTGCGGTTACCAGGCCTTCGCGAGTCATCACTTTTCCCACGGGCGAATTCACGTCTTCGACAAACCGCAGATCCCGGTTTGTGAGAATACCCACCAGCTTCTTGCCCTGGGTAATCGGCACGCCGGAGATCTTGAATTTATCCATGAGCTCCAGGGCCGCTCTGACGGGAGCTTCGGGAGAAAGCGTGATGGGATCGGCAATCATCCCGCTCTCACTTCTCTTTACCCTGTCGACCTCCGCCGCCTGCTCTCCGATCCCCATGTTCTTGTGGATGCAGCCTATTCCGCCCTCCCTGGCGATTGCGATGGCCAGCGCCGCCTCGGTCACCGTGTCCATAGCAGCGCTCACGAGCGGAATCCCGAGCTCGATGTTTCGCGTGAGGCGCGTCCTGCCGTCCACCTGCGCAGGAACCACGGTCGAACGCGCAGGCAGGATTAGGACGTCGTCGAAGGTGATTCCGTCCGCGTCAACAAATCTGTCATGCATTTTCAAGGCCCCGTGTTTCGCCGCTCTACAGTAGGAGGTAAGCGTCATAGTCTTATATACAGATATACGTATATGAGGCTATGACACCCCTAGCTTCACTCTCCCCTCGACCTTTCTCCTCGAGAAGAGAACGCTCTCAGTGTACCCGCATTGAAGAGCCAGCCTGACCGCATCCTCCATGCCGGAGCCCACCTCGGACGGCGCGTGCGCGTCCGAGCCAAGCGTAATGGGTATCCGGGCCTCCCGGCACATTCCCAGAAACTCTGCACAGGGATAGATCTCCTTCACCGGCCGCCGCAAACCCGAGGCGTTCACCTCGACGCACATTCCGGCACGCGCAGTCGCTTCAACGGTCGCTTCCCAGAAAGGTCTCGGGTCAAGCGAGGTGGTATGTCCGTGCTTCTTGATAATGTCGGGATGGGCCAGAATATCGAACAAGCCCGTTCCGGCGCACTCCGTTACCAGGGTGAAGTACTGGGTGTAAAGCGAGTCGAAGTCCATTGCATTGACTCGGGCAAGATTCCGCGAACTGCTGACATCCAGGTCCCCGATGTGATGTACGGACCCAAGCACGTAGTCGAACTCGTACAGACTGAGCAGTTTCTCTATGAGCGCTTCCTGTCCGGGGATGTAGTCAGCCTCTATCCCCACTTTCACGCGAATTTCGGAGTGGCTCTCCCTCAGGCCCGCCACCCGCTCATAGTAGAGCGGCAGCTCCTCCAGGGACATCGTGAGCCCCGTTCTGTCGCGTCCCAAGAGCGGAAAATGATCTGCGAATCCTACTTCGACAAGACCCGCAGCCCGGGCCGCGTCAATATACTCTTCGACCTCGCCTCGGGCGTGGCCGCAGAGTTTAGTGTGTAAGTGATAGTCAACGAGACCAGTGAGAAGCATCAGTCGGGGCCTAGGACCCCTTTTTCTTGGACACGAAGTAGTACTTCAAGCCCAGTTTCATGGAGAGTATATCTTTGTTGTACGCATATCCTGACGGGAAAGCCTCGATGTCTTCGGAGAATACGTGATGGCCTACCACGTCACCGCCGATGGTCAGATCGGGTCTCATGAAATACTCAACACCTGCCATCACATACCCGCCGGGGTTGCCGCGCTTGAGTTCTTCCCTCGTGATCGGATCTTTCATGACCTTCCTGTCTTCGAGCACGGACCACACGTAGTAACCTACGCCGATCCCTGCCTTGGGCACATACTTCCGGGTCCCGTACCTGTACTCAACCCCCACGGTGATGGGCCTGGCAGTCGTGACTCGCAGGTCATCGAACTTGTATGCCTCCCAGCCGTAACCGACGCTCACCAGGGCGGAGAGATAGGGCTTGAAGACGTAACCGAAACTCACGTCTCCGTAAGGCCTCGGCTTGACGCCGCTACTCATCTTGTAGCCGCCCACCCAGATCTTGGACCCGTTCATTTGGTCGTCAGAGATGAAGAGCATTGTTCCGACTGAGCTACCCATGAAGGCGCGCCCGGTTACGTCAGCAGAAAAGGACGTCCCACAGAGTATAGAAAGCAGAAGGCCTGCAATGACAACAAACCGGACGAGTTTCATACGATGGAACTCCTTTCAGACGAACCATGCCCCGGTGAGAAGCGGATGCACCAAGAAGGTTAGTCCAGTATATACGGGCACGGTCAAAACTGTCAATACCGGTAATGAGGGTAGTTGTACAGATGAACACGGGTCGCCCCACTGCCGTGACAGGCGAGCTCCCCCCGTCTATCCACGACATCCCGCCTTCTTTGCAGTTGACGAGCGGCGCACCCTCCAGTATTCTCTTTTGGAGAATTACCTGGGGCTTCCGCCTCGACAGGGCGCAAGCCGGTGCCTAGCTTCAGAATTTGATTGCTCCCTATGACTCTCTGGCGGTGTAGCTCAGTTGGTCAGAGCAGAGGAATCATAATCCTTGTGTCCGGGGTTCGAATCCCTGCACCGCCACCACCCTCCTCATGTACCAAGTCCCCGGGACGACAATCAGGCAGAAAGCGACTCGCGTCCGGCAAGAAAATTGGGCACAGAGGGGTGTTTTTTGTGATAACTTCAGGCGTGACACCTTCGTAGGAAATGTAGGAAATCGGAGCAGAGCACAAACCGTTTTCCTGAAGAAGGCTGGAGTATGTCGGGGATGTTAGCGAAAAAAGTCGGAGAGTTCATTGAGACGAAGGGGCTCATCGTCTCGCGTGACTCTGTTCTGGTGGCCGTGTCCGGAGGAGCAGACTCCGTGGCTTTGCTCCAAGTCTTGTTCGACTTGCACAGGGACATGGGTTTCACTCTCGAGGCCGCGCATCTCAATCACGGAATCAGGGGAAACGCCGCGGACGAGGACGCAGACTTCGTCGAAAAAATGTGCCTGGGACTCGGGATTGCCTGCCACGTTGGAAGAGCCGATGCACCGTCGTTCGCCAAAAGTGCCAAGCTCTCGACGGAGGAAGCTGCGCGCGAGCTCAGACATGGCTTTCTGAAAGACAGAGCAGCCGCGCACGGCCACAACAAAATCGCTCTCGGCCACACCATGAACGACCAGGCCGAGACCGTCCTCATGCATATCATCAGGGGCGCGGGCATTCTGGGCGTCTCGGGAATGAAACCGATCTCGAAGGTTGGGACAAAGACAATCTCCGAGACCTGCACAAGTGCGATGCCGGGCGTGTCAGATGGAGAGAGTCGGCCGGATTCAGGACTCTTCTTCATCAGGCCGTTTCTCGCCACGAGTAGAGCTGAAGTCAATGAATTCATTGCTTCGAGGCAGATCGCATACCGGGAGGACGCCTCCAATGTTGACGCGGCTTTCATGCGGAACAGAGTCCGTCACGAGCTTGTGGAGATCCTAAGAGAGAAATACAATCCGCGAATCGTCGAGGTACTGAGCTCTCATGCGTCTCTGGTCGCAGAAGCGGAAGACTACCTGAGCAAAGTGGCTTCAGAAGCATACCGCAACTGTGTCCGCGAGGAAACGCGTGAGCACATTCAACTTGAACTAACCTCCCTCCTGTCCTATCATACTTTTGTACAGAGCTACATCCTTAGAGAGGCGTATCGTAGACTTTGCGGCAGCCTCAGGGATCTTAGCTTCACTCACGTCGCATCCCTGATCGGTCTGATTTCCTCGGGGCAATCAGGTGACTCGGTTGACATCGCGTTGGGCAAAAGCGCATGGCTGGATGGACGGAGGCTCTGGATCGGACGCACCTCAACGCTGCGTTCCGAGCGAGCTGTTGCGCCGAAATTCGCTGTCCGACTCGAGCCCGGCAACGCGGTGTCGCTACCGCTCATAGGGCTTGAGATCGACAGCAGGGTACTGGGTAAGGATGCGCGGAGCGAAAAGCTGTCGGCCGATGGACCCACGACAGGGAAGCCCGGCGCAAAGGAGCCTGGCGGGGGCGATTTGCTCAAGAGCGGACCCGACAGAGTGATCTTTGATCTTGAAAAGCTCACGCCACCCCTCGTCCTGCGCAGTCTCGAGCCCGGGGACAGGATGACCCCGTTCGGCATGGACGGCACGAGGAAGATCCAGGACCTTCTGGTCGATCTGAAAGTACCAAGGTCAAGGAGAAAGAGACTGGCCGCCTTCTGCGACCAGAGTCAAGTACTCTGGGTGGTCGGTATACGAAGGAGCAACGCGGCTTCTGTAAACGAGACAACGGAACTAATCCTTAGCGTTGAGGTGAAATGCATTTGACAAAACCCGAGAAGAAATCTCCTGAAGAAAAGCTTCCACCCGAAGATAGATCTCGACCCGGAGGAGACAAGCTCCAGAAACAAGACGACAAGCCTCCTCTTCCTCCTCGTGGAAGAATTAGAGGCCCCCGAAGGGGCATACCCCTGTCGCCGGTAAAACCGTTCAAAACGATGGCGTTCTGGATCATGCTGATTCTTCTCACTGTCCTCCTCTTTGAATTCTATTTCTCCGCGAAACCTAAAGATGTGGAGATCTCTTATTCGAGATTCTTCAAGGAAATCAACGCGGGCAACATTGCGTCGCTGACATTGTCCGGTAAGCAAGTGACGGGAGAACTTAAAGCCCAGGCCGAGACGGACTATCGCGGCAGGAAGCTCACGTTCAAAAACTTCAAGGTATGGCTCCCCACGGAGGACGCCGACCTTCCCGACAAAATATGGAAGAAGTTCCCGGGCGCCGAGATCACGTCCCAGCCGGAAGGCATGAACTGGATTGGAATGCTCGTCTCCTGGCTTCCTATCGTTCTCATAGTCGCATTCTGGCTCTTCATAATGCGTCAGATGCAGGCCGGTGGGAGCGCCGCCCTCAAGTTTGGAAGAAGCAAGGCCAAAGTGATTCTCGAAGACAGACCCAAGGTCACGTTCAGAGACGTGGCCGGGGCCGACGAAGCAAAGCAAGAGCTCGAGGAAATAATAGAGTTTCTAAAGGAACCGAAGAAGTTTCAACGCCTCGGTGGCAGAATTCCAAAAGGCGCGCTTCTTCTCGGTCCTCCCGGGACCGGGAAGACGCTGCTCGCAAAGGCCGTGGCCGGAGAAGCCAACGTACCATTCTACAGCATGAGTGGCTCCGACTTCGTCGAGATGTTCGTAGGTGTTGGGGCCTCGAGGGTCCGAGACCTGTTCGATCAGGGGAAGAAGAACGCCCCATGCATAATTTTCATCGATGAAATAGACGCCGTCGGGAGGCAGCGCGGCGCGGGCCTCGGAGGAGGACACGACGAACGGGAACAGACCCTCAATCAACTCCTGGTCGAGATGGACGGCTTCGATTCAAACGAAGGAGTCATACTCCTGGCTGCCACCAACAGGCCGGATGTTCTCGATCCCGCGCTCTTGAGACCCGGCCGTTTCGACAGACAGATCGTGATTGACAGGCCCGACGTCCGCGGTCGCGAAGGCATTTTCCGCGTACACACGAGAGGCATCCCGCTGTCAGAAGACGTGGATCTCAAAGTGCTCGCCAGAGCGACGCCCGGGCTTGCCGGCGCAGACCTTGCGAATCTCGTCAACGAGGCCGCTCTCCTCGCCGCAAGAAGGAACAGAAAGAAAGTCCTCATGGAGGACTTCGAGGAGGCGAAAGACAAGGTCATGATGGGCACGGAAAGAAGAAGTCTCATCATAAGCGACGAAGAGAAGCGCACGACTTCCTACCACGAAGCCGGCCACACTCTAATAGCCAGGCTACAGCCCGGCTCGGACCCAATTCACAAAGTTACAATCATCCCCAGGGGAAGAGCCCTCGGGCTCACCCACTTGCTTCCGATCGACGAAAGATACACGAGGACGCGGGATTACCTTCTCATGACCCTCACCACGCTTATGGGAGGACGAGCGGCGGAGGAGCTGGTACTCAATCAAATCACCAACGGCGCCGCAAACGACATCGAGACTGCTACCGAGATAGCACGAAAGATGGTGTGCGAGTGGGGCATGAGCGAGAGACTCGGTCCGGTGACTCTCGGCAAGAGAGAGGAGCTCATCTTCCTGGGGCGCGAGATTTCCCAGCAGAAGAACTACAGCGAGAAGACGGCCGTCTCCATAGATGAAGAAATAAAGGCCATAGTGGAAGGATCGCACGAGAAAGCCAGGAAGCTTCTTCTTGAGAACAGGGAAAAACTCAACGACCTTGCCATCGCGCTTCTGGAAAGAGAAATTCTGGACAGCGAGGAAATAGACAGAGTGCTCCGAGGGGAGAAGCTGGAGCCCGTCAGTAAGACGCGAACTCCACGCACTCCAGCGCAGGGCCAGCAAGAAATCCCCAAGATCAATCAGACGGAATCCCCTTCTGGAACGGAAAGGACTGAACCCCGTGAGGGAGGTGCGCAAACACAGGACGCAGCGACTGGTGAGGCTCGCGAAGATTGAGAAAGCCGTCCGCTCCATCCTCGAGGCGATAGGAGAGGATCCGGAGAGGAAAGGAATCAAGAATACTCCTCGCCGTGTCGCCCGGCTTTACGAAAGAATCTTCAGCGGAATCGGCCAGAAGCCTGCGGGAGGCCTCAAACTATATCGTGTCGACAATCAGGACGGCATGATTCTGGTGAGAGACATCTCTTTTCATTCGATGTGCGAGCACCATCTGCTTCCCTTTTTCGGAAAGATACACCTCGCCTACTTGCCAAGTAAGAATCGCGTCACAGGACTGAGCAGTCTCACGAAGACCGTCGAGGTTCTGTCCCGGAGGCTCCAATTACAGGAACGCCTGGCTAATGAGATTGCGGACGAACTGACGAAGGCTCTCGATCCAAGAGGGCTGCTTGTTATCATCGAAGCCGAGCATTTGTGCATGGCCATGAATAACACCCACAAACCCGGCGCAAAGACGATCTCGACCGCCGCGAGAGGCGCGATGCTTGAAGAACGAACAAGAGCTGAAGCTCTCTCCTTGATAGGCAGCCAAGCCGACTCGAGAGCCAGGAAAAAGGCGCCGCACAAGCGCGCCGGAACGCGCCGCACCTCGAAATAGTGAACCGGCCGCAACCAGGTACCGCAGAGAAAACGATGCACGCATGTGAGACGAGCGACGCGACGTTCGTGTTCCGCGGAGGACAATTCGACCTATCCAAGAGAACTCACGTCGCAGGCATACTGAACGTAACCCCCGACTCTTTCTCGGACGGAGGAACGTTCCTCAGGCCCGAGACGGCCCTGAGACACGCCGAAAGAATGATAGAGGAGGGGGCAGACGTAATTGACGTCGGCGGAGAAAGCACGAGACCGAATTCCACGCCAGTCAACGAATCCGAAGAGAAAACCAGGGTCGTGCCTGTCATCTCGGAGCTCGCACGACGCTTTGATGTGATCATATCGGTGGACACTTACAAGTCTTCGGTTGCCGAAGCTGCCCTGGACGCCGGTGCGCACATAATCAATGACGTGAGCGCGCTTCGATTCGACCCCGAACTCGCGTGCGTGGCTTCCAAGTATGGAGCCGGTCTCATACTGATGCACATGAAGGGCACTCCCGCCACGATGCAGAACGATCCGGAATACGACGACGTTATGGTTGAGATAGCCGACTTTCTCAGGAAAGCGATGGAGCGAGCCAGAACGGCTGGAGTCAAATTCGAATCGATGATGGTCGATCCGGGTATCGGATTTGGGAAAGAACTCTCGCACAATCTGACAATCCTGAAGAACCTGTCTCAACTGAAATCGATGCAGAGACCGATCATGGTCGGACCGTCGAGAAAAGCCTTTATCGGTCAGCTCCTCGATCTTCCGGTCGACCAAAGGCTCCCTGGGACTTTGGCCGCGGTCGTCGTCAGCATTCTGTCCGGCGCCTCGATGGTGAGAGTCCACGACGTGAGAGAGGCACGAGAAGCTGCCGCCATCGCCGACGCGGTGGCAAAAGCATGAAGTCGGCAGCAGGAGGGCCGGGGGATTCGACCGTTGCGGCCCGGCGCCTCTGGGAATCCTGGACGATTCCGAAGTCGGCCGGGGGATAGACGCGTGTACCTGACCTGAAAATGGCGGCTCCGCCTGAAAAATGATGCAACTCTCGGGGAGATGTGGTAAGAATCGGCAACGAGTCATCGTAATCTGCCCGGAGAGAGTCCACGGCAAGCGCTGCATCGACTTCGGTTGCCGCGGCGATGCCAATGCCTTGAGCGGCTATTCGAGCGAAAGGCTGAGGGGAACCATGTGATGGGGATTTTTGGTCAGCACCTGTATCTTGATCTGATTGATATCGCCATCGTGGCATTTCTTTTTTACAAGCTCTTCATGCTTGTAAAGGGCACACGCGCTTCGCAGATGTTCGCCGGTCTCGTCGTACTGGTTGTAACCTCGCTGGTGGCGCAGTGGTTTCAGCTCAACGCGCTAAACTGGATCATTACCAGTCTCAAGACGGTCTGGGTTATCGCATTCGTAATAATATTCCAGCCGGAATTGAGAAAGGGCCTGGCCCTCATTGGTCAAAACAGACTGTTCGGTTCCTTCATAAGGGTTCAGGAGTTCGGTATGCTCGGCGAGATCCTGAAGGCAGTGGAAGAAATGTCAGAGGAGAAAAAAGGCGGCCTGATAGCAATAGAAAGAGACGTCGGGCTGCGTAATTATGAAGAAACCGGCACCCCCCTGAACGCGAAGGTCACTTCCGAGCTTCTTCTCACACTCTTCACACCGCTTTCTCCGCTGCACGACGGTGCCGTGATCATAAGTGGAGACGAGGCGGTGGCTGCAGGTTGTCTCCTTCCCTTGAGCGAGAATCCTCGTCTGGCCGCCGATCTCGGCACGAGACACAGGGCCGCCATAGGGCTTAGCGAGGAAACCGATTCGGTTGTCATCGTCGTCTCGGGCGAGACGGGGGCGATCTCCATAGCCTCCCGCGGCGTTCTCAAGAGACGTCTCGACAAGGGCTCTCTCAGAAGCGAACTGAGCAGACTGCTTGTGAGAAAAACCCGCGAACACGCCAAGGCCGGAACCGCTCTGGCATAGAACAATAGAGCGCCTTCACTTTTCTCGCGAGCTCTCGTCTTTCGCTCCCAGTTCCTCCTTGACCAGCTTGAATGGAATGGTGCCTGAGCTCAGAAGCTTTTCGTGGAATCTGGATAAGTTGAAGTTAGGGCCGAGCCGTTGTTTCTCGCCGTCTCGAAGAGCCAGAACCTCGGCCTTTCCTACGGCGTAGCTCGAGGGTTGAGATGGCGAGTTGGTATATCTCCTGACTTCGGCAACGGCATTGGGGCGTTCTATCAACGCTTCGGAGATCAGAAACTCGACCGCTTCATCAAAGCTCATGCTTTTCGTGTGCAACCCCACATCTACGACCACGCGCGCTGCCCTCCAAAGCATGTCCTTCAACTGAAACAGCTCAACCTCCCTGCTCCTGTAGAAGCCGGCTTCCTTCATGAGCTCTTCGCAATATAGCGCCCATCCTTCCGCAAAAACAGTATTCCCGCATAAATGCCGAAGCTTGGTGGGGACGCGGTTAGAATGAATGAACTGCAAGTGATGACCCGGATAACCTTCGTGCAGGGCCGTTAACACCATTGAAGCATAGCTGTGTCCCTTGAGCTGTTCCCGCTGTACCTCAATCGGCGCGCTCGTATCCACGGGCGTGACAAAGAAGAGGCCTTCCTGCTTTTCATCGAAGGGCCCCGGGCTGACGTATGCAGCGTAAGGGATGGTCCCTCGTTCAAAAGAGGGAGTGTCAATGACCGTGAGTTCTTCGCCAGCCGGGATAGGAACAAGATCCTTGGCAAGAACAAACTCTCTTGCCTTCCTCATGTGCTCCTCGTATTCACTTCTCAGCATCGAGGCGTCGGGATGGTGCTCCTTGAGGGCCTCGATCACGTCTCTCCAGTTCTTGCCGGGGTGCAACTCGTTACTGAGGTGTTCTATCTGCTCCTTGGTCTCCAGTAAGAGCGCGCGGCCCATCTTTTCGAGTGTCTTCGTGTCCACGTCCAACATGTGCTGCACCCTTAGCTTGGTCTCGAAGAGATCGCGTCCTATGGCGAAATCCCCGTTTGATCTTGGCAGGAGATCGTTTTCCAGGTAGGTCTCGAAATCCCTCATGGCCTCGATGCAGATTGTTGAACTTGATTCCAACTCGCTTCTTGCTCCGGCCAAGCTGTCGCCGAAGTGACGAACGGTTTCCTTCACGAAAGCGTCTGCGCCCTTGAGCATGCCGAGGGCCGTCCTCGTAAAAATGGACGGCGGGTTTTCCAGGTTTTGCTTAGCTTCGACCAGCACGCGAGCGAACTCTCTCAATCTTCCGGCCACCGAGTTGGCACGCTTCTCGACGGGGACGACTTCCCTGGAAACGAGAAGGAACAACCCATACAGGCTCATTTCGATGTAGAGGGTGGGATCGACCCAGGGTTTCATCATCTTTTCGATCTCGAGGACCTGAATCTCACAGTTGCTGGCGATGAGTCTCGCATCTATCGAAGCGGTTGTGGAGAGCCCTCCGGCGGACAAGAGCTCTTCGGCGCGCCTCTTGAATCCGCGGAATGCTCGCACTTGCTTGTCGATGGAGGCCCGATCGTAGCGAGTCAGCCTGTCATCGAAGGTGTGAAGCCCCACGACCGTGGCCATTTCGGGGTAGGATTCAACGTAGAAGTCAAAATACTCGTCAGACAAGGCCCTTAGGCTTTGCTCTCCTTCCATGTCCTCCTCCTGCGAAAGGTTCAGAACAGAACGTGCGGTGAGATGCTAATCCGCTATTCTAGTTGTGTCAAACGGAATTGAACGCGTGAGGGTATACGACGGGCTATGTGTTCGTGGCCGGCGCTAGCGGTAGGTTGCCTTGATTGCACCCCACGTCATGTCTCCGACGTCAACAGCGGGAACGCAGGTCGGAACCTTGATGTCGCCAGCATCGTAGACCCAACCCATTCCATCGTGTAGCCCACCCCGTGTGGCACCGCCTTTCGCGAGCCACTTGCCCCACTCGGGTGCGCTACCACTCTTGAACGTGATGGTGCAGTGGGGATCCTCGGGGTCGGTGGGGAAAGAAATCTTATTGAGATTGGGAAGAAGGAAGATTCTGTCGTCGGGGCAGACACATGCGTCAAGCTTGAACCCCCAGAACACGCTGCACGATCTGCTCATAACGGGCTCAACCATGCCACGACTTCCACCCATTTCAATTGTCGGACACTGCCCCGCGTCCGTGCAACTAACAGAGATGCCGTACTTGCCGTTCACTATGCTCCTCTCTGCGGCCGGCCCACAGGGAAACCAGAAAGAGATGTGACTGATCTCTCGGTAAAGGACCCACGCTCCGTTGTCGAGCTTCAACCCGTTGTCGAGCCTGTAAATCGTGTACGTGTAGGTATACAGCCCCGACTTGTCAGGCCCGTCGACAGTAGAGATTACGTTCAAATCGAAACCTACCATGTTCCGCGGCACGACCGTGTTCCAGCAAAGCTGAGTCCCGCAGCCAAGAGCTTGTCCGAAAAGCAGACAAACGCCAACGATTACCATTACCGATGATCTGAACATGAATTGAACACCTCCACCTTCTTGTCATGGCCCCTCTTCCCGGTCACTTCATGGCCTTCTCGGCGTCAAAAAAGGGCAAACAAAAAGGTCGAAAACGACACTTCGGTCATATTAACTCCCCAGCGGAGCGGATGAGGTACGAGACCTCAGGGACTTCCGAAAGAGAGACTTCCGAAGGTTTTCGACCGTACCCTAACGTGCCATCTCACACTTAACTTTGTACTAATTATACAGCACTGTGAGAACGTAATCAATAGAAAAGTGCGCGTGATAACCCAACTCGTTGCGATATAATTGGGTTAGATGGGATGTCGAGGCCGATTCCAAGGGCGACACACTTCTTGGAAGTGCATCAGCGACCAGGAGTCACCACAACGCCAGGCATCGGGCCGCAGAGAAAAGCGAGCTAGAAATGTCTGAAGCCTGTCTCTGCCAAGGCCCTCTTTCTAGCGCGACTCCCGACCACAAGAATCGACTCTCTGTATCCCGTGATTTCTCCTATTACTCCGATTGCAGTTCCACACCTTCTCGCCAGAACACTTGCCGCCCGTTCGACTCTAGCTTGCGGAATGGTGAACAGAACTTCGTATTCCTCGCCGCTCGAAAGCGCTATCTTGTATGGCGCAACGTTGAGAGCCTGCGCCACGGCCATCGCGTCTTTGTCAACGGGAATGTCTGCTTCGTTCAGCACCAGTCCTACCCCGCTCGCCCTTGCCACCCGCATCAGATCTGCCGACAGCCCATCGCTGATGTCGATCATCGCAGAGGGACCCAAAGTTGAGAGCACTCGCACTTCCTTCACCCGCGGAGAAGGCATGAGGTGTTTGGCGATGCATGCACATCCCGCCTCCCGCAGTGATGGAGGAAGTCCTTTCCTGAAGTACTGTTCTGTTCTCTCCGCCCACGCCTCGAGCAAGATTTTTCTCGGCCGACGAGTCGGTCTGAAGTATCTCTTCAGCAACATCAGCCCCAACTCGGAACGACCCAGCGAACCTGTGACACATATCTTGTCTCCAGGCCTCGCTCCAGAACGGAGTAGCGGCCTCTCGCCAACAAGCACGCCGATGGCAGATATCGAGACGATTATGGCACTCGAGCGCACCGTGTCTCCCCCAAGCAGATTTCCTCCGAACAACGACAGCGCTTTGGATATGCCGCGATACATCCTGTCAACGGCTTTCACTGGAACCGCCGGCGGTATTCCAAGAGAAATCACGATTCCTACAGCACGGCCTCCCATCGCAGCGACGTCACTCAGGTTCGCTGCCACGGACTTGAATCCAAGAGCCTCAGGATATGACCAATCGAGTCGGAAGTGCACGCCTTCCACGAGGACGTCCGTCGTCACAACGACGCGCGTCCTCCCGCCGAACTCTATTACCGCGGCGTCATCTCCGGGGCCGACGATCACGCGCCCTACGTCCGACTTCGAGAGTCCCAACGACCGGCCGGTCTTTGACAAAATCCTCTCGATGAGTCCCATTTCTCCAAGATCCCCGGCGACAAGCTCCCGTTCTGATTTTCTCAAAGGCTTCATTCAGGATTCCCTCGTGATCGAGGCCACCTTCCGTCAAGACCTCTACTGCAATGCACGGCGTGCGCGAATCAGCCCCTCCCTGCGCATCAGTTCCACCAGTAACTCACTCATCGTTATCAGGTCAAGCATGTTGTGATGAAACACGTGGATCAGAAGGTAAGGATCGCCCGTCCGCACAAAATCGTGGTAGAGCTGCGGGATCTCAGAGCTCGGAATGTCTCCGACCCTTCTTCTTCGACACACGTGAAGCTCCAGCGTCTGAAGTTTGCAGTTGGGGAGAGTCCCCTTCCAGTGCCGTCTCGAGTGATGGAGAAGATCAACGTGCGAGTGGCGCGTCGCAAATTTGACGCCGTGATATATGGCTCGGTCTGCAATAAACGGAATGTCGTACGATTTTCCGTTGAAAGTAATCACGGCCTCAAACTGACGAAGAAATTTTGAGAGGATTTCTATGAGACATTTCTCTTCAGAGTAGTCGCGGGCGAAGAATTGCCTTATGACGAAATCGTCCCCCGAAAGAAACATCGCACCGGCAAGAAAGGTCGGGCAATTGAAAAGCCCCGTGCTTTCGATATCGAGAAAGACGGCCCGCGAGAATCCCGTCTTTCCCAATTCCGAAAATTCGCCCGCCTTGCCCTCCAGCGTGGCAGAAAAGGCGTTTAGCTCTGCCTGACGATAAAGCGAGACGATCCGCTGCGTGTTCCTCTCTATCTCGGACCTGAGCCTTTCGTGAACGAATATCTGGCCGTGCTTGCCCTTCAGCACCCCACCCGGCAGGAGTTCTTCCACGGAGACGGGTGTCCTGTGACGAGTCTCTTTCTCCTCACGTGAGGTCCGGTGGGCGGAGATCAAATTACACAGAGATTCTCTGCTCTTGCTACTCAGCTTCATGTCAGCGTCGTTCGCCCAAGATCGGCCCACTCTTCATGACGAGAGCCTCCAACATTGCTCGCGCGATCTCCTTACTAGGAATCGCCCAACCGTGATAGACGTCGGGGTCCTGGTGCTGCGCAGGTCTGAGTATCGGGAGACCGACGCAGGAAGGACATCCCTCGGAACACTCGCATTCTTTGACCAGAGAAAGACAGGCTTGAAGCACTTCCTGGATGAGTTCGTACGTTCTCTCGGCGAATCCGAGACCCCCCTGGAATCTGTCGTAAATGAAGATGGTGGGCGTGCCCGTATTACTGCTGTCTATGACTCCTCCGATATCTTGCCTGTCGCACATGGCAAAAAGAGGAACTACGTTTATCATCATGTTGCGTATGCCCGCGAGCCCTTCGACGGGATTCTTGCCCGCCACTCGAACCTGCTTCAGGAGGGTCGTCGCGGGTACGAACCACATACTGGCCGTCTCAAGGTGTTGCGCTGGAAGATCGAGCGTCTTGTATCCGATGCTGTCCAGGCTGTAGAACTTTATTTTCTTAAACGCGATCGTCGCCCAGGTCACGTCCGCGTCGCCAAGAACGACTCTCTGTCCCGCCAATTTCTTTTCTTTTCGTTGTCTCAATACCCTCAGACTGGTGTCGAGGACGGGCTGCGTGTAATAGTCCACCTCAGCTCGTTCCACGTATGCAACCTTCTGCTCCATGTCGAGCTTTTTCGTGAAGAAGGTCTCCCCTTCATGCAAATAGATGGCCTCGGGGTAAACAAGCTCCGGTGCGCTTATGGCATCAACCGTTCCTATCACCGTGTTGCCGTGTTTCGCGTCCACGATAGTGTAGGTGTCATCGGAAATGGTTCTCAAATTCACCGAGGCGGCGGGGAAATCGGTGCTGGACCAGTACCATTTCTTGTCTATCCCCTTCATCTTGCCTTCGTCTTCGAGCACGCGCGTGATCTCCTCGGTCAGCGGACCAAAGAGCTCCCTGTCGGACTCCGATATCGGAAGCTCGAAGGCCGCGGCGCAGAGGTGGCCCGCAAGAACATATGGATTGTCGGGAGCAACGACCGCGCTCTCGGGCGACTGTCTAAAGAAATACTCCGGGTGACGCATGAGGTATTGGTCAATCGGGTCGTTGTACGCAACGAGCACGCTCAAGGCTTCTCTTGTGCCCCTACCAGCCCTACCTGCCTGCTGCCACGTGCTCGCGATAGTACCGGGAAATCCTACAGTGATTGATGCGTCGAGCCCGCCGACATCAATTCCGAGTTCAAGCGCGTTCGTGCTGACAACGCCCATGAGTTCGCCGGAGAAAAGCTGTCGCTCGATTTCTCTTCTATCCTCCGGAAGATATCCCGCTCTGTAGGGCCTTATGGAATCCTTCAACGTCGCCCTGTGTTTCAAAAGATCGTCCAAGGCGTACCGGTATATCAATTCCGCGACGACCCTTGCCTTGGTGAACGCGATTGTTTGTATTCCATTCTTGACAAGCTCAACCAGAAGCTCTTTCGCCTCAACGTTTGAGCTTCTTCGTTCCATCTTTGCTTCGTCAAGAAAAGGGGGATTCCAGAAAATAAACATCTTCGAACCGCGTGGCGACCCATCTTCGGAGACGATCTCTACGTCGAGGCCGATGAGTTGCGAGGCCAAATCCTGGGGGTTCCTGATAGTTGCCGAGCAAAGAACGAATTTCGGGTTCGAACCGTAGTGACTGCAGACTCTGCGCAACCTTCTTATTACGTTAGCCACGTTGGAACCGAAAATGCCTCTGTAAGAATGGATCTCATCGATAACCACGTACTCAAGATTCGAGAAAAATTTGCTCCAGCGCGTGTGGTAAGGCAGGATTCCCTGGTGCAACATGTCAGGATTGGTGAGAATCACGTTAGCGGCTTCGCGAAGCTTTCGCCTCGCGTGAGGCGTGGTGTCTCCGTCGTACGTGCCGAGGTGAAGACGGGACGATATTCTCTCGTCCTGGGAGGCCAACCTGAGGAGCCCCTTCAACTGATCCTGGGCCAGCGCCTTTGTCGGAAAGACGTAGAAAGCGTTCGCGTTCTCTCTCGAAAGCAACGTCTCAAGCACCGGGATGTTATAGCAGAGAGTCTTTCCGCTTGCCGTCCCGGTAACAACTACGAAGTGCTTTCCCTCTCTCGCAAGCTCCACGGCCCTCACTTGATGGGAATAGAGCCGCTCAATTCCCACCCCTGCAAGCGCGCCTGAGAGCTCGGCCCGTAGCGGCGACGAGAGTTCACCGTAGACTGCCTCTCGTGCTTCCAGATTCTTTATGTACTTCACTCTTTCTTTGAAGCCCGGCGAAGAAAGTAAGTCTTTCAGCGCTTCCTTGATCGTCACCTCGGCTCCGGTCTTTCTATCACAAACCTGTCTCATCTATTGAATCTCAAGCGACAGTAGCCTCTCCATGAGTTTCGCACTTCTCGCCGCCTGCCCCGCATGACAGTTGTTGAAGAAAATGTACGTCTTCCGCGCGGTTGCGGCCAGCTCCTTTATCTTTCCTAACCACTCCGTCAGTTCTTGTTCGGTGTAGTCATAGTCGTACCGATCGCCTCCGCCGCTCGCCCACCAGTTCCTCGCGTTTCTCCCATGAAACCTCACGTAACCAGGTTCGGCGGTGTACTTCACAATCGGCGGCACCAACCCCCTCAACGGCGGTTCATCCACGGCGCAGAAGGAGATGCTCTCCTTCTCGAGGAGAGAGAACACTTCGTCCTTGACCCAGGAATCGTTCCTGAACTCAACGACCAGAGGGGTGTCCCCAAAGTTCTCGCGCATTTTCTTGAGGAACTCGGAGTTTTTTTCGTTCTGTTTGAACCCCCAGGGAAACTGGGCCAGAACACCACAGAACTTGCCCGCCTCCACGAGCGGGCGGCACGAATCCAGAAACTGCTGGTACAGAGCCCGTTCCGTGCTCCACTCGTGCGTCATTGCCTTGTTCGCCTTGACGAAGAATTCAAAGCCGGGGGCGGTCTTCTTCTCCATCTGGTGAAATACTGCCGGATGGGGAATCCTATAGTAGCTGGAATTTATCTCCACCACGTTGAAGTGCTTGGCGTAGTAAGAAAGCATGTCGCCCTTCCGAATGTCGGGCGGATAGAAAGTCCCCACCCAGTCATCAAAACTGTAGCCGCTCGTACCTATTCTTATCATGGCCCTTCTCTCTGTGCTGCGAATCCCTCAGCGTCAAGATGAAGCTAAGCTCACAGCGCCGACTGTTGCCGTTCTCTTCCAGTCTGAGCGAGTCTCAAACGGCTGCAACTCGGGCAACTTTACGCTACGCATCGCCTGCACCCGTAGAAGCCCCTGGCAGGTACATGAGGCGCTGATGACGGATCTACATTGGGCTGTGCCTTCGTCAGGTTCGTCTTCTTCCCCGCTAATCGTCACCTAATGACCAGCCCTGCTGTAGTAAGGTTTCGGCAATCAGCTCCTCTGCCGCATTGTCAAACTCAACCATGAGATCTGCTATTTCCTGAGCGAACTGTATGTATATTTTTTCCAGTTGGTCATTCGATTTCTCACCCTCGGGGTCCAGCAAATAATGAAGGCTGATCTCATCTGCTAGGGCATAGTAAACGTGACCCCGGGCTGTTCCCTGTCCCACGGCGAACTTGTATGAAGGCAATTCGAAGTGAGTCAATGCCATGGCTGCTACGTCTTGATCGAAGTGGAACACGAATTTATTCCTCATCTTCCAAAGGATCCCGCTCCTAAGTTTCTTCGTCTCTGGCTTCTTGAGCAGCTTCCCAAACCCTTCCCGGAAGGAAACTAGGCTCTTGAAATCACGTCCCAGCGAATCAGCAACCTTCAACCCTTCGTACAAGACCGAACTCGCAAGCAAGACCGAATTGAGACGTTGTCTACTCACAGCAGGAGTACTCTTGCGCTCGGACTCGATCAAAGGGGTCTGGCAAAATCTGAGCGCGTTGACACAGCGCGCAAGCGTCAAGATCGCCAGAAAGGCCTTATCATTTCTCAATTGATTGAATTTGTCCTCTGCAAGGACAATCTCCCAGCAATCATTCTTCATGCAGGACACTCACTCAAAGAAAAGAGACCAAATCCATCCTAAGCTCTGCATAGCGGCAGTAATCACTGGCGAGGCCTTGCGACGCTGCTGCTGCAGCGTCCGCTTGGGACATAGATTACGAAGAAACTCTAAGCCAGCAATAGGCTTTCTTCGGCGGCAAAGGGTGGCATCTGCTCATACGTCCGCCCACACAATAGACGCCCGGCCTTCTTCCTATTTGCCCCACCCCATTGCTTGAAAAAGAAGGGTACCCCAGTGTCTGCACACTTGTTGCGGATCTCCAAGACCCACTCCTCCCGAGTCGGTCTTGCACGGGAGCCAGACTCTCCCCCGACAATCACCCAATCAATGTGAGCCAAGGAAAGATGGTTGAGGGGACCCAGCAAGGGCTCCAGCGATAAGAACTTGACCTTCGCACTGCATTTCCTAAGCCAATCTACTCGACCCAGCACCTCCTCATTCTCAACGGAGACTCCCATCCAGATATTAGCACTCCATGGAAGCACTTGATCCAGCGACACCAGACGCTTAGGCCTTTTGGTCAATACCTGAAACTGGTGCCGCCTGCACTGGTTCATGACCTTGAACACTTCCAGTATGAAGCTCAAGGGTACTGCGTCGTGAAACAAGTCGCTCATTGAGTTCACAAAAACCATGCGGGGGGTCTTCCACTTGAACGGAACCGGGAGCGCCTCGGGATGCGTCGCTACCTCAAAGCCGTTCACGTACTTCTCTGAACCCATAGAGCACAGTCTCTTGGCCAAGACTTCGGCGTAGCAGTTCTTGCATCCCGCGGACAGCTTGGAACATCCCGTGACCGGGTTCCATGACATCTCTGTCCATTCGATCCTAGAGATTGCCATTCTGTAATACCTCAAGGGTCCGGGGTGCCTTGTAGCCATCCAGAGAGATCCTAGGTCTAACCCTCGGCTCAGCCATAGCTACCTCGCTTTTCTTCAACATTCGGTTCAATACGTGGCGCGCATGGGATGGCCGAAATCCTCGTCGGAGGGCAAATAGATATAAATCACCATCGGTTCTCAGTTCTTTTTTCAGTACACGTTGCCGCAATTCCCGTTCGAAGAGATCGAGCTTCTTAGGTCTATCCATTTCTTTCCACAGGTGTGGTGAACGGGCATTGATGTCTTCCGAATCAATATCGAAGTTCGCCTCACCGCGAATTGAATGCAGTTTCCAACATACCCTGAGGAATTTCTCCATTCCAAGTGGATGTCCCGATCCAAATATGATCCCGTACAGATTGCTGCCCTTCTTAATCGAAAAAGAGCCCAAGTAGAACTCCCTCCCAGGCGGGACCAGACTGCGATAGTAGTCCGTAACTACGCGGTGCGTCTCATTGAAACTCCGAGCTGAAATAGTCCCCTTAGGAATCTTCAGGTGTCTATGGAAATAGGGATGATCGGCAAATCGACGGAGCGACGAGGATGCAATAAAGAAAATGAAGTCTGTCGTCGGAAGCTCTAGGATTCTGACAAACACGTCGTCCGATATGGACTTCACTCCGGTTTGATCTAAGAAGAGCAGGTTTGCATTCCCTAGAAGGTGTGGGTAATACTTCTCGAAGGCCTTCCCGAAATCCAGTGCCTCAATTTCACACTTACACAACTTCTCATCAACTGTCTGACTTTCCATTATGCTGCGAAGTGTAGCCGCTTTCTGTGTGGCTTTCTCATTGAGAAGCAAGTACAACAAACTGGAGCTTTGTCGAATGCGGAAGGTGAATTTGCGAATCTGTTTAAGCGCAATAAGTGGACTCCCGTCTACTCCCTTGACATCTCTTCCCGGCCCCGCGAAGAAATCAACTATATTGATTCGTTTTCCCTGGGCGGAGGATATGAACACCGGAAGCCACTCCGCGACGTAGTTCTCAAAAAGACGGAGCTTCACCATGGTCCCCTCGTCGAAGGGTTTCTTATGAAAGTCTTCTGTCATCAGTACGTTCTCTCACTTGAAATCATGGCATGACTCGTACAACATTATCGCATGGCACCCGCTCTTACTATCGCGTTCTCGCCGAACTTGTCCCTGAGGTTATCGATTGCCTCAAGCACTCTTCGCTCTTTTTCGTCCTTCTCGAAAAGAGATTCGCTTAAGCTGTGGCCTCTTCTCACGAGTCCCGAAATACTCACACCCACCAGTCTTACTTTTTCTCCCTTCCAGTTTTCTTTCAGGAGGCCTCTCCCCACGCCGAATATCATTCTATCTTCATCGGTGTAACCCGTGAGTTTTTTCTGTCTTGTTATTGTTGCAAACGTACTGCTTCTCAGTTTCAGCGTCACGGTGTCACCGAGATACCCTTCTTGTCTGAGGCGTCGCCCGACCTGATCCGAAAGCCTTAAGAGCGTCCTTTCCAATTTGTCGAGACTGTCCGTATCCTCCCTCAAGGTATATTCGTGACCCATTGATTTTACCGGCACGCCTTCGTAGTAAGGAGTGACAGGAGAATCGTCCTTCCCGTTCGCCATATCAGAAAGCTTCTCTCCGTTGATTCCAAATTCTGCTCTCAAAATAGTGACCGGAAATCTGGCCAGGTCGTCGACGGTGTCTATACCCAACCTTCTCAATGCTACAGCGGTTTTGGCTCCCACGCCCCACAATTCTTCCACCTTTCGCTTCCAGAAAATCTTCCTGTAGTCTTCACTGTCAATCTGGACCAGGCCGTCCGGTTTTTCTAGGCCCGACGCCATCTTGGCCATGTACTTGTTCGGAGCTATCCCTATTGAGGCCGTAAGGTTAAACTCCTCGCGAATCCTCTTCTTTATAAGAATGGCTCCCTTTCTCGCCACTTCCCATTCATAAATAGTCCCCGTCAAATCCAGAAAGGCCTCGTCAATGCTGAAGGGTTCCACCATCGGCGTGAAGTCTTTGTAAATCTCAAGGAGTTTGAGAGAAACATGCACGTATTTCTCGGAATTTCCCTCTACATAAATCCCGTTAGGACACAGGTAGCGCGCTTCCTGAAGCGGCATTCCGGCTCTTACTCCGTACTTGCGGGCTTCGTAAGAAGCCGTTGACACAACCCCTCTTCTGTTCGGGTCACCACACACTACAAGAGGTTTGCCTTTATAGTGCGGATTAAATACCTGCTCAACCGACGCAAAGAATGCATCCATGTCTATGTGGGCTATTGTTCGCATCCGCTCTCCACTGCTTTCTTTCACGCGCCTATCCCTCAAGCCATACTCTGCACAGAGTCCAGATTAGCGTGCGCGAATCGTAGCAAATCTCGAAGTAGTCGGAATTCTCACCAAGGATCGAATAGTAATAGACCCTTGCTTCTCCCTCGTTTTTTCTCCACTCGCCCGTGATTCTCTTCACCTTGACTACTTTGCCTTTCCACCTTAAACGAAGGGGATGCATCTTGCCGTTTGTACAAACAGACACAACCTCTATGGCTTCATTGATTGTCTCGATCATGACTTTGTTTAGCTCAATACCTTCTCAACGATCCGATCACCTTACCCACCAAACTGAATTGACTTTCTTCCGTTACAACTATGGGTTCATAGCTTTCGTTCTCCGGCTCAAGTATCACTTCGTTTTCTTTGAGGACGTATTTTTTCACCGTGGCCTCTTCTCCAAGAAGCGCGACTACAATATCGCCTGAATCGGCGCGGGGTTGTTGCCTTACGATGGCTATGTCTCCATCAAGAAGGCCCGCGTTCTTCATGCTGTCTCCGCGCACTCTCAGCGCGAAAAGTTTCCCGGGTTTCGCGATGCTCCCATCGACCGTTATAACATCTTCTATGTTCTCCTCGGCAAGAACAGGAGTGCCGGCAGCCACCCTACCGACGAGGGGAACCTCAACAAGCCCTGGTAATCCTAGTGGTCTGAGTAATCCTAGTGGGCTGCTTGGGCTGATTTCCCTCGCCTTGTCAATCCTTCCGCCTTGAACCCGGCCGAGGACGAATCTCCAAGACTCCCCTCTCGCGGAATCAATCCACTCTCTCTTCACTTCTATGCCCCTCGATATCTTCCCTTTACGTTTAATGCATCCGGCCTTTTCAAGAACTCCGAGGTAATATCTCACTCCATTAGTAGAGGAAATCCTGAACTCTTTTCCTATCTCGCGTATCGTCGGTGGCGAACCCTTTTCAAGAATAGAATTCACTATAAAATCGAGGATCTTCCCGGCCCTCGCTCCGAGACAACCCGTTGCTCTTTGGCCAGCCTGCGCTCTTTTACCCGCACCTTGTCCCTTGCCGAGCTTCCTACCGCCTCTTGGTCTCTCAAGTTTGACTCGATCTCGATCTTTCATTCCCATACGCTACCTCTTTTATTTTCAATCGGTTAGCTACCTTCGTTTCTGCACTGAACATTCAATCGGTATCTCGGATTTTGCCTACATCAAACATTCCGCAGACATTTTACTGCACATTTGTGCAGGTGTCAAGAAAAAAATTATTAGGAACGACAACAGCATGGGAAGTAACAAATAAGAAGGACCGTATGCGCCAACGACCGTCAGAATGCACTAGTCGGCTTGCTCATCCCGGTGAAGACCCTAGTCAGGCGTCCGAGCGCAACCAGACTGCACCCCAGGGCCAGGTTCTTCGGCAAAAAACATTTGACATGTTCTGATTCGTTGGGCAATACTCTCGTCATGAACTGGCTTGATATCACCATACTAGTTATCCTCATCGCCGGCATGATCCAGGGTCTCGTCAAGGGATTCGTGCGACAGGCGTTTTCTCTCATGGGTCTCGTCCTGGCCATCATCATAGCCTTTAGGTATCACGAGCTGCTAGCCAGATATCTTAGCAAGTGGATTCAGCACCCCGTGGCTCTCACGGTGATCTCTTTTGTTGTCATTCTTGCCATCGTGATCCTGCTGTTCAAGCTGATAGGCCTCGCTTCCAGGGCTGCCATCTCTGCGATACACGTGGGATGGTTCGACAGGTTGGTCGGAGGCGTATTCGGTCTGGCGAGGTTTGTGCTTCTGATAGCTGTCCTGTTTGCGCTGTTTATAGTCTGCACGGACAAACCCACCGAACCAATGATCGCGTCGAAACTCACGCCGCGTATCATGAACGTGTCACGCGTAATCGCCCGTTTTCTACCGACCGAGTTGTACGAGAGATATTCGCGCAACGAAGCCAAGATAAGGAAACAACTGGGTCGTACCGGTCATTCAGGTCCGCAAACAGAAGCCGGCGAGCCGACGTCTCTCTGAGAGAAGTCGCCGCGCAGCGTCTCACCCAAGCCGCAGAGCCGGTCGGCTTTCAGCGTTTCTTTCGTGTCATGTTGTAGAAATTTGTGATCGGCATTCGCCTGTCTCTGCCGAACGCCTTCGGCGTGATCTTGACTCCAGGTGGCGCCTGTCTACGTTTGTACTCGCTTTTCTCCACCATTGATATCACCCGGTCAACCACGTTCTCGTCAAACCCTTGATTGACGATTTCGTCTCGGCTTTTGTCCTGCTCGACGTATGCCTCTATGATTGGGTCCAGGACGCTGTAAGCCGGGAGCGAGTCCGTGTCCTTCTGATCGGTCCTCAACTCTGCGGACGGCGCCTTGGTCAGAATCGACTCCGGTATCACCGGACCTGCGGGCAGTGAGTTCCTGAATCTCGCAAGCTCGTAGATGAGAGTTTTTGGTACGTCCTTGACGACGGCAAAACCTCCGGCCGTGTCCCCGTAGAGAGTCGAATAGCCCACCGCTATCTCGCTCTTGTTACCCGTGGTGAGCACGAGCCAACCGAACTTGTTGGAAAGGGCCATCAAGACGTTGCCCCGGATTCTCGCCTGCACGTTTTCTTCCGTAATGTCCTGGCTCCTGCCCTCAAAAGCAGTCTTGAGCGTGCTCAGATACGCGCAGAAGATTTCCTCAATTGGGATCGTAACGGTCTTGATGCCGAGCCTTCGCGCCAAGTCTTCGGCGTCGTTCACGCTCTGCGCCGAAGTGAAGCCCGACGGCATCATGACTCCGATCACATTCTCGCGACCAAGTGCGTCTGCGGCTATGACCGCAACGAGGGCGGAATCGATTCCACCGCTCAACCCGATGGCGACTTTCTCGAACCCGTTCTTCCTGACGTAGTCGCGTGTGCCGAGGACGAGTGCGCGGTGTATTTCCTCGACGTGATTGAGCCTGCGCGTGATTGTTGACTTGATGGGCTCTCGCGGGACGGGCTCTTTCCAGTCACCCAACTTGACTGTTGCAGCCGTAAGGGCCTCGGCCTCTTGCCCGGTCGTTTCGCGAGTACTGTCGCGGGTAGCGCCGCCTCTTCCGGCTTGGCGCGTCCGAGCGATTTCGTCGACGTCGATGTCCGCCACCAGCAGGGCCTCTTCGAACTGCGGAGCACGAGCGAGAAGATTCCCGCCGGACGAGAAAACAAGACTCTCACCGTCGAAGACAAGTTCGTCCTGCCCGCCGACGAGGTTCACCAGGCAGACTGCCGCGTTGTTCTCGCGGGCGCGGTCTGAGAGCATGCTCTGTCGCTCCACTCCCTTGCCGACACGGTACGGAGACGAGGAAATGTTGACGATAACATGCGCACCGCCTCGAGTGGCTTGTTCGCTCGAGACCTCCGGTCTCCAGATGTCTTCGCAGATGTTAACGGCAAAGCGAAGTCTGCCTATTTCGTAAGTGGTGGGCGAATGACCCGCGGTGAAATAGCGCTTCTCATCAAACACGCCATAGTTCGGCAGCAGCATCTTCCTGTAGACAGAAACGAGACTCCCGTCTCTCGCGATTACTGCTGCGTTGTAGAGTGTACTTCCGTCGTGCGCCTCTGCGTACGGAAAGCCTACGACGGCGATTATTCCTTTTGTCTCGCGTACGATTGCCGCAAGCGCCTCTTGACTGTCTCTCACAAAGCTGGGCTGCAGGAGAAGGTCTTCGGGCGGATAACCGGTGATGGAGAGCTCGGGGAAGGCAACGAGGTCGGATTGCCCGTCTCTGGCCCTGTGAATGTACTCTATGATTTTGCGCTTGTTCCCTTCGAGATCACCGACACAGAGATTGACCTGAGCCAGCGCAACCCTGAACATGGGTTCTTTCCACCCTCCTCGGCTCCCGCGCCGATTCCGACTGCCGACCTTAGGGCCTAGTAGGTCCGGTGATCCGTTATTTCTCCACGGCTCGCGGAAATCTCTTGAACCCTGCGCATTCTACGATCTCGACACCTTTCGACAGCGCGCGGTCGAGAAGAAGGTTCATACCGAGCGTGTCGCTCGCTATGTGACCGGCCACGATGATGTTCAGTTTCTCTTCCTTGGCCTTGTCGAGCGCGTCATCCGGGATGTGCATGACAACCAACGTGCTGATGCCGCGCTTGGACAATTCGGGAAGATAGCCCTTGCCGGCCATGATCCCGCCAGTCATATCAACATACACTTTCCCGGCGCGACTCTCCTTGCCACCGCAACTCAGCGTCGGCCCTGCCTGTAGGCTGGCATGGTAGCGATATTCGGAAACTTCACGAAGCAGATCGATGAGATCGCCGACGGTCCTGGGCTTTGCCTTGTCAACTTTCTTCTGCAGATAGCCCGCGGCCCAGTTGTCGGCCGGAGTATGTGTGGCCATGAACGGAATGTCAAGAATACGAGCGATGTCTACCGGTGCGTCCGTGTTCCTGACGTGGAACTGTCTGACGGCCCACGTTTTTTTCTCTTCGATCATGGCCTCGGCAAGATGCGTCGGTACGCCAAAGGCAATCCACTGCTCGGTTTGTATGTCCATCACCTCGGGAAGACGCTTCACTGCAAATCCGGCAGGATGATGCGTCAAGACGGCATCGATCTGCTTCCCGCGTCTGCGCAGTTCGTTGGCCAGAAGCAGCTCGTCCGCGTGAGCATCTATGCCGACCATCATGCACTTGATTTGTGTGTTTAGATCGCCGTAGAGAATTCGGCAGTCCGTGTAGGGATTGTGAAGCCGCTCGACGTCGTAGCACTCTTTGTCAAAACCCTCGAGCTTGTCGTATCTCTTCTTCTCTTCCTTGAGAAGGCTTGTTATGAAAGCCTTCCCTCTCCGGTCCCCCGCAATTCCAGCCTCAACGCACTTGTTGTAGAACTCCTTGAGCTTCATGAGAGACTCCTTTCGGTGAGACACTCGGAAAAGGAACTGGGGGATTCCGCCGTCTAACTTCAGTTCGCACAGAAGGATAACGGTCGACTATAACACTTCGCCCCGCGGTGGTCAACAAGAAGAGAGGAGTTGAAACAAAGAAGCCGCCCCGGCCTCGCATGGAGGCAGGGGCGGTTCTTATCAAGATTGACCGCGTATTGTGGGCCGGCACAGTGATGTTGCCGGCCCAATCCAACACCGAGGTGCTACGTAACGACTATCTTTCGCCGCCTCAAGAAGGCAATTGACACTGCAATCACTGCAAGGACCAGAATGAGTACAGCCCAGGTGCTCAGCGAAGGCAAGCCTGGACCTCGACCTGCGCATATCACCCTGGCTGTAAGTGTGTCAACGGGACTGCCGTTCTTGTACCGGATGACCTTGTATAAGAAGTCACCCTCCCTTGTGGTAGGAGGAGAGGTGACAAGGGTGTCCGGGAATGTTGTAAACGTCTCAGCCTGAGTCGCAGACCACGGGTTATCGACCCCAAAGACGATCCTGACGCTGTCTGCGGTTGTCGTGCAGTCGGCGCTGACCTCCCACGTAACATTCGTGTCATCGCCGAACGTGATCGGCGACTGAGGGACACTGAAAGTTGGGCTGCATTCAATGGAAATCGTCCTGTCCGACAAGGCTGTCCCGGCACTGACTGCATAGACCTGAACCAACAACAGTACGCTTCCCAACAAAAATAGAGCGAGAACCTTCTTCATTTCCTGCCTCCTTCCCTCGGACGAGCTCACGACGTCACGCGCAAGTCATGACGCGCCATCCGACACAACACGCGAAATTAGAAACCATTGCGGCACCGCCTCAACCCCTCGTCACGACCACCCAATCCTCAATCCCACGCTTCCGGGCATCACCCCCCCAAGAACTCCGGCTTCTCACACAGACGCAAAAGCGCCCCTCGCGTCACTTCGGGCACCATCGCCGCCCACAACAGACCATCAAGCGACATTACCCGTGAATGAACTAGCACTTAGAAGCAGGGCAAGATGCGTGCCGCCTCACGTGAAAGGCCTCATTTGCTTGCCAGACAAGCGATTGCGGCATGTGTGGATGTCCTAAAGACGTGATCCTCCCTACAGACACTGAGGCACTTCACATCAGTCTTCAGGAACTTGTGAGCGGAACATGGCGGGAAACGACGGACTGGGGCACGTGATGCATTAGGCCGCACATGTGCAACCTGCCTCAATGCAAGGCGGGTCCTTGCGCGGTCCACGGAGGTCTCACGCCTCTTTCATTCGTGAAATTGTTGCGGGTGCGTCTTGCGGCTGGATTTTTCACCGACGCCATATTTCTTCAAGCGACGGGCAAGGGTGGTGCGGTCAATGCCGAGCAATCTTGCGGTCTTGGCGACGTTGCCGCGGCATTGTTGGAGGGTCTTAAGAATGTGTTCTTTCTCGACGTCCCGGAGAGGACGCGATCCACCTGGAGCACTGCCGCCGGATACGCATTTTTGGCTTCTGCCTTGTTCCGGCAGATCGGAAGGCCTCACAAGCGGGCCCTTCACGATGATGGAGAGCCTCTCGATCAGGTTCTCCAGCTCTCGAACGTTGCCCGGCCAATCATGCTCGACGAGAGTCCGCATCGCCTCCGGGGACACTCGAAGAGTCCTTTGTCTGGAACCACCGAACTTATCAAGAAAGTGCTCGACCAGCAAGGGGATGTCACACTTTCTCTCGCGCAGAGGGGGAATGCTGATCGGAATCACGTTGAGTCTGTGGAAAAGGTCCTCTCGAATTCTCCCTTCGGCCATGGCCAGGCAGGGATCGGAATTCGTCGCGGCAATGACTCGCACGTCAACGTGAACGGTCTCGTTGCTGCCGACTCTCTCGAACTCTTTCTGTTCTAGGACCCTCAACAGCTTGACCTGGATCGCCCTCGGGATGTCGGCGCATTCATCAAGGAAGATGGTTCCTCCGTCTGCGTGCTCGAACTTGCCGATCCTGCGTGCGGTTGCGTGAGTGAACGCTCCCTTCTCGTGCCCGAAGAGCTCGCTTTCAAGCAGCCCCTCTGGGATTGCAGAGCAATTGACTTTCACAAAGGGTCTGTTCTTGCGGTTGCCGTTGAAATGAGCCGATTTCGCAATGAGTTCTTTGCCCGTCCCGGTCTCGCCCGTAATCATGATTGTGGCATTGAAATCCGAAACCGTCTCCAGAAGGTCAAGTGCTTTCAGCAAGCGCTCGTCCCTCGTGATTACGTTGTGAAACCGATACCTCTCCGAAAGAAGCTTACGCAGCTCCCTCGTTTCGCTCACGAGGCGAGACTTCTCAAGCGCACGCCCAACGAGACCTTCAAGCGCCTCCCGCTCAAAAGGCTTGAGAATGTAGTCGTACGCTCCCTCCTTCAAGGCACTGACGGCACCTTCGACGCTGCCGAAACCGGTGAGAAGTACCACCTCCGTGTCGGGATAGAGCGATTTGATCTCGCGGAGGAGCGAATGCCCATCCTGACCCGGCATTTTCACGTCTGTGAGCACGACCCGGAAAGTCTCGCCGCCGAGTGTAGACAACGCCTCCTCTACGCTCGTTGCGGCCTCAAAGCTGAGCGCTTTACGTTCTAAGATCTCACCAATCGTCTCGAGAATGCGGCGATCGTCATCTACGAGAAGAACATCTTTCATCCTCTGTCGGCCACTCCAAACGAAAAGCTTCAGACCTTGGTTGTCTCGCACAAGAGTTCGTTCGTTCTCTCGCGTACCTCGGCATCATGTCGCGCGGCCGGAACCCGAACGGTCAACGTGCTTCCCACCTCCGGGTTACTGATCGCGCTAATGTTGCCTCGATGCGCCTCGACGAGCCTTTTCGCAATCGCGAGTCCGAGTCCGCTACCCTTACCCTTCGCGGTGAAAAATGGTTCAAATATCTTGTCGATGTGTTCGCTCGATATCCCGCATCCGTCATCTTTCACCTCTATCACGGCGTTCCCATCCTCCTCGCGCAAGAGAATGCACACACTGCCTTCCTCGTTCACCGCCTGATATGCATTGAGAAATAGATTTATGATCACGCGTTGCATGTATCTGGGGTCCACTTCAGCTTCAAGCCGACTCACAGAAAACTCTCTTGTAAGTCTCACGTTCTTAGTGCCATCGAGCTTGCCTGAGACCAACTCGATCACCGAATTCAGGAGGCTCACAAGATCTGTTTTCTCTAATCGCGGTTCGACGCGTTGTGAGTAGACAAGGAGATCGGACACGAATAAGTTCAAGTCTTCGGCCGCACCCACGGCCTTCCTGAGCAATCCAACGGATTCCGCTTTCCCTGACAAATCCTCGTTGAGCAGCGACAGCAACCCCATGATGCAGGTCAAGGAATTTCTGACTTCGTGAGCTATGACGAGGGCTGTCTCGCCAACGCCCGGAAGCGAATCCGTCTCGCCGGCATCACCGTTGTGAAATAGCGCGTCGTTCCTCTCGCTTTCGAGAACGCCATCCGAAGCGATCGCCATGATGCATCTTTCACCGTGCCGCTTGAACACCTTGGTTTTAAGGTGGAACCCTCGTGGGCGCCCGGATTCCTGTGGAAAAGTAATCTCTACCGTCTCATCTTCGGCTCCCCCGCTCAGCAATTCCAGCAATCGAGCCTTGACGTTGTAGAATGGTGTTCCGCGCGCCGCTTCTCCAGGCAGCCTTCCGTCTGCAATTTCACACATTCTCGCGAACGGGCCGTTTACGGAGAGCAACCCACCTTTTTCATCCAGTATCAGGAGGCCGTCGCCCACGGTGTCGAGAACTGCACCCAGGCTTGTCTCTGCGCTTTCGGCCCGCTCGCGCAACATCTCGCTGAGCCTTTCCACCTCGACCGTCTTCTTTTCGAGTTTTCTGACTACGAGGACGGATATGGCTGCGATTGCCGAGAGGAAAAAGAGTCTGACGATGTGGGTGCCTCCCAGGTCCGCATGTGAGCCGAGAAAACCTACATCGATAGTGTAGAAAACACCCGCAAGCGTGGCGCCGTACGCGCAGCCTGACGCGGAGAGCGTGAAAGCCGCCACCAGTATCTCGAGCGGATAGAGAAAGAAGAAAACGCTGTCTTTCCCGCCGGTAACGTGTATGAGGAGCGTCCAAAGAAACATGTCGATGCCGATCTGAACCCATTTGAAGGAAGAACGGAATCTCCCGGTCACGGTGAGCCAGTAGTAGAAGAGATTGAGACACGTGACGGCAATGACGACGTAGAAGGCAAACATCAAGTTGGGGAAAGAATGCCTCACGACAAGGCTGACTGCCGGAACGGATGCGGCGATAATCTGCCGGATGAAAAAGGCCTGTTCGTAGTGAACGATAGATGCAACGCGATGCCTCCGAGAGGGTTGTCTCGCGTCGACCGATCTTGCCACCGTGCCCACGAGAATCACCTGCCTTCAGGGCTTTCCTCTGAATCACCCGAATGTCAGTAAGTTCGGCCCTAAGATATCAGCGGCAAGGGACCCGCCATGAAAGGCTAACATGATGCAATCCGGCGAGGGGGCTGGAAGAACACGTACAGCAAGCAACGACGGACGGAGAATCCCCAAACTCCGGGCATCGAGTCTCGGCTCGGAATCTCAGCTGGAGTCATGTTCGTCTCACTTCATGAACTGTAATCAAACTGGCGGGAGGCCGGAAAGCTATTCGGCCGCGCTAAAGCTGCTGTAACAAGAAGAACAGGGCCTTTCGGTAACCTCGTCAGCTCGTTTCCTTGCTCTTGCCTTCGTAAGATAGCACACCGAGGTCACAAAGTCAACAACTTTCTTAAAGCAAGTCCACGTAGGGCGGCTCGTATCCTTGCTGCCTCATCAAGAGGCAGATCTGGCCGCGATGGTGAAGCTCGTGGGTAAACACGTGCAGAAAGACCGTGCCCAAGTCGAGCACCCTCTCCCCTTCCCACCGCACGGTCGTTTGTTCTGAGAGGAGTCCGCTCGCGATGTCAGAGACGAGTTTTTGGGTGCGGCCGTGAATTCTGTCCCAATTTGCCTGGAGCGCAGCAACGTCTTCATATTTCTCGGGGAGGAACTTCTGTCGTTTTTCGCCACAGACTACGGAGCCGATCCAGTAGTCTTCCGCATCCATGAGATGAACGAGAAGATCTCGTATCGAACTCATGCCCTTCTGCCTGTTCAAGAAGCATTCTCTGTCAACCTCCTGGGCGGCTTGAAGAAGCAAGATTCTCGCATTCTCGATGTGTTCGAACGGCTCTTGAATTGTCATGCCCCCCTCCTGTCAAGATGGCTCCGGAGTCGACGAATTGCCCGCCGCGTAGTTCTCATCTTAACACGATTGCCGAATCCCCCTCGTGATATTCTCTGCTCTGACCGGACTGTCGAATCGCTCCCCAGAGATTCCTCGTCGCGACGCGAATGGATAATCGCCCCGCTGCACCATGCCCGGACGATCGCTTAACCCCGGCTTTGCCTCTGGCACGTCTATTGCAATCCAAAATACATGTCGGCCCTGCTCTGCCTAGTGCGCGGGGCCCGGTTGTCGCATTGCTAAGGAGGTCTGCGCTATTGGCTGCCATTCTTAACGATACGATTGAAGCATTGCTCGAAGACCTCGACACCGAGTCGGTGGCCCTTCAGCCCAAACCGCGACGTCCATTGCAGAATGCACTGCCAGAGTCCAGGCCAGCCCTGTCTGTCATCGTGGCTGCGACTAGTTGCTCAAGGGAGTTGCTGCGGACGCTGGAACTGCTCGCTGAAGCAGGAGAGGAACTCTCTCGAACGCTTGGAAGAAAGGCAGAGATAATCGTGGCTGCATACGGCTCCGAGTCCACGGACTCCATTGGGGCCGGCGATTCCACTCTAGCGGCCGGGGCCGCCCTCGTTGCCACGTCGACCTCAATCAAAGGCTCGGACCGGATCACTCGCTCCGCCTCACTTACCTACTTTGCCTCGGCGGAGGAATTCGATGCCAAAATTGTGTCCAGAAACCTCCCGAATTGCGCGGCGGCAATCAACGCCGCAGCAAGCGTTGCCAGGGGAAAGATTCTGGTTCTTCTCAGACCGAACCTGATGCCCAAGAAAGGGTCTCTCTGTCGTATTCTTCAGGCAACTGCCAACAGAAAGTCACTTGGAGGCGGGACAAATGTGGCGTCAGAGGATGGGAGCCTGAGTTCAAGACTCGCGGCGATGATCTCCCGCCTTCCGCTGAGGCTCAACGGCGTCAGCCTGGGGGTGATGTTCGTAAGAAAAAGCGCCTTTCGCAGACTGGGGGGTTTTAGAGAAACGATGTTCTCGGGGGAGGCGATTGAATTTGCGTTGAGGCTAAAGAAACACGCCGTGAGTACAGGCAGACAGTTCAGCAACATAAAGACAGTCTGCGCCACACGCTATGGAAAAGAGGCATTCGGACTGAGCCTCAAAGAGTGGCTCATGCTATTCGTCTCTCCGCTGGCCTAGAGCGCCTCCCCCGGTAACCCGAGCGAATTTCATTCGGATATGATCGTATCGAGCTGGGCTATCACTCCCTCCACCTTCCCGACAACCTTCACGTCGTTCTTATCAAGATCGACTTTGATCTCTTCAAGTGCCGGCTGAAGAGGGGCAAGCCTGGCAAAAAACTTGGGAGATGATATGGAAACGGCCTTGTCTAACGCTCCCTTCGCGACAGAAAGAGATTCTGTGGCCTTGCCGAAATTCCGCGCTGATGCGTTGGTTCTGACTTGCACAAGCTCCCACTTGCAGACGGAGAGTTCCTTCTGTGCCTTGGCCGTTGCGAGGTTCTCTTCGAGCGTGGCGACTTTGGTCTTGAACTCTGTCTTGAGAGCATTGAGTTCCTTCGTGACGTCGGACACGCGCTTTGAACCCATCATGAAGCCAAGAAAAAGGGCCACGACGAACACGATTATCATGATGATTACAGCCCTTGTCCCTTTCATCTTCGTCTCCTTTCGTTTGTCAAGAAAGTGTCACCGCACTGTTTCCCATTAGAAGAAGTAGCGTCCCTCAACTCCCAAGAAGAGCTTAGACATGTCGTCGTTCACTCCCCACACGCTAACATGAGACGCAGTGCTCTCGCTGAGGGTTGCAATGTAACCCAGGTGCAGACCTAAAGCGTAATTCGAACCAAACATGCGCTGGCCTCCGACAAGAAGATGAGCCGCCACGGCATCGGTATTTTCTCCGTCGTCTTCGAGCCAGTACTGGTTGAGTCCGACGCCGACAATGGGAACTATCTTGTCTGGACCGGGCTCAAGGACGTTCATTCGCAGTTGGCCGCCCAGGGCAATGAGATCGGGCACAAATCCAAAACCCAGGCTCACGCTGAACCGCTGGTTGAGCTGCCCGGAAATGTCCACTCCGGCCACGAGGGGAAGTCCGAGCTGAAACCCTATGCTGTAATTCTTGTCCCCACCACTGCCGGTTACGCTCCAATCAGAATAGTCCTGAGCCGAACACACAGCAGCGAGACTGGTCAAAGAAGCAACCACAATAGCGATAACGAGCACACGCATTTGTCCTCCCTCCTTTCGACAGGTCGTGACCCGTATCTGAAACAATCTGTCAAGTTTATGTGTCACCACCCGCTCTTCTCGGCGTTTCCACTAAGTGAAGCGCCATGATAACAGCAAAGGCGCCATGCGTCAACAGAGGTGACGAATCATGTCGACGCAGTTAGGAGACGTCCCATTCTACTGTGACGAGCTGATTGACTTCCGATCGGAGCACCTATACACTCTTTGATGAAATCGTCCCACATGCACTCCGGCAAACGCGTTTGTTGCGGGGACGCCGGGCCGACCAGGCCGTGGCAATCGCACGGGCACTTCGACGACGATGACATCGCAATCAAGACATGGCAACGAGGAGGATGGCCTTGAAAACTGGAACCAGAGTCGCTTCCGGAACCGCGATCGTGCTCTTGACTTCGATACTCGTGGCTGCGTGTGCCGGCAACGGATTCGCCCAAAGGTGGCTTCCCGCCTCGAGTTCCATGCGGGCGCTCGCCGTGCCGGAACCTATCCAGCTGAAATGGAAGATTAGCGAGGCGTTTACGCTCACCGCCACGACAGTCATCATCCTCCCGACCACTTCCTCGCAGGAAGAGCGCAACATCGCAGCCTGGCTCAAGCAAGGCCTCTACAAGTTGCACGGAGTCAACCCCGAAATGATGGTGACAGATCTGATCCCGGAGAAAAACGCGATCGTGGTCGGCCTCGCTAGTAACGCAGCGTTGAAAGGTCTTGTTCCGTCACTCTCGACTGCGGACTTCGGTAGCTCTCCGGAGCAGAGTTACGTTCTCTCGGTGAGCCCCGGCAGGACGTGTCTGATAGGAAATGGCATCCAAGGACTCAAGTGCGGCGCGCAGACTCTGCTTCAGGTTATTTCGATAGACGCTTACACCGCAACATCTGTAGTTCCTCCGATCGAGATCGTTGATTTCCCGTCCGCAAGCATGCGAGCGTTCTTGCTCCCGCTTCGCGGCTACAGATTTCGTGAGCAAGTGTGGGATGCAAGAGCGGTCATCGACATGGCAGAGATGCTGCACATGAACACCATGATTGTCCAGGTGGACGACGCAATCAAATTCAATTCAGCCCCGGGAGTGGGAAGAACCGATGCTCTCGCAAGGGACACGCTCAGAGCCCTCGTAGAATACGCACGTGCGGCGGGGTTCGAAGTGATCCCCCTGATAGATACCTTCAGTCACCAGGACGTCCTGCTCTGTCCAGCCTATCCGGATCTGTGTTTGGACAAGAACACGTACGACCCGTCCAATCCGAAGGTGTACGCGAGACTCTTCGGAATCATCGACGAGATCTTGGAGATATTCGAGCCCAAATACATGCATATCGGGCACGACGAGATTCGGGCGTTCTCGAACATGCCGAAGGAGAAGGCAGCCAAGCTATTCTTGAGCGACATCCGAGAGATCCACGCGTACCTCGAGCAGAAGAATGTGCAGACGATGATGTGGGCAGGCATGCTGCTTAGCTCTACCCAGTTTCAGGGGCAAGACAACTGCAACGGACTCCTCGGTAATACGTATGCCCTGATAGATTCTCTGCCAAAAGACATAATCCTCGTGGACGCGCATTACAAGCAGCGGAAGCCGGATTTCCCCACGGTTGACTATTTGCTCTCAAAGGGTTTCCGCGTGGTTGGTTGCACGTACAACGACCTTCAAGCGACAAACAACTTCGGCAAGTATGTTGCGGACAAGGACGGCCGATTCCTGGGCATGACTGTCGCCTTGTGGAATTGCTTCAACTACAGCGGGATGGGCACTCCCAGAAAAATTTTGCGTGAGGGCGCAGAAGCATTCTGGCGAGGAGGAGCCCCCCCGCTGGATCCTACGGGCAAGGAAATTCCTCCCAATTTTAGGCGTCATCCGTACATCAACGACCCGTTCGAGAGCCCTGAATACTAGTGTGGCACGTCAGGTGAATGTCGTGGCGGGCACCAGAGGCTGCGCGGGACTTCCAGGCCGTGAGATTCCATGAGTTCTCTATTCGAGAGAACGGATTGCGTGTTCCCGTCGGCGACCACCCTGCCGGAATCGAGCACAACGACTCTACTGCACAATTCACTCACGCTCTCCATGTCGTGAGTCGAGAGAACCTTCGTAGCCTTCAGCGCCTTTATGAGCTGGAGAAACCTCCTCCTGCTGCGCGGGTCCATATTGCTCGTAGGTTCGTCGAGGGCAATGATTCTTGGTCGCATGGAAAGAACAGAAGCTAACGAAGCCTTTTTCTTCTGGCCGAAGCTCAGATGATGTGGCGCCTTCTTCTCGAGCCCGGCAAGGCCGGCTTCGTTCAAGGCCCAGTTCACGCGCGAAAGAACCTCCGGATTGGCGAGCCTCATTGTGAGCGGCCCGAACGCCACGTCGTCGAAAACAGTGGGACTGAAAAGCTGATCGTCGGGATCCTGGAACACAATTCCGACTCTCTGCCTGACTTCACGCAAGTTCTTGTCACACACCTCCAGACCATCGATCGTGACTTTACCGCTTCCAGACAGAATGCCGTTGAGGTGAAGCAAGAGCGTTGTCTTCCCGGCGCCGTTCGGCCCAACAAGACCCAGACACTCGTCCTCGAATATGTCAAGAGAAACGCCGTCGAGAGCGCTGGTTCCGTCAGGATAGGCGAAAGAGAGCGAGGATATTTGTATGATGGGGCGCATTATGTGACTCTCGTCTGCTGATTCCTTGTGCTAACTCCGTGGCCGGCGTGATCACTCCGAAACCAGCCCGTCAGATCAGATTCGAAATCAGAAGTATCAGTAGAAGGGGCCCTAGAAGAAACAGAGGAAACAAGACGTCTCTTCTCGAAGTCCTGAATTGAGTCGAAACGACGGCGGTTCCATCGAACCCGCGTGAACACATGGCCACGTGGACACGCTCGGCTCGCTCGTAAGACCGAATGAACAGCACGCCGACCAGCGAGCCCACGAAACGCAATTCCGCAATCCACGGTAAGCTGCCCGCCCGTCGAGAGTCTCTCGATCTCTTCATTCTGAATAGCTCGTCCGCAACAACGTAAGCGTACCTGGAGAGAAAACAGGTTCCCGCCGTCAATCCTTCCGGGACACCTATCTTGCGCATGGCATTCAGTAGATTGGCACTGCCCGTCGTGCTGACGAGAATAGTCATGCCCAGAACGCAGACAAACGACTTCAGCACCACGTTCAGGAACGCGGGAACCCCGGCGGAATCAAGGGCAGAAGAACCCGAGGCGGAGTGATGAATCATGAGGTCCACACCCCTCCCGAGCAGATTGAATGCACCGATTGCAATCGCAAAGGGAACTATCGCAAGACTCCTCCTGAGGATGAAGCGAAGAGGAACTTTCGAAACAAGCGCGATACACGACAGGCTGAACAGGGCCGCCAGTAACGGGGCGAATTCGCGCACCGGTACAAGAACTACGACAACCACAAAGGTCAGGAATGAGACCAGGGTAACGACTGGATTCAGCCTGTGGATCGGACTCGTCAAGCCGCAGTATCTGTCGATCGCGAAAAGATCCATACGTCTCTTGCTGACAATCGTTGTTAGCGATCAACGCGTCTCGTGTTTCAACTCCGCCGCGGTCAGGACCTTTCCGAGTAGAGCGGCGGCCGCAAACACGAGTGCTGCACCCGCTATTCCGGCGAGAGACGCGGGTAGTTTTCCAAGAAGTAAACCTTGCCAAGAGTAATCGGGAGCGGGCGAGCGAAGGAGCGCGCGCTCTCTGTCGATGAATCCCAGGTCACCGGCAATCCTCTCCAGTCCGTCGGGCAACCGTGAAGCGTAAGGAGACACAAGACCGGCAAGGACCAGCGAAACGACGAACGACAAAACTAGAACCTTTCGTTCCGACATCGCTCTCCCCCTGAAGCGCGCTAGCGATTTGCCGTTGTCCCGCTCATCACAAGATCGGGCCTTGTCTTGAGCAGGAATCCGACAAAGAATCCCGTTATCAGGGCCTCTCCGATCCCTATCACGGAATGGACACCCACCATGGCAGGCACGACCACGGCGATCGGAGCCCTTCCAGACAGCGCAAGCTCAAGAGAGCAGCCAAAGGAAGCTGCCACGACAGAGACCCACGCTGCCAGCGAAGCCCCGAGAACAACTCCCGCTCTCCTGCGCATCACGGAGCTACTCACCCTTATGATCGGGTAGACGCACGTGGTACCTACAAATGCCATGTTCATGATGTTCGCGCCGAGCGTGGTGAGACCTCCATCCTGAAATACGAGGCATTGAACCGTGAGCACGACCGTGATGACCATGAATCCTGCGTACGGTCCTAATAGTGTTGCGGCTATTGCGCCGCCAAGAAGATGACCGGAAGTACCCCCGGCTATCGGAAAATTGAGCATCTGCGCGGCAAAGATGAACGCCGCCGTGACTCCCATGACAGGAATCTTTTTGTCGCCAAGAGCCCGGCCGGCCTTTCTGGAGCAGAGTCCCATTGCCCCGGCCGCCAGCACCCAAGCAGGCACCCACACCTTCGCTTCAAGAAAACCGTCTGGAATGTGCACGAAGAAGTCCTCCGGGAATTCCACCGTCCTCGCCGGCGCATGACCGGCTATCTATCAGCCGCCGTCCCCGCTCGCGCGAGACCTACACTGCACAATCATGGAATTCCGCGACCCGTGGTCCCCGTATTCAGACTGATGTGCTTGATACCTTTAATCGACTGTAGCCCCTTGTAGAGACTGTCCACGTCTCTGGGTCTGCCCTTCACGACGACTACCTCAAGGCAGTTGTCGCGATCAAGATGCACGTGCTGCGTCGAGATCACATTGTCGTGAAACTCATGCTGAACGTGGGTAATCTTGTTGAGAATCTCGCGTCTTCCGTGGTCATACACAAGCACTATCGCACCCACCACCTGCCTACCGCACAACCACTCTTTTCTGACGAGCCTCTCTCTTATCAGGGCACGTATTGCCTCCGATCTCGTCGGAAACTCATTGTCTCTGACGAACGAGTCGAGCCGCGCGAGAAGCTCCCTTTCGAGCGAGACGCCAAACCTGATGAGATGAGACGGTTTCTTCATAGCTGACCCCACAATTGCGAGCCGCCGTTGCCGGTGTGCATACGTTTCTCAAAAACATAACACTAATTCTGGAACGGTCAAGAACTTTGTTGACGCCTCGCCGACATTTTCCCCCGGCGCGGGCGTCTTCCGGCGCCTGGATCGCAAGCCCTCGCTTGACACGTCCACGGTTTTTGGTAGACTCCGTAAGAATCACAAGAAGACCAGGCGGAGGTGAGAGTAGATGAAACGGATCTATTTTGATCACGCGGCAACGACAAAGACCGACCCTCGAGTGGTTGAGGCGATGCTTCCATTCTTGGGTGAAACGTTCGGGAACCCTTCCAGTGTGCACGATTTCGGGCAAGAGGCGCGAGCGGCCGTGGAGGCTGCCAGAAAGCGTGTGGCCGATTTCATCGGCGCACGGCCGGACGAAATTGTCTTTACGTCAACGGGGACGGAAGCCGACAACTTTGCAATCAAGGGGCTGGTAGCGGCGGCTCAAAAGAAGGGAAACCACATAGTCACAAGCAGCATCGAGCACCACGCGGTTCTGCACTCCTGTAAAAAACTCGAGAAACAAGGCTTCCAGGTTACTTACGTACCCACAGACGGCCACGGGCTGGTGAATCCCGACGATGTCGCAAGAGCCGTCATGCCGTCCACCGTCCTCATATCCGTCATGCACGCCAACCACGAAGTGGGCACCATACAACCCACGGAAGAAATCTCAAAGATCGCAAGGGAGAGGGGCATCGTTTTTCACACCGACGCCGTGGCAAGCTTCGGCAACATTCCCGTCAATGTCAACAAACTGGGTGTAGACCTTCTCAGCCTTGCGGGCCACCAGTGTTACGGACCCAAGGGGGTCGGGGCCCTTTACGTGAGGCAAGGTGTAAGGATTGCGCCGTTCATTGACGGCGGGGTTCAGGAGGACGGCAAGAGAGCCGGCACCGAGAACGTGCCTGCGATTGTCGGGCTGGGAAAGGCAGTGGAAGTGGCGGAGCAGGAAATGGGGCCGGCGGCGGAACGTTGCAAGAAACTACGCGACACGATGGAGGCTGGAATCAAAGAACGCATCCAGTTCGTCCGCGTGAACGGTCACCCCGAAAGGCGCTTACCCGGGCATTTGAGCATCTGCGCCCAGTACATAGAGGGCGAATCCATGGTTCTATTTCTCAACATGGAGGGAATTGCCGCGTCGAGCGGTTCCACGTGTAGCTCGAAGGCATTGAAGGCGTCTCACGTCTTGACGGCCATGGGAGTACCGCCCGACGTGGCTCAGGGCTCTCTCCTCTTCTCGCTCGGCAGGGAAAACACCGCGGAGGACGTAGAGCATTTCTTGAAGGTCTTCCCTCCAATAGTCGAGAGGCTTCGTGAGATGAGTCCGCTTTACAGCGACATGAAGAAGAAAAGGGGCAATGACCCAGGGGCGTGACGGGCAGGTAGGCCAACGAGACGGTTCGCAAGTTCAGGCTCAAGGAGGCGGTTCGATGAAAGTCACACTTGTCGTTTTCAGCGGCGACATGGACAAAGCGATGGCTGCTTTCAATATCGCCATCGGAGCGGGATCAATGGGCATGGAAGTCTCGATGTTCTTCACGTTCTGGGGTATCCATATCCTTAAACGTCCGAACACCCCGTCGAGGGCCAAAGGTCTTATCAGAAGGATGCTCTCCATGATGAGTCCTCCAGACGCCCGCAAGCTCCCTCTTTCCAAACTGAACATGCTCGGAATAGGCCCGTTCATGATGAAAAAGTTAATGAAGCAATATAGAATGCCTGGCGTTCAGGAGATGATTTCGCTCGCCGAGCAAAGCGGTGTCAAACTGATCGCGTGCACAACCACGATGGAGCTGATGGGAATCAGCAAGGACCAGTTAGTCGAACAAGTGGATCGCGTGGCCGGCGTCGCAACTTACCTTTCGGAGGCGTCTGAATCAGGAATCAACCTATTCGTTTGAGACACTACGTTCGTTCTACCGGGACCGCAGGGGAACGACGGCTTCGACGTCGCTCCCTCGCATTGTTGGAGGCACCATGAAGGCTGACTTTACACTCGATGCGTTCGGTCTTCTCTGTCCGATGCCCATTGTGAGAACCGCCGAGAAAATCAAGGAAATGCAGCCGGGCCAAGTACTGGAAGTAATATCAACTGACGAGGGAATAAAGGAAGACATGCCGGCCTGGTGCAGGGCCACGAAGAACGAGTTTCTGGGCGTCGAGGAGGACGGGGAGGTTTACAAGGCCTACGTCAGGAAAAAATAGCTGGTGAAAGAGCAACCGGCAGGAAGAAGTAACCGGCGAACTCCGTCCCGGAAAATGCCGATAGTATAGTTGGGCGAACCAAGGGTCTCGAGCCGGTCGAACGATTTGAGCGCGGGAAGCTTCATGAGCGCGTTGGAGGAGACGGCATAGAAATGAACGCCAACAAGAGAGCTCTCAATAAATCCGCCACCAAGAAACAGAGCGGCGCGTCACGCACCGGCCTGACAAGAGATGAGGCCAGGAAAATGGCGAAGTCTCTTGCTTCCCTTGTTGTTCAGAGCAAGCCGGGGCAGAAAGACCTCCCGCAGATCCAGCGCCGGCAACTGGAAAAACTCATCGGTGAATCGATCGCACAAAACATGATGGACCTAAGTCAGCTTCACAATCCCGTCAAGGCGCTGGCTGAGTATCTGGGCAGAATGTACTCGCGGCTTCAGATCGGACAGAAGAAGGGTACGTTCGGGCTCCATGCCGAACCAGAAATGAAGAAAATGGCCTCGAGTTTCTCCAAGAAATTCTTCTCGGAATTCATGAAAAGAGCGTACGAAATAGCCACGACGGTTTCAGTCGACGTTCCCGAGTCTGATCTGCGGCAGGAAAGAACCCTCGGGGACGGGGTGGTGTCCGAGCAAAAGACCTCAAGCCCCAAGTTCACGCTCAAGAAGTTCAGGCCCTCTCTCAGGTTCAAGGACGTCGGAGGAAACATTGACGCAAAGAGGGAGCTGATGAGATTCGTCGCATTCTTCAGGACTCCTTCCAGATTCAGAGAAATCGGGGCGAGACTGCCGAAGGGTGTGCTACTCAAGGGACCCCACGGTGCCGGCAAGCCCTCCCTTGCAATCGCAATGGCCGGCGAAGCCGGTGTGCCCATGCTCAAGATAGATGCAACGGATCTCGTGGCAATGTACGGCGAGCTCGGCTCGGAAGGCATGGCACAGGCGATTGCGGCGCTCAAGGAAAACTCTCCTCTCGTCATCTTGGTGGACGAAGTACTGCCCGCTCCTGCTGCGGGGCAGGATTACGCCACCTTTGCCCTCCGCGCGCTGTTCGAAGGTTTCGCCGGCGCCGACGACGTGCTGATCATAGGAGCCACGAGTAACCCGGAGGCACCGGACCCCTCGCTTCTGAGACACGAGAGATTCGGCAGAGTCTTGCCCATTGACAAACCGGATTTCAAGGCAAGACTCGAAATTTTCCGAATCTACACTACCACGAGCAGAAAGGTACTCGCTCAAAACCCAAGAAAAAAACTCATCGAGAGAACCCTTGATCTGGACAGATGGGCGCGCGACACCGCGGGGTTCACGCCCGAAAAAATAGAGAATCTTCTCAACGACGCGGCAATACTCGCGGTCGCCGCACGCTGTCGCTGCGGAATCGACGGAGACAAGATGCGGGAGGCGTTCGACAGAATCGTTGAAGGAGCCGGAAGCACTCACAGGTTGACGGACAAGGAAAAAGAAATAGTCGCGGTCCACGAGCTGGGTCACGCGTTGGTCTCCCAGTTTCTGCCCAACGCAAGCCCGGTGGCCAAGATATCAATCGTGGGCAAGGGGGAGCAACTCGGTTACACGAGGCCCTATCAAAGAGAGGGCAGATACCTGATGAGCAAGGACATGCTCCTCGACGGAATCGCCACGCTCATCGGCGGCCGGGTTGCGGAGGAACTGATGTACCCCGAGAACGAAAAGACCGACGGCGCCTCGAGCGATCTTCAGGTGCTCAGGGATCTCCTGGACTACGCAGTAACGGAGATAGGGTTCGGAAACGGCTACGTGCTGCCCGACAAAGAACACGACAGAGAAGCTCTGAGACGACAGATCGACTTCATGGTGCTCGAAGCAGAAAAGCGAGCGCTCGACGTGCTCACGTCGCACTATTATGAATTGTTCAAATTGAAGGACATTCTTGTGAAGAGAGAGGCCCTAACGGGTAAGGAATTCCGCGAACTTCTGCGCTCGATTCAGAATAGAAAGAAAAAGTTGTCGGCAAGACAACTCGAGAGAGAGATTGCAGGACTCGAGGAAACACACGCCAGAATGCTCTCCAAGGTGGTCACCAAAGCCGCCTTCCTCCCCACACAGGAACGCTACCGCAACTGAAGATGCATGCCTGAGTACACGCGCAGAGACGCAGCGACTTTCGCTCCGACCGGCAAAAGCATGTTGACCCGGCTCCCGCTGTTTGTTAACTTTTTCGGCAGGTTCCAGACAGACTCGCCGCCACCGTCGATTCATGGCCCCGTTCGAGGAGGGAGGCAAAATGTCACGCTGTTCACTTTTCACACTCTTGGTCTTGGTCTCTGCAATTGTGGCCGTTCTGGCTCCTGCGATGGCGCCGGCCATTCTGCCTGCGCCTCCCTTTCATCAGGTACCCGTGGCTACGTTTTCCATCGTAGCCTACGACCCGGAGACGAAGGACCTGGGCGTGGCGGTAGAGTCCAAGTTTTTCGCGGTCGGCTCCGTTGTGCCGTGGGCCAAGGCCGGTGTCGGTGCAATCGCCACGCAGGCGTTTGGTAACACCACTTACGGTCCGAAAGGCCTTGAGCTCCTGGCAAGCGGAAAAACTCCGGCCGAAGTCATTGAAGCACTCACGTCCGCGGACGAAGGAAGAGACAGGCGTCAGGTTGGTATTGTGGACGCAGAGGGAAACGCGGCCACGTACACCGGAAAGGGCTGCAATCCCTGGGCCGGCGGGAAAACCGGTACGCACTACTCGGCGCAGGGAAACATACTTGTCAGCGAGCAGGTTGTGGCGGCAATGGGCGAGGCATTCGAGAAAGCGAAAGGTGAGCTGGCCGACAGACTCCTGGCCGCGCTCGAAGCCGGACAGTCCGCCGGTGGAGACTCAAGGGGTCAGCAATCTGCCGCGCTCTTTGTGGTCAGAGATAGCGGCGGATATGCAGGATTCAACGACCGCTATATTGACCTGAGAGTAGACGATAACTCCGAACCGATTAAGGAACTGGGCAGGCTTCTCAAGATTCAACATGCCATGTCAAGACTGAACGAAGCTAGCGCTCTTTACGGTCAAGGCAAGTACAAGGAAGCAGTGGAAGCAGCCAGGAAAGCAGTAGAATATAGACCAGACTACGGCGACGCGCACTACGACCTCGCCTGCTTCTTGTCGCTGGCCGGTGACGCTGACAATAGCCTCAAGGAACTGGAAATAGCTTTGAGACTCAGCCCCAAATTGGGTTCTTTGGCTCGCACGGACTCAGACCTCAACAACGTGAGGTCTGACCCGAGATACGAGAAGATACTTTCGGAACTGGCGGCAGAGCGGCCGGCAGAAAAAAAGTAGGGCGATTCAAAGCTTGGGGGCGGGTCGCAGGGAAGCGCGGTGCGGCGTCGCGCGACCCAATCAGCGGCGGCTATCAGCGGGAACGTGGTCGTAGCGTCACGCGGACGTTTCGTTCTCTCTCAGCAGCGCTTCGGTGCTCTCGACCATGAGTGGCTCTGGGGGCGCAACTATACCCCCGGAAACGACCAGCTTTATTCCCTGCTCCACGGTGATGCCTGCCCTTATGGCGTCCGACGACCTACATACAACGAGAAAGCCCGTTGTTGGGTTTGGGGTGGTCGGAAGAAAGACGTTTATTACCTCGGTTTTGTTTCCTTGTTTGTCAATGACCGCGTAGTGCTCCCTGGTAACAAAACCCATCATTAGAAGTCCATTCCTAGGATACTCAATGAACACTACCCTCTTGAAAGACTGTGTGTCGGCCGTGCCGAGAGCCTCTATCACCTGCTTTGCGGAAACGTACACACTACCCACCACGGGAATCTTTGACACACCCCTGTGAAAATAGTTGAGCAGCGTCTTCCCAAGAACGTTTGTCGCAACCAGCCCCGCCAGAAACACCAGCACTATCGTAGCGGCAACGCCGAGCCCTGGAATGTCAAGTCCGATAAGCCGTTCGATGTATGGGGCCAGGATGTTGTCAACGGCATTGAACACCAGTTTCAGGATGAGATAGGTCACGCCCAGAGGGACTATCACGAGGATCCCCGCGAGGAAACTGTGTCTCAAGAACCTTGCAAGAGAATTCATACGAGGTTTTTCTCCCGATTAGCTGCCCGAACGTCCCTCAGCTCGCTCCCTGCGCCCTTCCTCTCGCGACTGCGGCTCCTCTTTCACAAATCCCGACAAGCAGACATTCTCTGCATTTTGTGTCATTCTTCCTGACCACGCAGTCCCGCAGAATACCGAGTCTCGTAAGAGAGAAATCATATTTCAAAGGATCCCGCGGGTCAAGCGTCTTGAGGGCTTGCGTGATCTCCTCCGCCGTCTTCCAATCGCTCGTTTTGCGCCTCGTAAGTCCCAAGTAATGAGAAAGACGAGCCACATGAGTATCGAGAGGAATCACAAGCTGCGAAGGACTTACCTCCGGCCAGAGGCCAAAATCGATTTTGTCGGCGGTCCTAACCATCCACCGGAGGAAAAGGTTGAGCCGCTTGCAGGCGCTGCCGGTCAGTGGCGAGGGGACAAGAAAGAGCGCCCCGTCGTCTCGCGCATCCTCAACGCTGCGATAAATCGTCCGGCCTCCGTATCGAAGGAACCTTCCCGCGAAAGAACCCAAGGAATCCCTGATAGTCGGCGCGTCTTTCGAGTATCCCTCGAGAAAGAACGCTTTGAGACTCCCGTGCTTGGACAGGATTTCCTTTGTAGCGAGAAGAAACCAGGCCAGGTGCCTGGCGGTGGTGAAGCGATGCTTGAATCCCCCGAGAGCAGAGAGCAATTCGTTGGGTCTTGCCGTGAGCACTGCATCGTATGGATCGGCCCCCAGGACTGTGAATACTATCTCCAAGTCTTTCTTGATCGTCGCGACACTTCCGTACGCAAGTGCGGAAGCAATGAAGCCGGCTACCTCCTTGTCACGAGCGTCGCCGTACCTGTGTGGAAATTGGATAGGGTCCGAGTCTACATAACCTGCATCGTAGCTCAGATAGAGCTCGCCGAGCTTCTCTTTGAGAAGTTCCCTGCGCGATTGTGACATTGTCGGCATCGGGTCCATTTTTCGGGTTCAGTCTCCGTCGCGGCCTCTGTTTTCGCCGGCCTCAAGCGATTATCCAACGCTACCGCTGTCGTGTCAACGCACATCGGCGTGTGGTAAGACATCCCAATTGGCCGCCCGCGTTATGCGTTCGCAAGGCACAGCACGGTCAATGCGGGGTCATCCTGTACTCTCAGAAATGTGTTGACAGAGAGCGGTGGGAGCGCTAGCTTTGTGCTGCGGCAGAAGTTTGATTTACGGCGGAGTGTGCATTGGTTTCACTCGAGGTTTGTGACATGTGGTCCGCTCGTGAGGGGGCTATTTCACGCAGGCAAGGCGGGAGGCTGGGTTCCAGAGGCGATCACGGCCGTGGGCGTGACCGCTGGCTTGGCCGCGGTGTTAGCCGCACACATCTGCTCGACCGCACAGTACTGCTCTTGACAACCTCTGTTCTGTCTTGCGCTTTTCTCCTTTCAACAGCATCTTCCGTTTTTGCAGCCATGTGGAGTCCTGAGATGCAGGTTAATGTGGAGGATACCTCTGACGACTTGAGCGTAAGGGTGGTAGTTGACAGTGTGGGGACGGCTTGGGTGTTTTGGATGGGTATTGACGCTAGTCAGGGTGATTTTGAGATTATGTACTCTCGTTGGACAGGGGATGGTTGGACGCCCGAGGAGAGGGTGCACCCGGACAATGTGCAGAAGGATGCATGGTTGGGGGGAGCGTCGATTGGGGGAGATGGCATTCCGTGGGTGATTTGGGAGCGGTATCGAGGAGGGACGTCGCCTTACTGTGACGTGTTGACGACGCACTGGGCCGGTGCAGGCTGGTGTGAGCCCGAGACGCTGTATGCGGGAGGCGGGGAAGGACAGATCTATGAGATGGCGTGCGTGGACACGATGTTGGTTTGGGGGGTGATAAGCACCCCTGTGAAGAGGGGGACGAAGTATGACTACGATCTCTTCTTCCGCAGTCGTGTGGATGGGATATGGTCATCATTGGAGCACATAGATCATCCGGAGATTCAGGACGGGTATCCAGACATAGCGGTGTTTGACGCAGGTGTACCTTGGGTTGTATGGCAAGCGATGGACTATATAGATACGCTTCACTGCATCTATCGGGGTGACACAGGTTGGTCGGAGTCCCTTCTCTCCATTAAGGGCCGTGGTCCTTCGATATGTTTCAGCGGCGGTGAGGGCCCCTGGATAGTGTACCTTGACAGCACTTCCGATATTCGTGGAGCTTTTTGGGATGGTGAGGGCTGGAGTATCAGCGGTCCCATACCGTTACCTCACGCAGTTCCGAGTGAGTGGGACTACAAGCCCATGATGAGCGGCACTGTGGACGGTGGGCCTGTAGTAGTGTGGCCGAGGGAAGATCATAACAACGTGTATCGTGGGGACGTGTACATAAGCCGTTGGTCGGGTTGCTGGTGGAAGGGGGAGGAGTTGGTGACGGAGCCTGACAGCGAGCTTGTGGCACTAGATGGGTGGCCGGACGTGGGTGTAGGAGGAGGTAGGGTGTGGGTAGTGTGGAGGCGGAGCGGTGGTCCCAGTGGGAGCGACTATGACATTTGGGCTCGGTATTCTGATGATTTTCTGTACGAGCCGTGGGTCAAGGGTTTCAGCGCTCGTGTAGAGGGAGAGCGGGTGGTGGTTGAGTGGAGCTGTCGGGGGCAGGTGAGGTTCGAGGTGTATCGTGCAGACGCAGGTGGTTGTGGAGAGCCTGATGCAGAGGGGGAGAGGGAGCTGGTGTACACGGTAGAGCCATTGGTGGACGTTGAGAGTTTTGTAGACAGCACGGTGGAGTTGGGCAGGAGGTATCGATACTGGTTGGACGTAGAGTCGCCTTTTGTGGAGTTGTGCGAGGAAGCGGGACCGGTGTTGGTGAAGCCGTGTGAGGGAGGTACGAGAGCAGGTTTTATTGGAGTGAGGCCCAATCCGTCAGGTGTGGGTTTCATGTTGGGTTATTACGCGGGGGCCAGGAGAGAGGCGGAGTTCGAGGTTATGGATATATCCGGGAGGTTAGTGAGGCGCATAGAGTGTCCTGGGGGAGAGGGAGAGGTATTGTGGGACGGAAGGGACGAGAAGGGTAAGGAGGTGAGACCCGGGGTCTACTTTGCTCGTTTCTTGGCAGGAGGGCGTGCCAGAGGTGGCGTCCAGAAGTTAGTTGTATTGCGCTGACAGGTTTTCACATCGATTGTTATAGCTGACAGGTCGCGCGCTGACAGGAGGGGGCAGTCATGTACAGGCGAGGTGCACTGATATTTGCTTTGTTTCTGCTTGTTGTCGCGATTTTCCTTCTTTTTCCTCCGAGTCTCCTGGCTATTGGAGGACACGGTACCGGGATCACCTTCCCGGCGGGTCCTCAGTCTAGCGAAGCAACAATAGATACGACATTCAACTTCGCTCCGTATCACCATTCGAGCGAGGAACGGATCCAGTATGACTTCAATCTTCTGCTTTCACCTGTGGTTCTGTCGAGGATCGGAGCAGTAGTGGGAGACACGGAGCAGGCAGTGGATGATTTACTCTGGGAGCTTGACGGACTGTGGGATAATGAATTCGGTCTACCCTATCACGATTTTGCACTCATCTACAACTATTTTGCGCGGCCGGATTATCCGTATGGCCAGCGGCCCGGGGAGGATCCGTCGAACGTCCTTTTCAATCTCGGCTATCCCGACTCATCAGAGGAGAACCACGTTGACTTTTATCTTGCCGGTAACGAGGCCGAGTTGCCGGGTGATTGGACCACGTGTGTTGGACTGTATCCATCAGGTTTCTGGGACTGGGACGAGGACAGTACAAGCACGATCACAGCCTACCACTTTAACAGCCTTCAGGGTTACGATGGCCCCTACGGGTTAGACGCGGGGAATCCCAATTGGTACAAGTCAGGCAGGGCCTGCAATCTGAGGTTTAATCATGAGTACCAGCACATGTGTTTTCGCTCAAATACAGGCATGCAGAGCACAGGCTGGCCGAACGAGTTCTTCTCAACGGCAGCGGAGTATCTTTCTGGCGTGGCGCCGGACAGCAGCTACTTGTGGCAGCTCCAGTACGACCTTCCGTGTGGCCAAAGCCTTCTTGGGCAGGGCTACGATGCCCTTAATCCGTACGGGATGTGGAGGTTGTTTGCAGTCTATCTATTGCAGCAATTCAACACTGACGAGTCGAGTTATGAGGACGATCTTCTCTATCAGTGGTTGAGAGCAGTTACTCAGTCTTACACTGCGGATCGGGGTATGTACCAGCTCGGCGAAGTCTTGATTGATCCTACAAAGCCGTGGCACACGAAGCTGGCTCCTGGGGATAGCACGCGTATGGGCAAACTCTGTGCTCTGTTCCAGGATTGGTCCATAGCTAAGGCACTGGATGACACGACAAGAATTGCTCCCGGCGATTCGGTTACGCTTGGTTTTGGTCGTGGTTTTAGTCCCTACCAGGATCTGGGTCTATTCAGAGACATCGATCTTGGAGCTCCGAACTCGGGGGTTCTGCCGAACGAGCATGTGCTGGACAGCACGTGGGTTAATCGTGGGGCATGGGTTACGCAATACCGTCATCCTAGCGATTCGCTATGGACGGGGCCACCAGCGGCTGATACGAGCATCACACTACGTGCCTGGGGCGCCGACTATATTCTGTTTAAGTCGACGTACAACTTTCAGAGCGGATCAGACGGTCCCTGTAGTCTCAAGGTTTTTGTGCGGCAACCCGAAGGCCAGGACGACGTGCTCCCGCTTGGTCCGTATGGGCAGAGGCTTCAGGTATCTGTCATCACCTATTCCTCGGCGGAGCACGTGTTTCAGTCTGGGGAGGACGTGATTGACGTCAAGAAGCTTGATGTGCCTGCTGGTAGCGGGCAGGTGAACATTGCGGTGGAAGAGTTCGGCGACTCGGTGAAGGCTGCCTTGGTGATCCTGGGCCTAACGGGCCGGGATCCCGACCCGAGCGGGGATGATTACAGTGAGTGGGACTACAGATATGCCTACGAGGTGGTGCCGTATTGGACTCATGGCTCTATTTCGGGCGACTTTATCTGGATGGACACAATTCGTGTCAATGGAAACGTAACAGTTGAAGCGAGTGCAGACTTGGCTGTTGAGCCCGGCACGTACGTGAGCATTGCGGAGGCGTGCAGCCTTCGAGTGGCGGGTGATCTGAATGCGGTTGGTAGCCCGGGCGAACCTATCAGGTTTGTGCCGGCTGCGCAGAGTCCAGAGCCTGGGGACTGGGCAGGGATATATTGCAGTGGGAACCTGGAGATGAAGTGCTGTTCGCTCAAGTATGGAGACGTGGGAGTGATCGTGAGCGATAGCGGGAGTGTTGCACTCGACAGTTGTTGGATCACTAGTTGTGCGGAGCACGTTATTGACGTCATAGGCGTGGGGAGCGAGTTAGTGGCTTCGAACAGCATTCTGGAAAGCTTCAACAGCGACACCGGGGTGCGTGCAACGGACTACGGGACGTTGACTCTGGATAATTGTGATCTCAACACCGGGGTGCGCGTGGGAGACTACGCGGAAGTGAGACTGGAGAACTGTACGGTAAGCGGTGATGGAGACTACGGGATTGACCTCACTGGCGTAGACGGCGTGCTCGAGGTCACTAACACTAGCCTCGAAGGCGAGAACGTAGAGGCGGGAGTAGAGATGGGGCAAGGGGCGATCGCCCATCTCAATAACTTCTCAATAGCAGGACATCCGAGATGCGGTGTCAATATGCCTGGCGAAGCTTCGAGCGCGTATCTTACCGACTGTTCAATGGTGGGATGCGAGGAATATGGTCTTAATGCATCCGGAGAAAGCTCATTATTCGAGATCGTGGGTAGCGACATCGGGGTCTCTCGGAAGAACAGTGTTGGGGTTTTTCTTTCTCAGGGTTCTCATGGTTCCATCAGTACCACGACCATTTCCGGCGATGCAGATAGTCTGACGTGCGGGATAAAGGGCTACGGGGTGATGGAGACAGTGGGGCTGTGTCTTGACAGCGTGACCGTGTCGGACCACGAGTATGGGCTCCGCTGTGCATACACGGACCTGTATGCCGATGGATGCCGCTTACTGGATATCTCAAACACGGGTCTTCAGTTCTTTGGGGCTCTTGCGTGCACGTGTTCGGTGAAGGGGTCGAGTTTTGACATGACTGGCGCGGGAACAACCGGGATCTACGTGCAGTACTGCCTGGCTGACACGCTCGTCGGTGACAGTGTTAGGTGCAGTGCGGGAGGCGGAGAGTGCGGCATCGATCTGGTCGGCGTGAGTGAGACCGTGAGGGGTAGGACCACAGTGGAGAACGTCTTCGTTTCCGGCTTCCAGAATGGGCTTCGGGCGGAGTATGAAAGTCTCACGGTGGCTCACGGAGTGTTTAGGGACTTCACGAACGACGGGATCAAGATCTCCAAGTCTGACGTGTATCTCAGCTACGACACTTTGGACGTTGGTAGCACCGGAGTGAGTGGCATTGAGCTACTGAGTTGCCTGGTGGTAGACGTGAACCACAACGTGATAACCGGCTCATCCTCGGGTCTGCGCTACGGGATCAAGAGCTCAGGTATCACTTCTGGATCGGTTTCGTACAACAGAATCGAGAACGTACTTGCCGGGATGAAGGTTTACGGTAGCTCCGATCTTCAAGTGGAGCGGAACGTGTTTGCGGACAACGGGACAGTTGGCATAAGCGTAGAGGGAAGCGCGGAGGTGGGGATTAAGAGGAACAGCATCACCGACTACACGTATTTTGGTGTTGTTGTGAAGAACAGTGCGCATGCGGACATGGGAGCGCAGCCTGACTCTGGGGTGAATCGGATCTTCACTGACAGTCAGCTTGTGGGTCGCTACTGGGTTATGAACAGGACGGCGGACAGCGTGAAGGCGGAGTATAACTGGTGGGGGACCGACGATCCGTATTTCCTGATGCTCTTTTACGGGAAGGTGGACTGGGTACCGTTTCTCACGCAGGATCCTGGTATGCCGTTTGCGTTGAGAATGCCGGGGCGAACTCTTGCCACACCGGCCGCCGGCTACGCCGTTCAGAACTATCCGAACCCGATGAATCCGGTGACGACGATAGAGTACGGGGTGCCTGAGGACGGCACGCACGTGCTTGTGCGGGTTTTTGACGTATCAGGGCGTCTTGTGAAGACATTGGTAGAAGGCCGCGAGCTTCAAGGGGTGCATACGGTGAGTTGGGACGGGAGAGGAGAAGACAATAGAAGCGTAGCCTCCGGGGTGTACGTGTACGAGGCGGTGATAGGGAGGCAGCGTGTGACCAAGAAGCTTGTGGTCTTGAAGTAAGTGAGGTGAGAATATGAAGACGAGAGTCATGTTGCCGTTCTTCTTACTGCTTCTTGCAGTGTCTATCACGTCAGTGGGGGCGAAAGAGCTTTTCGTGGACGCTGCTGACGTGGCTGCGATTAGTTCCTCTGAAGGGTCTGGGGACACGCGTTTCTTGGTAGAGTTTGCGTTACCGGAGGAGTTGGAGGGGAAGGTGGTGGACTTTGCCTGCGTGTCGTTTGATGTGAGCAGTAGCGGTGAGGCTGGCGTAGTGTCACTTGAGGCGTTTCGTGTGACTACGGCGTGGGATGCCGTGAGCGTGGGTTGGAGTGAGCCTTGGGCCAAGGCTGGAGGTGACTGGGATGACGGTGCGTCTGCGGACTGGGTTGCACCAACCGGCGACGGTGAGACCGTGTATCTGGACGTGACGGATTTTGTAGCTGGGTGGTTGGCTGAGCCTTCGAGCAACTTCGGTATAGTTGTTAAGGTGTCGGAGCCTTTCAGCGGGGTGTTTTCGGCTGACAGGTCGCAGGGAGCGCCGAGGCTCCGGGTCTTGTATTCGGACAAGCAGGATACGGCTGCGATGGCCGAATCGAGTCGTGAGTAGGACAGGCTAGCAACGACCGGCGACAATTGTCAGCTCAGGCCGTAGCGACGATACGTGATGTTTCTGGGGGCGGCTTCGCCAGGGGCCGCCCCCTTTCTTCTCCATCTTGGCGGGCTAGATGTCGGGGGACATCCTTGCCGGTTTTGGGCGGCCCGATGGCACATACGATCTCTCTGCGACTTGACTTCGCGTGGCAAGCCTAATATCCTCGATTTCTGAGAGGGTTGCCCGGCCACTCTCCCCTTGCGGGCGGACGTATCACGTGGACGTATCACACGAGAGAGGTGATGATTGTAATGGAACTGAAGCAGGTAAAAATAGAGACGCCCGAAGACGCCAACGTCATAATAGGGCAGACTCATTTCATAAAGTCTGCAGAGGATCTCTACGAAGCCTTGATAAATTCCGCTCCGACGATCAAGTTCGGCGTGGCATTTTGTGAGGCGTCCGAACCTTGTCTCGTCAGGGTGGAGGGTAACGATCACGATCTCAAGTTAGTTGCCGCGCGAAATGCCCTGAGTATCGGAGCCGGCCACTGCTTCTTCATCGTGATGAAGGGAGCATTCCCAATCAACGTTCTACAGGCCGTCAAGAGCTGTGTTGAAGTGTGCGGCATATTCTGCGCAACGGCCAATCCCGTTGAAGTGATTGTCGCCGAGACGGACTTGGGCAGAGCCATCCTCGGGGTAGTTGATGGTTCAAGGCCCAAGGGCATAGAGTCAGAGGATGACGCGAGAGATAGAAAAGACTTCTTGAGGAAGATAGGGTACAAGTTGTAGGCCTTCGCGCAGCACGCGGTCGCCCCTACTCACTCACCACATGAGGCACGCCGCCCACGGTGTCTAAGACGACTGTACGGATATTTCTCGCCGCCAAGCGTGTCTACAGATCGGTGGCGTTCTCAGCAAATACGCGGGAACTGCTCGCCGACAAGCATGTCCACGAAGCGCCGCCCGCCGATCCTGGTCTTCATGTAGACGCGGGGTTCCCCCCTTGAAACGACTCTGCCGATCATGGCAGCATTCTTTCCGTACTTGTTCCGCCTCATCACGTCGAGCGTTTCGTGAGCCTCACTTTCCGGAACGAACGCCACGAGCTTTCCTTCGTTGGCAACGTACAGAGGGTCAAACCCGAGTAGGTCACACGCGCTCTTCACCGGAACGGTGACGGGAACCAGGGTCTCTTCTATCTCGATCTCGACGCCGGAAGCCATTGCGATTTCGTTCAAAGTGGTGGCAAGACCGCCGCGCGTGGGGTCTCTCATAGCGTGAGGCCTGAGACCACGCGCCAGAATTGCGCCGACCATCTCCGACAAAGGCGCGCAATCGCTGGCGACGTCGGTTTCAAAACTGATCCCTTCCCTTTCGCTAATGATGGCAATCCCGTGTTCACCGATGGCCCCGCTCACCAACACGGCATCGCCGCTCTCAACAAACCTGGAAGAGATTTCGACGCCGGCGGGCACTACTCCAACGCCGGACGTGTTGATGAAAAGCCCGTCGCACGCACCCCTTTCGACTACCTTGGTGTCTGCGGTGATGACTGCCACCCCGGCTTCCTCTGCGGCTTCCTTCATTGACGAGAGGATCCTGTCGAGTTTCTCGAGGGGGAAACCCTCTTCCATGACAAAGCCCGCACTCAGGTAGAGAGGCCTGGCGCCGCACACGGCCAAGTCATTCACAGTACCGCATATCGCCAACCTTCCGATGTCTCCACCGCGGAAAAAGAGAGGGTCCACAACGTACGTATCCGTCGTGAGGGCGAGCCTTCCCTTCTCCGTTTCGAAAACCCCCTGATCATCCATGGCGCGCAGGATAGGATTGTCAAAATACGGAAGAAAAAAACGGGTGATCAGCTCATGCGCGGCCTTCCCCCCGCTTCCGTGAGCAAGCGTGATGAAACCGGCGCTCTTGCCTTCCCTTTTTCGGGTCTGCCTCTCCACCCCGCTCTCGTCCAGCGTCCGGCCATCACCCTCTTCGCGATTCCGGTCCTTCCTCAACGTACTCTCCCCCTGTAACGATAGTAGGCCTGACACGTACCCTCGGTCGTCACCATGCAGGCTCCCACTGGAGCCTCGGGGGTACACGAGCTGCCGAAGAGCGGGCAATCAACGGGTTCCTTCTTGCCGCGGAGCACTTCACCGCAAAGACAGCCCTCAGGTTCTTTCGATTTGAGAACGGTGGCGTCGAGTCTGTTAGAGAAATCAAACCTTACAAACTCCGGGCGAAGATTGAGCCCGCTCTGGGGAATCGAACCCAGCCCCCGCCAGGAAGAGTCGCAGGGCTCGAACACTCGGTTCATGATCTTGAGCGCCGCAGGATTTCCGTCGTCGCTCACCAACCTGGAGTACTGGGTTTGAACGCGCGGTTTGCCCTCCACGATTTGCCGGAGGAGAAGAGAGATCGCGAAAAGAATGTCGGTCGACTGAAACCCCGTCACAACGGCACCTATTCCGTACCGGGAAGGAATGAACTCATAGACTCTAGAGCCTATGATCGTGCTGACGTGACCGGGGCATATGAGGCCGTCGAGCACCAGGTCTTCCGTGTCAAGCACGGCTCTGATGGCAGGAGGAATAAGCTTGTTCGCCGGAAGCACGAAGAAGTTTTCGACTCCGTCTCTCGCGGCAATAAGCACGGTTGCGGCTATGGTGGGAGCGGTCGTCTCGAATCCCACGGCAAAGAACACGACTTGTTTGTCAGGATTGTCCCTGGCCACCTTGAGCGCATCAAGACCTGAGTAAACTACTCTGACGTCCGCTCCTCCGGCTTTTTCGATCTCGAGGCTGGAATCGCTTCCCGGGACGCGCATCATGTCGCCGAAAACCGCGCCAATCACGCCTGGCATTCGGCTGAGTTCTATGAACTGGTCGATGGAGGAATTGGGTGTGACACAAACCGGACAGCCGGGACCAGAGAGAAGGTGAATGTTCTTCGGAACAAGCTCCCTGATCCCGTAACGGAATATCGCAACCGTGTGGGTACCGCACACCTCCATGAATCGGATTTCTTTCTTGCGGGAGGATCGAGCGAGACTCTTTATCTCACTCAACAGCAATCGCGCGTCTTCGGGGTTTTCGAACTCTTCTGTGAATCGTGCCACTCTGCACCCCTCTTCTAGCCGCCCACCCCTTCTTCTCCAGACCCAAGCACCTGCCGGATTAGCTTCAGACTCTCGAGCGCCTCGTGTTCGTCAAGCTTCCCGATCGCAAAGCCGGCGTGAACGATTACATACTCGCCGGCCTTGATGTCCGGAACAAGCAGCACACTGACTTCTCTGCGAACACCTTCCATGTCGATCGTCGCCGTGTCTCCGCGGAGTTCCACAACCTTGGCCGGGACGGCTAGACACATCGTTTGTCACTCCTTAGTTCTGGCGGCATTATCACGAGCCCCGTCTGTCCGGCGAGCAGCATCGTCAATCGCGTCCGCCGGCTCGGCCTGCGCACCAGTCACCTGCGTGCGAGCAGCAAAAGAAGCGATGGCCGCCTGGCCCAACGCTATCCCGCCGTCGTTAGGGGGTACCAGAGAGTGAAGATACACTTTGAATCCCGCCTTATCCAGCGAGTCGACCAGGAGGGTGGAAAGAAGGGCATTTTGGAACACGCCACCGCTCAAGCAAACATCTTTGATAGAGGTCTTCGTTCGAATGAGACAACACATTTCCGTAGTCGCACGAGAAAGAGTCTCGTGGAATCTTCTCGAAATGTCTGAGGTGGCTTCCCCTTTCCTGACGTCTTCGCAGATGAATTCTATCATCGCGCTCAGGTCCAGTATCCAGGTGGGTGTCGCCTTGCCGGCGACGTCTGGAAGCGACGGCTTGGCTCGCTCCACAATCCTGTACGGATAGGGCTCCAAACAGGGCTTGTCCGAAGCCACCATTTCGAGCTCCATCGCCGCCTGGCCCTCAAAGGAAACAAAATCCCTGAGGCCGACAAGCGATGAGACTGCATCAAAGAGTCTTCCCGAGCTGGAAGTCAGCGGTGAATTCACCCCTCGCTCAATCATACGAACAATGGCGTTAGTCTTATCGTCCCCGATTCTCTCAACGACGGGGATGTTCATTCTCGCCAACTTCTCCCCGAAGGTGGCATGAAGATAGCTCACGGCCATGCGCCATGGCTCGTTTATGGCGGCCTCTCCTCCAGGCAGCTCCACCGCCGCAAAATGCGCCAGTCTCTCGAACGTCTCGAAATCTGCAACTAGAAACTCGCCACCCCACACCGTACCGTCTGGACCGTAGCCCGTTCCATCGAATGAAAGACCGATCACTCTCGTTCCTATCCCGTTTTCCGCCATGCAACTCGCGATGTGCGCGTGGTGATGTTGAACGGCAAGCGATGGCAAGCCACTCTCCAAGGCGTAGCGAGTCGAGAGGTAGTCGGGATGCAAATCGTGAGCGACGAGTTCGGGCTCGATGAAGAGTAGTCGTTTGAGATGCTCTATTCCTGTCTTGAAGGCCTCGTAGGCCTCCAAGTTCTTGAGGTCTCCTATGTGATGGCCTAGAAACGCAAGATCGTCTTTCGCCAGACAAAAAGTGTTCTTGAGCTCCGCTCCCACTGCCAAAAGCTGTCGCCCCGCGAACGACATGTGAATCGCGTCAGGCACATATCCTCTGGAACGTCGAATCATCTGAGGTTTGCCTTGAAGAATCTTTGCAACAGAGTCGTCGCATCTCGTGACAATATCCCTGTCGTGTAAGAGAAAATAGTCGGCCACGGCGCCCAGCCTCACCAAGGCCTCTTCGTCTTTGTATGCGAGCGGTTCGTCCGTGAGGTTGCCGCTCGTCATGACAAGGGCCGAGACCTCGTGTGGCGACGTTCCCTCGAGAAGAAGATGATGGAGGGGCGTGTACGGTAACATCACACCCATGTACTTGTTCCGTGGAGCGACCTCGTCCGCGACGAGAATGTCTCCGCGTTTCTGGAGCAACACAATCGGCCTTTGCGGCGAAGTCAGAAGAGTTTCCTCCTTCTCGGACATCATACAGATCGCCCTGGCCGCATCGATGTCTCTAACCATGATCGCCAGCGGTTTTTCCTCTCGACACTTTCTCTTCCTCAAAGTGGAGACGGCCAGAGCGTTCCTGGCGTCACACGCCAGGTGATAACCACCGAGGCCCTTGACTGCAACGATGGCGCCTTCCTTCAACAGTGCGACGGTCTCCGCGATCGGCTCTCCGAGCACCGCCGTCCCCGCCCTGGTCACGAGTCGAATCGACGGCCCGCACGTCGGGCAAGCGATAGGCTCCGCGTGGTAACGACGGTCTGATTCGTCGGTGTACTCGCTGCGGCAGGCGTCGCACATCTTGAAATCTCGCATCGTGGTGCGAACCCTGTCGTAGGGCACGTCGGTCACGATCGTGAACCGCGGACCACAGTTGGTGCAGTTCGTGAAGGGATACCCGTGACGTCTGTCGGAAGAATCGCGGAACTCCCCGAGACAGTCCTCGCAGGTTGCAATGTCGGGGGAGATTAGGGCAAATCTCTGAGACGGTCTCAGACTCTCTCGAATGGAGAAAGATCGATGACCGACTGGTTGCTTCCGATGTCTCTCGATTGTCGAGATTCTTGCAAGTGGGGGAGCCTCCGTCTCGAGCCGCACGAAGAACTGTTCGAGTCTCTCTTGCGGACCTTCGATGTCGACGAACACGCCGGTGCCGTCGTTGATGACGAAGCCCGTGAGATTAAGTCCCCTGGCGAGCCTGGCCACGTGTGGCCTGAAGCCCACGCCTTGAACAAGCCCCAGGATCTTCGCTTCGTAGCGCAGAGAAGAGTGAGGAGAAACGTCGCGCCTATCGCTTTTCAACTCTCTTTTCCTCGACCAGTTTCTCCAAGAACTCTGTCCACTCTCGCATTCCGGCGCCTTCCAGACTCGAAAGCTCGAGGATTTTCAGTCGCGGGTTCACTCTGAGGGCATTCTGCTTGCCGGCAGAGAGATCGAAATCACACTTATCTACGAGGTCCGTCTTACTGAGGACCATCACGTCGCAACTGATGAACATGCCGGGGTATTTGAGCGGTTTGTCGTCACCCTCGGCGACACTGAGCATTACGGCTCTGTGATGCTCCCCGAGATCGAACGAAGAGGGACATATCAGGTTGCCTACGTTCTCTATGAAAAGAAGGTCTGTTTTCTCCAGATCGAGGTCGCGCAGGGCGCTCTTTATCATCCCGGCGTCCAGGTGACATCCACCCCCGGTGTTTACCTGAACGGTCGGTATGCCCGCGGCGCTGAGTCTCTCGCCATCCAAGGAAGTAGCGCAGTCGCCTTCCACCGCTCCCAGCGAAATAGAACCAGAAACCATTTGTGCGGTCTTCTCGAGAAGGGTGGTCTTGCCCGCACCCGGCGAGCTCATGAGGTTGATGCAACAGATACCGTGGGAGTCGAGTAGAGCACGGTTTTCCGCCGCTATCATGTCGTTTGCCGCAAGAATCTTCGTCAGTACTTTCACTTGTTTCATTGGTGCTCCCATCTACGGCGATCCGGCGCCTGCGGGTAGCCGCGACTGCGTGCGATCTAGATTTCTCCTTCTATGCTCAACAAATCAAGCTCCGTTCCTTTCAGCAGGGCCGTGTCAGAAGAACCACAGGAAGAACAAACGAGAAAGAAGGATTGCTCCACCGGAAAAACAATGCCACAGGAATTGCATCGTGCCTCGGCTCGAACCTCCTCGATTACGAGATTCGCATTTCCGGCAAGAGTATCTTCCCTCGCAAAGCCAAAGCAGAAGTCAAGGGCTTCAGGAACTACGGTCGTAAGAGAGCCCACGCGGACTCTTATTCCCGTAATCCTGGAAAGGCCAGAATCTCTGGCCTTTTCTTCTGCAATCTCAAGAATTCTCTGGGCTACTGTTAACTCGTGCATGGTCTCCGAGGGCACAGGCAATCGGCGGCGCGTCGAACTCGCCGCGCGACGCAACGCGACCAATGGCTAGCTCTTAATTCTAGCATCATTTTGCCCGCTCCGGAGACCTTTTTACCCGCCAACAACGATGCGCGCGCCCTGGCGATATCCCGCACCCTGAACCATGCCCCGCACTCTCGGTAGGAAAAGGCACGGCTAAAGCCCGCGTGGCGCCTTGATGATACGAACGTCATCAACCCACACGGTTCCCGCCCCGGTGATGACCAGATTGAGCTTCAAATTGTCAGGATTTTGACCCCCTTGCAGGAAGAATGGTATCTCCACCGTCGTCCAATCCGTGGTACCGGTCAGCGGCATCGTGAGTCCGCGCGAGAAGAACTCCCCCCTGCCAGGAAAACTGCACCACATTTCCAGGTACACGTTACCCTCCGCTCTTTCCGTGCGGAGCCTGGCTTGATAGATCAACGTGGCGTTCTCAACGTTAACGTCGCCCGTTTCGAACAGGCGCACCACCGTGGATTCCTGCGCTGCAATTCGCAGAGATCCATTGCCGTCGCTCGAAATCATGGTATCGATCTCAACGTGTGACCTGGTGATGATTCCCGCCATGTCGTCAATCGGAAAGTATCGCAACTCAACGGGCTTCCTCTGCGGTGACCATTTGGAACAGCATAGGAGGCAAGTCACCGACGTAAGCGCTATGAGAGCACACAATATCGACGATCGTATCCACGTTCCGTGCATTTGCTTGAACTCCTTTCCCTCGGGGCGTCGGTCTCGAGTACGAACCCACCGAACCCAGATTTGTCCTCGCTTCTGAGAGGCAGATTGCGCCTTTCTCGCCTTTTCAGCATTTGTGATTGTGTCGCGGCGCATCAGAGATGGAATGCGCATGGTTATGGTTGCCCGCACACTATAGCTTCACCCCGGTCTAAACCGTGGCCAGCGTAGAGGTACAGAATGGACAGCGCGTTGCCTTCAGTGCAATGCCGGACAGGCAATAAGGACACTCTTTCGTCGCCGGCGCGGCAGCAGCAGGCTTCACCGGGCGCTTCAGTCTATTGACACTCCGAACGAGAAGGAACACCGCGAAGGCCACGATGAGGAAGCTTATGATTGCATTGATGAAAACACCGTAATTCATCGTGACGGCACCGGCCTCGTGGGCCTGAGCAAGAGAAGAATAGGGGCCGGAGGCGGCGCCCTGTCTCAGCACTATGAAAAGATTGGTGAAGTCCACGTTGCCCAGCAACAGACCGATGGGCGGCATGATGATGTCGGAGACAAGCGAGTTGACGATGGTACCAAAGGCCGCGCCGATTATGATACCCACGGCCATGTCTACCACGTTGCCACGCATGGCGAATTCCTTGAATTCCTTCAGCACGCTAGACCTCCTTGCAGTTTTGTTGTGTTCCTCTGCTCTGCTTCCCATTTCACATATCTCTGCCAGACCCTGAACCAAACCCGCGCTATCGAATCAATCGCGTCAGACAGAATCGCCCGGCTGACTTCCCCAAACGGTGCCGAACCCAGGGCTTCCCAGTTCTTCAGGGTAACGTTTGTGTGGTCATACCCCTGAGGAATCATGGAGTACGAGAGAAGATAGGAATGCTGACATACGGCGCTCATGAAGTCCCAAACGTTGTTGTTCTTGTCCCCAAACTCTTTGGTGAACGTCCTGTTCTTCAGAGAGTCATCAACGGCTCTCAGATACGAAGACTCATATTCTTCGTCCGTACCGGAAAACATCAAAGGATATCCATTGGAGTCGTAAAAGAATCGTTCGTTGTCCTCGTCAATTCGATAGTAGTGTCTGACGGCTTCGTCCCACCGGCCCTCCACGTGCGCGTGGAGATTCTTCCCCTTCGAAAACATTCTGGCGTCGCAATGAAAAGGCACGTGCCCGTCTGCCACGTAGTGGCTCAACATGAAGAGTATTAGAGCGATCTGGTTGTCGCTTGGCGAGACGGGCGACCCCTTCTCTTCGCCTTCCTGTGTCTTGAGATGGTCTATCACCGAATGCGCGATGGACTCGCATCGATCGGGTAGATTCGTCTCTTTGTCTATCACGAAGGACTTCTCTCTCAGCGGAGATTTCTTCGTGCATTCCTGGATCAAGTACGTGGCCGGGAGCGCCTTGAACATATTCTTGCTCTGATCTTTTTCGGCTGGTGTGATCTTCAGAACGTGACTGCTCGCCATGTCCTTTATCATTGAATCGGGATACCATGCCCCCCTTATCACGCCGTCCTTGTGATTCTTGAACCACCTGGTCAGGGAGTTGGCACACTCCCGATCTGCGGTAGATAGCTTCACGTCCTCCAGTCTCCTGATCGCCGCAAACGCCAACCATGCATGAGTAAACTGCTTCATGACGAACCTCCCTCAGGCTACAGGTCCTCACCTGCGAAGGGTCGCCTGATAGGCGATGGACGTACGCCTGCCGCTCGCGACGGTGACAAGGCGCCTTCTCAGGAAACCCGCATCGTTCACAGACTATGACAAGCGGGGTTCCCGGTCAACGTCGAATTGACCGTGCGCGGTCGCGCCGACGAGAAACGGGGAACGACTCCCCCCCGGACCGAACGCTCTTATCTCATTAAGAATAGGGCGGTTGTGCCGTGCTGGCCGTCCAGACCCGCTGAATTCCTTGCTTCTCGGGATATCTTCTGATATAATAATGTATTAGAGAGGCGTAACAGAGTGTCGTCGAGTCCCCACGGACTTGAACGACACGTGTCGGAAGGAAGGTTGCCGTTTCGGTAGCCTATTCGCTGGGGAGCGAGCCGGTGAGAGCCCCAGCTCACTTGGTGTAGAACCTGACGGAAGGACGGAGGATATGTGCAAGAGCAGAGGTCTTTCTCTGGACAGGCGATTCGTTGTCGCAATCTTCAGTGTTGCGTTGCTAGCCCTGTGGGCCCCGTGTCTGCTGGCGGCGCTGGGAAACGGTAAGCTTCAGATACACCACGTCGACGTCGGACAGGGAGACGGGGCTATCATCATCAGCCCGCTGGGCCAAGTCGTGCTGGTTGACGAGGGCCCGTACAATAACTGCTCGCCGATCGTGAACTATGTTCAAAGTCTGGGGATAACAAGCGTTGACTACCACTTTGCGTCACATTACCACTCCGACCACATCGGCTGCCTGTGCAACCTTCTTAGTGCCGGCGTCGCGTTGAACATCGCCGGATACGACAGAGGCTCTTCCTATACCTCCCAGACCTACAACAACTACGTGAGTTGCCTGGGCAGTAAGAGGCAGACGATGGTTAAGGGTCAAACCATCACGCTTGACGCCGGTTCAGCCTATCCCGTCGTCATCAAGTGCGTGGATTTGAATGGGGCCGGGGTCTACGGCGGGACGGACGAAAATGCACTCAGTATGGTTCTAAAGATCACGTACGGCGGTTTTGATGAGGTGATGGGAGGTGACCTCACGGCAAGTCCCTCAGTGGAACCCACGGTCGGGCCGGAGGTGGGAGACGTGGAGGTGTACAAGGTCCATCACCATAGTTCTGCTACGTCTTCATACGACACTTGGCTCAATGCGACTACCCCAGAGGTGGCCGTGATTTCTTTGGGCAGCAACGGCTATGGTTACGTTAGGTCTGAAAGTCTCACGAGACTTCACAACCACAACGTGAAGACGTACTGGACCGAGATTGGTTCTGGAGCCTCTCCCGTTGAGGGTAAGGACAAAGTCGGAGGAACAATCATAATCCAAGCTGACCCTTGGCCCGGGGCGGCCTACACGGTAACAGGAACGGGCTTTGTTGACACCTACTATAATACCTGGCCCACCACAGTGACAGAAACGACCTGGGGTAAGATCAAGGTATTGTATCGGTAAAGGCTGCTTGGCTCTATCACCCCTTGCTTGAAGCGCGCAAGTAGTACGAGGCCTCACTGCCTTAGCAGTGAGGCCTCTTCCCTATCACAATGGGAACGCGATTCTGTCTCCAGGCTTCGCTTCCGTTCTTGCACAGTCCCTCGTTTTCCTGTTATACTGGTGTGTTTGGCTGTGTTGCGCCGAGCGTATCCAGAACGACGCTCCGCGTGTGCGTTGGAACAACGCACGTCCCACACGAGTGGGAGGCTACGCCCTCGCGCGCAAGTCGTGCGTGTCGCTTCCGGAGCGGACGCTTATGAGTGGGCATTCGCGCCGCTCACTCCGGATTGCCAACCTAACTATTAGCACATAATCGGAGGAGTCGCCGATGGCCCAAGAAACCACTGAGAAGACTGACGAGCAGGCTCCACCGCACGAGCCTCCCTACGTTGAGTTCTTCCCATCCGAATGCAAGGGCTGCCAGTTGTGCGCCGATGCTTGCCCGAAGAAGTGCATTGTCATGTCAGAGAGTCTCAACGAGCGCAGCTACCATCCAGCTACCTACGCGGGCGAAGGCTGCACCGGCTGCGGGATTTGCTTCTACGCTTGCCCCGAGCCGGGTGCGATCAAGGTCTACAAGAAGACCAAGACAACGGACGACAAGAAGACCGAAGACGAGTAAGAAATGTCAGAAGGAACACGCAGGAAGAATGTGCAGGGACAGAGATCAAGAGAAGGCGAGAAAGCAGGAGTAGCCGAATGAAGCGAAAGCTGATGAGAGGTAACGACGCCATCATAGCAGGAGCGATTCTGGCGGGTTGCAGGTCATTTTTTGGCTACCCGATTACGCCTGCCAGCGAGATCACCCACGCCGCCGCGAAGTGGATTCCCGAAGCCGGCGGCACGTTCATACAGGCCGAAAGCGAAATTGCATCGATAAACATGGTCTACGGCGCCTCGTCCGCCGGCCAGAGGACCATGACGGCCTCTTCGAGCCCCGGTATGAGTCTAAAACAGGAAGGCATCTCCTACTGCGCCGGCTCCGAGTTGCCTTGCGTTGTGGTGAACGTCATGCGCGGAGGCCCCGGACTGGGCAACATCGCGCCTGAGCAGAGCGATTACAACCAGATGGTGAAAGGCGGGGGGCACGGAAACTACAAGGTCATCACGCTTGCGCCGAACAGCGTCCAGGAAATGTGTGATCTCACAATTCTTGCGTTCGAGCTCGCCGACAAGTACAGAAATCCCGTCGGAATACTGACCGACGGTTTCGTCGGCCAGATGATTGAGCCACTCATGCTACCGGAAAGGCTGAGCCCGCCACCCGAGAAGTCTTGGGCCGTGACGGGTGACAAGGAAACGAAGGGCAACCTCATAAGCTCGATATACCTGTCGCCGGAGGAACTTGAAGAGCACGTGAGCCATCTGAAGAGAAAATACGACGACGTGGAGGCGAAAGAGGTTCGCTTCGAGGAATACAAACTGGACGGCGCAAAAGTCGTGACGATAGGCTACGGAATTGTATCGAGAATACTCCACACCGCCGTGAATGCGGCGAGGACGGCCGGGCTCCCGGTCGGTTTGCTGCGCCCCATCAGTCTCTGGCCGTTTCCGACCAAGAAGATTCGTGAACTCGCGGAGAAAGTCGACGCGTTTTTCGTGTGCGAGCTCTCGACCGGACAAATGGTCGACGACGTGCGTCTCGCCGTAGAGGGGAGAAGGCCCGTACATCTTTACACCAGGTACGGAGGCTCCGTCCCGACGGCGGAGGAGTTGCTGGAAAAGATCAGGGAGAAAACCTGAGCTAGAGGTACCGACGTATGGCAGTTGAAGTTCTGAAGAAACCACGCACATTCTACGACAGTTACCAAAGGAAACCTGGGACGGACAAGATCACGACTCACTACTGTCCCGGTTGCGGGCACGGCAATCTTCACAAATTGATCGCCGAGGCCCTCGACGAAATGGGTCTGAGCGACAGGACCATTTTCATTAGCCCCGTGGGTTGCAGCGTGTTCGCCTACTATTACTTCGACGTCGGCAACGTACAGGTTGCTCACGGAAGAGCTCCAGCGGCCGCGACCGGTATCAAGCGCGCTCATCCCGACAAGATCGTGATAACGTACCAGGGCGACGGTGACCTCGCGGCGATAGGATGGAACAACGTGTTCCACGCCGCAAACAGGGGCGAACACATCACGGTGTTTTTTGTCAACAACGCGATTTACGGCATGACGGGAAGCCAGATGGCGCCGACCAGTCTCGTCGGGCAGAAGACGATGACGTCGCCCAGGGGAAGGGACCCCAGGAACGAAGGATATCCCATAAAGGTCTGCGAGATCCTCTCCGTACTGGAAAGTCCTGCGTACATAGAGAGAGTCTCTCTCGCCGACACGAAGTCCATCAATCAGACACGGAAAGCTGTGAGAAAGGCTCTCCAGTGCCAGGTTGACGGAAAGGGGTTTTCGCTTGTCGAAGTCCTTTCTCCTTGTCCGACGGGTTGGAGAATGGAACCGCGCGACGCAAAACGCTGGGTCGCCGACGTGCTAACACAAAACTTCAAGCTCGGGGTCTTCAAGGACGTGACTTCGGAAAGGGCTCCCTATTTCTTCAAAGACCCTGACGGTGCGCCACCATTTGACGAGATAAAGAGAATTCTCGGTTGGGAAGAGAAGGAGAAAGAGTCGCCTCTCCCGAAAGTCTTTCCGTCTCCGGAGAACAGAAACCCGCAGTTCAAGATAGCAGGCTTTGGCGGCCAGGGGATTCTCGTTCTCGGGCTAGTGCTCGCCGAGGCCGGAATGAGACAGGGGTATCAGGTGAGCTGGCTGCCCTCATACGGGCCGGAAATGCGTGGCGGCACCGCGAACTGCCACGTCATTCTGAGCGATTCCAAGGTGGGCTCACCGCTTGTATCGCGCCCCACGGTGTTGATCGCACAGAACAGACCTTCTCTTGAGAAGTTCGAGTCTGACGTCGTCCCGGGAGGCCTCATTCTCTACGAGAGCTCGCTCATCGATAGACCTCCGCAGAGAAGTGACGTGAGAGTGTTGCCGGTGCCGGCTGCGAAACTTGCCGACGACCTCGGTGACACGAGAGTGTCGAATATGGTTGCACTCGGAGCCCTGATAGAATATACATGTGTCGTCTCAAAGGAGGCCGTTCTCCAAGCCATCCCCATTTCCGTGCCGAGAAAGGACTTCTATGAACTCAACAGGAAGGCTCTCGAGACGGGAATGGAGTACGCGCGCTCTCTCAAGAAGTGATGCCTCAATGCATCGTGTTTGGATCGCGGCGTTGCGTGTGGATCCGAGCTGCATCTCCGAAGCTGCGAACTGGAGGTTTAGATGAATCTCTTTGGCAAGCTCAGGCTGCAGATCTCACCCAAGACGTCCCAATCGTGTTCCCAGCCTTCGACGACCGTGCCGCTCTCAAACACAGTCGCCTCCGACCTCGCCACCCCCGGCGACACCACCGTGCCTCTCGTAACCACGCCGCCACGTCAGATTTCCAGACTGCAAAGTGCGGGGCAGACCGGTTATCTCTCGGGCAGGCCCGGCCTCGCCAGAGCTCTCTGGGCCGCGCACCCGAACAAGACCACCAGAAAGTTGAGAAGACTACTTGTGTCTTGGGAAGAACTGGGCTTCTTTTTCTCGTTCTCGCGTACGCAACCTCAATTGTCTCCGGCAGCGGAGAACTCCTTTCTCAAGGCCAAGGTTGCGGTGGCCAACTCGGTCAGTTTTCTGAAGTCCATTCACGGCATGGGTGACATCAGGAGAGAAGCGAGCACGAAGGAAAAGGACTTCATAGAGATTCTCGAGCTGTTCCCTTCCCTTGACTCTGCTTTGGCGGTGAGTGAGGAGGACAGAAGAGAACTCTTTCATGCCTGGCATTCTCTGTACCTTTTCCTGCACAGAGTGCTTGGAGCCGACCCCTATGAGGTTCCGGGAGAAACAGTGCCCTTCGCGGCCGGCGCACGCAGAGAGATTGGAGGGGCCAGGAGAAACGTCAGGCCACTCAGAGAAGGAAAGACGGCCTAGGTCCTACCACGCAGCCGCGAATACCAACCCGGCGCCTATAGAAAAGACAAGCCAGAACAGGGCGTAAAGGGCGGCGTTCTTCTTACCCAAGAACTTTGACGCCATCAGAATAGTCGGTAGGCAAGTTCCAGTTGAAGAGAGAAGAAACGTGAAGGTGGCACCCGGCGACAGGTTGACACTCAAGAGCGCCTTTGCAATGGGCACTTCTTCGCCGCTACACACGTAGATCGGCACGCCCACAACCGCTGCAAGAATGAAAGCCAGAGGGCCGTTCCCCAGCAATGAAGGTATGAGGTCTGTGGGAACGAGCACCGAAATGACTGCCGAAATCGCGATCCCAATCAAAAGGTAACCCCATAGATCCTTGAGTATCGTGAGAAGGTTGGGAAAGAATGCGTTCGCACAGCCACACGAAGTTACACTGGACACGATTGATCCCTTGGGCAAGGACGGCGCCTCCGACTCGACCGGACGCCGCGTGAAACGCTCTATCGATATGCCCAGGACAATCGCCCCCGCGAAGGCAGCCACGACCCTGGCGACCGCAAACTCCGGACCCAGCCATCCCCACGTGAGAGCAATTGTGACCGGACTCACGACTGGTGCCGTGACAAGGAAGGCCATAACGGCGCCCAGGGCCGCCCCCCTTTCTCTCATTGCTCGAGCCAGGGGCATCATGGAGCAGGAACAAACCGGTAGTAGCCCACCCAAAACCGAGAGGGCCAGTATGGATCTTATTCCCGGTTTCAGGTGGCGATCCACAATGCTTAGCGGGAGCCAACTCTTGAGAGTCGCTCCGGCAAGAGCTCCGAGGACAAAGTACGGAGCTACCTCCAAGATAAGAAGGCCGAATTGACGGACTATTTCTATTACCTTGTCCAAGCTCTCCTCCGCCGGCAGGTAATGCGGTGAGACTACGTCGAAAGCGACCTCTGTGCGATGAGCTTACGGCAAAATGGCATAAGCTAGAAAAGAGGGTGGTGTCGAAGAAACCACTAGAAGGACAAACCACGTTTCCGAACGGCACACGGTCAGATCGGAAATTCGACACCACCCTCTATTATTCTCGAGAAGCAAGCGTCGTAGCAGACCTCTCTCGCCTGGTGCTCGCGCCTATTTCAGCACACAGCATTCCACCGGGCAGACTTCTGCACACGAGCCGCATTCGGTGCATTTTGCGTGGTCAATCACGTATATCGGATCGCCTTCACTGATTGCACCCTCAGCGCATTCAGGTTGGCATGCTCCACAGGCAATGCACTCCTCTGTTATTTCGTATGGCATCCAGCTCACCTCCTGACATCAGAAGTGCACCTACATTCAATTAGAACGAGGCAGTCTATCATCTGGCACGCGTTGAAGCAAACGAAAAAACTTGAGTCAACCGTCGTTGCTTGACCCCGGCAGGTTCCCCTCTGCCGGCTGGAATTGTGCGCTTTCAGCAGGGCACTCACTTGAGCAGGACGATTTTCTTGGTGAGGAGTGGGGTGCCATCGACCCTGAGCAGCACGAAGTATATTCCCGAACCTACGAGTCTTCCGCTTTCATCGCAGGCGTTCCAGGGGGCAGAGAGTGCTGCGCCGTTTGCAGGGCATGTTCCTCGTGTGAGATCGCGAACGTGTCTCCCGGCCGTGTCGAACACGTCCAGAGAGAATCGTCTTCCAGCGAACGACGAAGGCAGGTTGAAGCGGAACGAAGTTCGCTCCGCAAAAGGATTCTGTCCTTGAACGCTTAAGGCGAGTTTCCTCTCTATTGCAGGAGCGTTGGAGGGATTCTCGTCAACTCCGATGTACGCCACGATTCTAAAAAGTGAGTCGCTTTGATCGCTCGTACTGTTGGGGCCCCAATCATAGACAGTCGCTCGCACCAGGCAGCTATCGGAATACGTCTGGGGAATGTTCCAAAGGTAAGACGTGTCCTGCGGCGACGGCCGGGCTATAAGATATGGAAAGGTCGAACCGCCGTCGAGCGAATACTCGAGGACGACGGAATCAATTGCGGTTTCGTCTCCGGCCTTCCAGCGTATCTCGAACTGCTCTCCCTGAACCAGGGTTTCGGCGCCGCTCGGCTCGAACAGGCTCACCCAAGGAGGGGTAACGTCGGGCTGGGCAAAGAACTCTGCTATCTCGTCGCAGTTGATGTGCCCGAAATAGCCGGACGCATCATCGACTATCTTCAGATAGACACTCTCTCCCTTGAGAGAACGCACCAGCCAGACTCTTCTGTCCATCGTGTCGGAATTCCTTCCTGTCTCGCTGAAAAGCAAGGAATCGTCAGAAGCCCTGTAGAGCGCCACGAAAGCGGAGTCGGGGTGATTGCCGCCGCCTACGAGAAGGCTGATACTGTCAGCTTGAATCGTAAAAGGATAGCTCTTGGCGGAGCCTCGCGCGTCTTCCCCCAACGCCCAACCGCTCCAACCGGCCTGAAGCGGTCCCTGGAAGTACTCCATGGTTCCCAGCCAGGAATTCCCGATATATCCGCAGTGTTCGCCACCTCGCTGCCACGAATTGTCTCCGAAGGCAGGCTGGTAGTAGAGGGCTTCGCCGCTGATATCGTACCAGTGCTCGGCCAAGGGATGCGGACCTTCGGTGTTGGGGAGGTCATCATCCCATCGCAACGTGTCTATCTTGACAGCCGTGTTGACGGTGTCTCCCTTCAAGAACTTGCTGAATCTGGAAAACAGCTCGACGCCGTCGCCATTCAGGATCTCCGGGGCGATGCCCGAGTCCACAACCCGGCGAGCGCTGATGTCCCAGCCGGAATAGAGCGAGTCCGAAGCCATGTATGACGTGCCCGGCGGGCTGTCTTGTTCGGAGAAAAACAGTCTGTACGTGTCGTTTCTCTTGATGAGAAAACATGACTCAATCGCGTGCCACCGATCCGTGCCGGAGTGAGTGTAGATGGGACCGTTGTCCGTCCAATTGAAGAGGTCCGTTGAAATCGCGGAGGCTACCACCCCGCTTCCGTCGTTCGCGTGGGCCGTCACGAGCAGGTAGTAGGTTCCGTCTTCGCAGTATACGTAGGGGTCGCGGCAACTTGAGTACTGTACAGTGCTGTCCCAAGCCGACCAAGCGGTGTCGGGTCTGAAGATCGGATTGCCCGCATACTTCGTCCACGTGAACAAATCTTCCGAAGTCGCAGCCCCTATCCGTTCCACCTCGTTGGAGTCCACGCCCGTGTAGTACATGATGTAGCCGCCGGCAGGGTTTTCCATGACGAACGGCGCCCACACCGCCGCATTTTCCCACGTGTGACTTTGGACAGCGAGTACCGGAGGGTGAATGTTCCAGTGTTTCATGTCCAGGCTCGTCGCATGCCCTATGCTGTCAACCGCCAGGCGAGAACTGGAATAATCAGGCCCTCGCTGGTAGAACACGTGATAGACAGAATCGACCTTGATAAAAGCGTGATCTTTGATGACCCACCCTGGTTCGTGGAGGTAGCGCTGGTCAAAATCGATTTTCAGCAGTGCAGCCGAAACGCAAGGCGAGTTCAAGAGCGCAACAGATAGGCAGCATCCATAACACAGCGCGGCAAGAAGCACGGTACGCCCACGGAGAAACGTGGCCAGTCTGGCACTGATCTTACTCTCTCGGGTCATGTCTTGCGCACTCTCCATGAATGACAACCACCCCGCCACCGGTGATCATAACACAATTGTCATGGACAGACCAGCGAAGGTCTCGATCCCTTTGCGTCTCCCGCGCGAGGCGTCGCACAAAGAACGACCCTATCACTCCAAAGCCCGAAAAGCAGAGTGACAGGATAGTTCACGAGCTCGACTGCAAGAACGAGGAAGTCCTCAATCCCGCGAGATCTGAGTCCAGGGGGAATCTTTTTCTTCATTAAGTGAACCGCGTCGAACCCGGCGTTCTCAAAGAGTCGCGTTATGGTCTGGGGATTGTATTCGAAAAGGTGATACGGCGCCGCCGCTATCGACCTGGTCTTGTTGAACAAACCGTAGGCAAGAACACCGAGCCTCCGCCACAGGGCATTGAGCGCGGTCGGGCCACAAACGACCACGTGACCGTCGGGCGCAACGATCCTTCGCAACTCGCCGGCGAAACCGACCGGATCCGGTATGTGCTCCAGCACGTCTGCCATGTAGATCACGTCAAAACTGTGAGGAGGAAACGCTGCCTCGCTAAGGCTGCCGCAGAAGACGTCCAGGCCGAGTTTGGCCCGAGCGAATTCCGCCGCCTCCCGTGAAATCTCGACTCCCTTGACCTTCCATCCGGCTTCTCGCGCGGCCTTGAGAAGCCATCCTCCGGCACAACCGATCTCGAGCAACCTACCCCCGGTTTTCCCCGTGAGTTCGCGGATCAGCTTGAGAGCCGAGGCTGCTTCTCTCGCAAAAGGCTCCTCGGCGCTGAAATAAGACGCGGGCGCAGAGCCGCAGCGGAAATCGCTCTCGAAGTACTGTGCGCCGTACATTTCTTCCAGTGTCTCCCTGTCGGGCTGGACGGAAAGAAAAACGAGTCCGCAACCGGTGCATCGGCAGCCCGGGAACGGTTCGTGCTGGTACCAGTACTCGAAGGGGAGTCTCTTGAGATTGGTGCTCCTGCAGAGAGGACAATGAGTTATGCTTCTCGTGATCTACTCCTCTCTCGGTCCCTGTCTGTCTCCCGGCTCTGCGGGCCTGTCTCTTTAGTCAGGAACTGAAGCGTGCCCGGCAGGAACCAGAGCCTACCCGCCAGGAACCAAGGTGCGCCCGCCAAAAGACTAGCCGCCAGAGTTTACCCACTCCAGCGGCTCAGTCGTAATCCAGGGCTGACCCTCAGCGCAGCAGAAAACAAAGTGCGCATCCCTACTGACAATATTATACCACGTAAGCTGGCCGGTCTCAAGTCAAATCGACGAAGGCCATTCGATTGTCCCTCTGGGGCGTCTCCAACGCGAGCAAACCCTCTCGTCCCCACATCGGAAAGCTTCTCTCTCCCCTATTTCCCTTGAGTCATCTCCTTGATAACTGCTGTGATGAGAGTTATCAGTTCTCTATCCTCGGGAGATGAGTTGGTTCCTGTCGGGACGGCCGGTCGGACCGCGGCTCGGGGGGCGGCTCCGGTCGTGGCTCCCGCTATGCTTCCTGGGCTTCCGCTACAGTATCCACAGCTCTCACAGTCCGGGAATTTTCCTCGCACACCCGCCTGTTTTCTCACTTCCATCAGTTTTTCCACTTGCTCGCGGGAAAGCACGTTTACGTTTCCGAGCAACCTCGCCGTCAGGAGGATCTTGGCGAAGTGCTCCACGGTTTCCATCCTGTAATAGGCTTGCAGGACATCTTCCCCCAACGTCACGACGCCGTGATTGGCGAGCAAGAATGCTTCAGATTTCTCGACGTACGGCCTTATGGCTTCGCAAACCTCGTACGTGGAAGGCGTGCCGTAGGCTGCGACAGGCACCGCGCCTAGACTCACCACTACTTCCGGCAAGATACATTGCGCGAGCGGAATGCCCGCAACGGCGAACCCCGTGCTTACTGGCGGATGCGCATGGACGACGGCCCTGACGTCAGGACGCTTCTCGTAGACAAGGAGGTGCATCTTCAGTTCAGAAGAGGGCTCTCCCCTCCCGGCGATCTTCTTCCCCTGCGTGTCGACGAGTACGACGTCTTCCGCACTCAGAAGGCCCTTGCAGACTCCGCTTGCCGTTGTGAGGATCTCTCTCGCGTCGATCCGAATGCTGATGTTGCCGTCGTGAGAGGCAACGAATCCTTTCAGATAAAGTCTGCGACCCGTCTCGATTATGTCTTTCTTGTGTTGGAACTGAGCACTCAAGGATAGTCACCTTCGAAAGTGGGAGAAGTCCCACCGAGACTCGGCCATTTGCACAAACGTGAGAGATGCACGTTCAAGTGCAGGCTAGCCCACCCTCGTAAAACCCGCTTGCCATCCGGCCCTGAGCCGTAGGATGGCCTCAGGAATGCATTCGATAAGATCGCTGGCTATCATGCCCTCTTCGCCGGACTTCTCCTTCGCCACGTCTGCCGAGAGCCCGTGCAGGTATGCACCAAGTGCCGCCGCACGGACAGGAGACAGCCCCTGCCCCAGGAGACCGGCGATGATCCCTGTAAGGACGTCTCCGGAGCCTCCGGATGCCAGGCCGGCGTTCCCGGTCGGGTTGACGTAGGTCGTGCCGTTCGGCTGCGCAATTACGGTCGGAGCTCCTTTTAGCAGGACCACGATGCCGAGTCTCGCGGAAAAGCGCTTCGCTGCACCGACCCTGTCCCGGAGTACGGTATCGGGTTCTTCGCCGGACAGACGAGACATCTCAACAACGTGGGGCGTAATGATGAGTCGCTGTCCGCTTTCTGCGAGGAGCTCAGTGTGACCCGCAAACGCATTGAGGCCGTCGGCGTCAAGAACAATCGGCTTTGTGACGGATGATACTATTGCTCGGGCAAGCGCCGCGCTTTCCGAGTGTCTGGAGAGACCCGGACCTAGGGCGAGCACGTCACAAGATTCGACGAGGCGGAGAATTTCGTCCTTGGCCTCGATCGAGAGTGTACGTTCCTCGGTCTCCGGAACAGGCCTGGTCATCGGCTCGGTCATCTTGACTTCAAGAATGTCGTTGAGACTTTCTGGAATGGCGGCAGTCACAAGGCCGGCTCCGGTTCGTACGGCGGCCATAGAACAAAGCGCCACCGCACCCGTCAATCCAACCGAACCGCCGACAACGGCGATCTTGCCGCAGTCACCCTTGTGGACGTCGGGCTCGCGAGTTGGGAACCAATCCTTCGCAAGTAGATTGTCCGTGAGCTCAAGCTCGATTTCTTCTTCTTCGACGCATTCGTTCGGAATTCCGATGTCCGCCAGAGAGATCTCTCCGGCAAACTTGCGGCCCGGATAGAACACAAGACCCTTCTTGAGAAGCGCGAGCGTTGCCGTGGCGTGAGCCTTTACACAGTTTCCCTCAGACCTGCCCGTGTCACAGTCAAGGCCGGAAGGCACATCGACGGAGAAAACCGTGCGACCGCAGAAGTTGATCAAGTCAATGGCCTGTGCAGCAGTACCGGAGGTGCGCCCCTTGAAGCCGGTGCCGTAGATCGCATCCACAACGAAATGTGACTTGCCAAGTGCCGGGGTCAGATCCTTAGAAAGATCGACTTCGGTTAGCTCCCGTAGCTCTCCTCCCATCGAAGCAAAGCGGTGCATGTTTACGGACGCGTCTCCCGAAACCTCGTCTGCTCTGGCAAGCAAGAATGCCGTGACATGAGCGCCCTTTTCGCGAAGAAGTCTTGAGACAACGAATCCGTCTCCTCCGTTGTTCCCCTTTCCGCACAAGACGGCGAAACTCTTGCCTCTCACATCACCCACGACGTTTTCTATGACGATCAGGACTCCTTCCCCGGCCTTCTCCATAAGAGTGAGACCTGAAACGCCGAGTTCTTCCATTGCTCGTTTGTCGATGTTCCGCATTTGTTCAGGCGTGGCGATTTTCACTGAAGCTCCTTGTCACCTTTGCCGAAATCGAGGGCTCACATGAAGCATTCGTGCAATCAAGTTCTCTCCCAGAGCACAACCGCAACGGCGTAGTCGCGCGAATGGCTCAGACTCAAAGTGAAATGCCCGTCGAGTCTGTCGCCGAGCGAACTCACTAATCTCAGGGTCGGACCGCCGTCGCTTTCCGGCAGGACTGCTATCTCTCGCCACGCCACCGGAATCGATGCCCGAATCGCCTTCTTGAAGGCCTCCTTGGCCGCAAAGCGAGCGGCCAGACACGCCATGCTGTCGGCTCGACCGAGGCAAAAGGAAATTTCCTCGGAAGAAAACACTTTCCTCAAGAAGCGTTCCGCGTGCACGTCTACTGCTTGCCGGATCCGTTCGATTTCGACTATGTCGATGCCGACAGAGAAGGCCAACTCCCGATCCTCCAAACGAGAAACGACGAAGAAATCGCCGTCGCCGCTCGCTCACGCGGCACCGGCGAAGAACACGCTATCAGACAGAGGACTGCCTTGCCGGAACGTGCCACGCGCGCTATTACGATGAGGCGCGTCGGCACGATAGATTGCGCCATCGCGAGCCGGAGATCATCGCGGCTTTGAGACTAGCGCTCTGAACAGGTCGCTCTCGTTGAGTCCTGGCTCTGCCCCGGGACATTAAGTTTGTCCACAATCTCAACCAGTTCGATTATGTCGCCGATCTCAAAATCCGCTCCGGAGTGGACCGTTCCGAACGTGTCGCCGTAGCGCGCAAACACGGTCTTGATTCCAACTTTTGCCGCGCCGACGACGTCTCTTTCGGGCCAATCGCCTACCATCAGAGCCTCTGAAGAATCAACGCGAAGAAGTGAAAGAGCTTTCTTGAACGGCAGGGCACTAGGCTTTCGCTCGCCAGTGTCTTCAAATGTGACTACGTGGTCGAAGAAATGTTGGAGATTGAGGTGACATAGACGAAGCCACGCCTGCGCCCTGGGAGCGTCGGAGATGACGGCCATCTTGAGGCCCCTTTTCAAAAGCTCCATCAACGCAAGAATCACGTGAGGATAAAGTACGAGGGAGGAATCGCGCGCGCGACGGTAGGCCACAACCGCGGCGGCCAGCACCTTGTAGTCGATGTGCCCCAATTCAAGCTGGAGGAGCTTGTCGAAAACGTTCTGATACTCTATGCCTTCCTCCTCGTAGACGGCATATATCTTCCCCTTGAGCTCGTCGCGAGGAAGGGTGAGGCCGGCATCAATCATCGCGTCCACTGCTGCCTCGACGGACGTGTCCTTCATCCTGACGAAATCAGTGAGAGTATTGTCGAGATCGAAGATGATGGCCTTGATCATTCAGGGACACCAAACCGAACTAGGTCACGAGAGTCGTGACCTAGAAAGTGTTCTGATAGGCCTGCCTCTGGCCGACGGGAGCGGAATATCAGAACGGGTCACTTGCTCGAAGGACCGACCGTACGACCCAGACTAATTTCGCCGTTATCGATTCTTACGTTAAAGCCGCAGTTCGGGTTTGAACAAACCCACGCCTTGTATGTGATTGGAGCACCGTCACGCCCGTAATCGCTCAAAGGGATAAGAACGCCATCGTGGCACTTTCTGCAATCAGGAAATGAAGTTTCCATTAACTTCTACCTCCCCTCCCGCTGTTAAAGAGTTCCATCCAGTGACACACAACAAGAAACACCAAGAAATGATGCGCCGATTGAACGTTTTTGTCAAGCGAGTTGTGGGACGGCGGTGCTTCGAGGGTTTGCGTCACATAATGACTAATGGACGGGCGCGGATGACCGACGGCGTGCGGATTCGAGTTTCCGCGCCAGCTCCAAGTTCGCCCTGGCGGCGGGATAACCCGGATTCAGTCGAAGGGCGGCCTCGAACTCCTCGACCGCGTCGTCAAGGGCACCTTGCTCGCCCCGGACGATGCCAAGCTGGTTGTGAGCTTCGGCGCTCCCGGGCTCCAATTCCAGGGTCTTGCGCAATTCGTAGGCCGCCGCGGCCGGATCGCCGGATCGAAAACAGCATATGCCGAGGTTGAAATGAGCCCGAGGAAGATACGGCTGCAACTCCAGTACCTTTCGATAAAGCTGGATGGCAGAGGTGTAATCTCCTTCCTTTTGTTTCAAGAACGCGAGGTTGTATCGCGCCTCGACATAAGTGGAGTCGATCCGAAGCGCGTCTTGGAATATGGCCGTTGCCCGGGCGGGCACACCCTTCTTTTCGTACGCCATGCCAAGATTGTTGAAGGCCTCGGGGTTGCGTGGATTCAGTTGCACGGCCTGCGTCAGCTCCCGGATCGCGTCATCCAGCCTGCTCGGATCATTCAGGAATTTCGTGCCTCTTGAGAAGTGCCAATACCACGACTTAACTGACGGGCTGATGCCGAGAGCGGACAGCATCGGCCTCCCGGTGAGCGCCACCGAGGCGATCACGACGCACAACGCAAGGCCCGCTTGCCGGTACTGCCTGGTGTCGATGCGATCTATCAACCACCACAGTGCGTAGGACGAAAATATTGCGAGCACCGGGACGATGTGAACTCTGTAGCGTGCCGTGACAAAAAAGAGACATATGGAGACCGTGTACGTGGCAACAAAAATGTGCAGGAGAAGGAATTTTTCGCGTTTTCTCAAAGTGAGCACTATTCCTGTGATGGCAAGAGGTCCCACGAAGACAAAGGACATCAGTGGCAAGGGGAAGCGAGAAGCGTCTCTCCAAATGTAGTAATCGTCGATCTGCGGAAACTCGTACGCGTTCCAGAAGAGCAGGAGCTTACGCAACAGGAGCGTGATGAACTTGATCGGTTTGCCGACAATGAAATGAACGCTTTGGTTCATCCAGTAGGTCGAGACTTGAGAAGGTATTAGGGTTCTACCCAGCAACTGTTCTGCGTGATGCTTCCCCGTCCAATCGCTCTCTGGATCTGCCCCGACCATTCGGAGCTCTTTGATGGGGTTGTAGAGTCCATTGGCCTTCTCGTTGTTTCCTATGTACAGGTTGAGGCCCCCGTTTGAGGTTATCATGACCAGGTCATGTCCTACGACGTAGTTGTGAAGCGTCGCCGGCGCGATCGCCACCGCTGTTCCTGCCAGCACCCCCATGAACAGGAGCCACGTCCTCGTTTTTCTGATGCCCAGCCTGATGGCAAACCATGACAGAATCCCTACGAGAAAGATGAGGGCGCTGCCTCGAACAAGCGCCGCTAACCCCACTAACACGCCCGTCCATAGACACGTTCCTAGTCCGATTCCTGCTTCAGCTCTGACTAGAAGGTAGAGCCACAACATGCTCAGGAAGATACCAAGGGATTCCGGGAGGAGAAGTCCCTCAAAGAAGAGTAAGGGTCCATAGAATGCGAGGATCACTGCAGCCGTCAGGGCCACAAGCGCGCCGGACACCCTTCTTGCTATGAGGAATACGAGCAGACAACTGATCGCTCCCACTGCCTGTTGAACTGCCACGGCGGCAAACGGATTGTGTCCGACGACCAGATAGATCAGGGCGAGGAGATAGGGGTACAGCGGACCCATGAAGAAAACGTCGTGTCCAAGCCAATCACCGGCAGCTATCTGGAGCGCCCAGGAATCGTATAGTCGCGAATCCAAGATCGGGTCGGCGAAGAAAGGATTTCTGTGGAGGTATATGAGATAGACGAGGCGGGTGACGACCTGTATTGTGAGTGCCGCGAGTAAAGTGAGCCCGGGATGACAGCTCAAGAAATGCTCTACTGCGCCAATTCTCGATTGAACCTTGCGCGACGCTGAGGATCTCTTATCGATGGCGACACCTAGACCGCCAGCAGCGGCTCAATTTCCTTCCACAGGGTGTCTGGTGCGAGCCGCGGCTCGTCCTCCACGGGAGCGGCCTCCCTCACTGCTTCAAGAACGACCGAGGCGCGGGCAAGACACTCGCGACACGCGGGACAACGCTCCAGGTGAGCAATCAGATCCACTTGCTCCGTCTGGCCCAACTCGCCGCCGACAAAAAGCCAAAGTAGCTCCGAGTGTTTTCCGCACTTGTTGTGACTCTTGCTCTTCACGAGAGCACCGTTCTCGCCTGCGGCCATTGTTCTGGCACTTCGGATATCTTGCGCGTAGGAACACCAACCCTCGGAAGCTTCGAGCGTAGCGGCCAGGATCTTTCTGGCACCCACGAGGAGTTTTCGCACGTCGTCGCGGCTCACACGAAGTATTTCGGCCACTTCGATCGCGCTCACACCATCCCAATCGCGGAACATCACGGCGGTTCTCTCCTTGAAAGGAAGGCCGTCGACCGCTCGTCTCACGTGCTCGCTTCTGGCTCTTATCTCAGAAAGACGACGGAAGGCAGATTCGGCTGAAGTCACGGCGGCCGTCGCAACGCCTGCGCCACAATGGATCTCGGGTTCCGAATGTCCCGGCACGGCTGTTGCCCTGGCCTTCCGGCCCTTCTCTTTCAGCCTTTCACCGCAAATACCGACAAGAATCTGCAGGAGCCAGGTTTCGAGAAAGCCCTTGCTCTTGAGTTTCTTGAGACTGGAGAAGGCTATCACAAAAAGACTGTGAACAGCAGAGATCCCATCCTCGGGATTCCGTAGAATTCTCTCCGCAACGAGAAGTACGCGCGCGCCGGTTCCTCTCACGATCACCGAGAAAGCTTCTTTGTCTCCATTGATTGCACGATCAATGACTCCCTCGTCAATTACTGTACTGCCGCTGTCCATGCAAGCTTGCCCTTTCCCAGATGCAGCCACCGCGGCTCTGCCGCCGCAACGCCTCCGCTCGCCCTCCCTTGCCACGTCAACACCGCGCGAGACGGAACCGTAGCCGCAGAGGCACCGGTCGTCCGCGCGCCGCTTGTGTCCGCACGCTCTCGCTCTCAGCGTGTCTCACAGCTTACTCTTTCTGCGCCATGCCTTGCAATAACTGTTCTATGTTGGGTCCCAACGCCGTCCCGTCGTACCCGCCCTCCAGAACCGCGAACACCGGTACGCCGAGCTTTGAGATGATCTCTCCGATTCTCCTATATGCGTGACTGCTCAGACCCAACGAAGCCAGTGGGTCCGATTCGTGAGCGTCAAACCCCGCGGAAATGGCGACCTGTTGCACGCCGTCCATGCCGATTGAATCAAGAGCGTTCTCGAAGGTCTTCAGGTACGCTTCGTCTCCGCAGAAGGCCGGCAGCGGATAGTTGTGACAATTGTCCCGAGAGTCCAGTCCCGTGCCTGGATAAAGAGGATGCCTGTGAAGGGAAACGTACGTAACGTTTGCGTCCCCAAGAAAGATCTCTTCTGTACCATTCCCGTGATGGCCGTCTATGTCTACTATCAGTGTCTTCCTTGCGAGTTTCTTGACCGCAATCGCCACGTTGTTGACGTAGCAGAAGCCCGCGACGCTCGAGCGACCGGCGTGGTGGCCGGGCGGTCGCATGAGCGAAAAACCGCTCTTCTTCGCGGCAGCAATTGCCGCTCCCGCCGAAAGCGCCGCGTACTTGTAGATGTCGGGATACGGAGGCGAATCCAGGTCGAGGAAGCGAAGACTCTTGAGCCTGCGCAGATGCTCTTCTGAATGCACGAGCAAGAGGTCTGCCTCGCTCGCCGTTCCCGGTTCTACGAATTCGTATCCATCTTTAAGATATTCGTGAGCAAGTCTCACCCTGTCCGGACTCTCCGGGTGCCCCGGACTCGCATACTCGAGACATTTCTCGGAGAAGACGATCTTCATGGGAACCCGATCTTCGTGTTGAACAGGATTGAGCCGCGAATAGATTCTATCGATTCTATCAGAGACGGCCCCTCACGAAAAACAGAACCGTGTGCGGAAAAAGACGGCTAGATTTTCGTTCGCCTCAGTCTCACGGAATTGGTAACCACGTTCACCGAGCTTGCGGCCATGGCGATCTCGGCGATAACGGGATGCAAGAGCCCGAGCATGGCGACGGGGATTGCCACCACGTTGTAGAAAAAGGCCCAGAAGAGATTCTGCCTGATCTTATTGAACGTCGCTCGCGAGAGCTTGACCGCGGATACCACTGACGAAAGGTCGCCTCTCACGAGTGTAACGTCGGAAGCTTCGATGGCTATGTCCGTACCGGTGCCGATAGCGATTCCAACGTCCGCCTGAGTCAAGGCCGGGGCGTCATTGATACCGTCACCTACCATCGCCACTCTCAGGCCCTCCGCTTGAAGACGCTGGATCTCTCTGGCCTTCGCCTCGGGTAGGACGTTCGCGAGCACTCTGTCAATTCCGACGCTTTGCGCAATCGCACGACCCGTTCTTTCATTGTCGCCTGTCAGCATCGCCACCCGAAGGCCCATTCGCTTGAGTTCGGTCACTGCGGTCTCCGAGTCCGGTTTGAGAGTGTCGGCGATACCGATGACGCCGCAGATGGTTCCGTCCGCGGAGAGCATCACCGTCGTCTTTGCGTCATGTTCGAGTCTGGCGATTTCTTCCTCGACAAGCGAGTAATCGACGCGCTCCGCTTCCATGAGAGCGCGATTCCCCATCAATACCCTCTTGCCGTCCACGACCCCGACAACGCCCTTCCCGCTTATCGCCTCGAAATCCGTGACCGCCAGGAAGGAAACACCCCCTTCCCGCGCGCGTTCGACAACCGCCTCGGCAAGCGGATGCTCCGACGCCGCTTCCACCGAAGCGGCGAGACTGAGGAAGCGCGTCTCACCCAGCGAGGACACCGGAATGACGTCCGTCACCGCCGGTTTCCCCTTCGTGATGGTGCCCGTTTTGTCGAAGACAATGATGTCGGCGTCTTTCAGTGCCTGAATCGCCTCGCCGCTTCTAATGAGAATGCCCCGCTCGGCGCCCATCCCGCTTCCGACCATGATGGCGGTCGGGGTTGCCAACCCGAGCGCGCAGGGACACGCAATTACAAGAACTGCCACGGCTGCGAAAATGGCGAGTGAAACGCGGCCGACGTCCGGCGTGACCCAGGGCAGAAAGGCGCTCGCCCACTGAGCCACGGAATAGAAGAAATGCGGAAGCCCAAGCCAGAGCAGGAAAGTCGTGAGGGTTACAAGCAGCACAATGGGGACAAACACGGCGGTGACTTTGTCGGCGAACTCCTGTATCGGAACCTTCGAGCCTTGAAACTCTTCGACCATCTTTATGACTTGCGCCAGGAAGGTCTCTCTTCCGACTCTCGTCGCCGCAACATACAGAATGCCCTTCTGGTTTATCGTTGCGCCTACGACTTCGTCTCCTTCCTTCTTGGAAACCGGCATGGATTCACCCGTCACCATTGATTCATCCACGGCGCTCTTTCCGGACACAACGACTCCGTCCGTGGGCATCTTCTCGCCCGGCCTCACGACCATGACGTCACCGGCCTTGACCTCTTCTATAGCCGCCTCTTTCTCTTCGCCCCCCACAATGATTCGCGCGGTCTTTGCTCCCAGCTCGAGCAGTCTCTTTATGGCCTGCGAGGCTTTGCCTTTTGCCTTGGCTTCAACGTATCTTCCCGTGAGATGAAACGCCATGATCATGGCCGCGACTCCAGCGTAGTTCTGGATGGGAGCACCCGCGAGGTTCGCCGGACCCGTCAGGAAAGAGGAAGCGGTGCCCATCGAGATCAAGACATCCATGTTTGCCGAGCCGTGAAGAATCGCTTTGACTGCGACGCGATAAGTGTTCCCTCCCGGCCAGAAAAGAACCGCAGCCGAAAGGGCCAGATAGATCCAGTTGAGGGCGGAGGCGACACCACGGGGGCCAAGGACCGCGCCGTGGGAGCCCGAGATCATTCCGTGAATGCCGGTGGCCGTGCCATGAACACCGAAAGCCATGTGGCCGGACATCATTTCCGCGATCATGAGAACGATGACGGGACCGCCAAGGAGCCATGCCCAGAACATTCTTCTCTGAGCGATTCGCATTGCTCTCACATTCTCGTCGCCGCTCCCCGTTCCCACCCGTGCGGTTCTTGGAACGCCGGGCGTATAACCGGTCTTCCTCACGTCGCGCAGGAGTTCCTCGATACTAACGGCCGCGGGGTCGAAGGTCACGTTGGCCTGTTCGGTTCCGAAATTGACGTTCGCCTCGATCACGCCACGTTTCTTTCTCAGGGACTTCTCAATCGCCGCGGCACAGGCCGAACAGGACATGTCGCTGATGGGAATCGCCACTCTCTCCAACTCTTGCTTGGCGCCGCGTCCGGCGTCCCCGACTGCCTTCTTCGTGTTCCCTTTTCCTTCAATGCGGTTGTTCTCTGTCATTATCCCGTGCCTCGCTATCGGCCGAACGCTTCTTCGTTCTTCTTCGCGAGCCAATCTTTGAGGACTATCATCGCCTCACAATCCTCTTTGTTATACTGAATGATCTTCTCCCTGAGCGCGCGATTGGCGCCGGGAGCCTTCGCATACTCTATGTACCACATGGCCGCCTTGAGACCGCCTGGGTCACGTTCGGAATACTCGAACCCGAGAAGCTTCGAGACTGCCTTTATGGAATACGAATGCGAAGGCCATTCGGTGCATTTGTCCACGAGACCGTAAAGGTCTGTGCTCTCCTGAAAGAACCTTTCAAACAAAGCGGGATCGCACGCGTATCGTTCGGAAAGACTCGTAAGGACGGTCTTTTCGTATGACGTGTAATGGTAGACTTGAAAATCCTCCAAGCCGGACACGTATTTCCAGAACGCGTTCCACGCGCTTTCTTCCTCGTCCGGCGAATCGGCGAAGAAGCTCAAGTAACGCTGCTCTTCACCCTCTCTTTCGACTATCCCGTACAAGTAGCATATTTCCTCGAGCGGTTCCGTTTCGATGTCAAAGAAAATCTCGAACCTCCTGCGTGGAAGTTCGACCGGAGAATGAAGGATCGGCTCGCCTCGTTTGAAAACGACGGCTCTTCTCACGAATTGCTCTAGAGCTCTGCCGGAAATGCCCTCAAACTTGGGGAGCCTCTTCGCGTTTCCAAGCTCCGCAAGCTCGCTCACGGTCCGGATTCCGTTTTCTCTGAGGGCGCTCCTCCTTGGACGGTTGAGCTTGCGGACCAAGCTGACGTCGTCCCGATCCTTCGCCCAACGATAGCAGAAGCTGCGCCAATGGCACTGCGCGCACACGCCGCCTATGCAGGGTTCAGACTCCGCTTTTCCGGACAGAAGGTCGCGTATCTCGGAAAGCCGCTCGAAGTATTCCCTCTCAAAGGGTTTCAGATCCACCGACACGACGTGGAATTCGCCGTCCACTATCTTTCCCGTCTCAGGCTTCACACCCTGCACCTTCTCAAGAATATCGGCGTAAAAGGACAGTTGTAGAACGTAATGCTCTTTGAATCTTCCCGTCTCCTCGTCCTCGTACGCCGAACCAGACTTCATGTCTATCGGGACGTAGTGATACGCGCCCAGCCGGGACTTGCCCCGGACCTTTTCGAGCAAGTCCGGACTCCCCCGCATGGAAGGAGCCGAAAGTCGACCCTGATATATGAAGCCCTCCCCGCCCTTCATCAGACGAAGAGTCTCCCTCTCACATTCCTCGAAACCCTCACATTCTATCTGGGCGACGGCAAATCCCAATCGCTCAAGAGCCTCTTCTTCGTGTGCCATGCCCTTGTCCCAAAGGACCCTCTCAAAATCCGATTCGGGATCCATGCGCGACCTGTCGCCAAACTCGTCCAGATAGACCTTGTGAGGGCAGAGAAGATAATCATAAATGTGACCGGCCGTAATGATTGTCGGGTGAGATTCCGTCTTAGATTCGGACCCGGGCATGGGCTCAGTGTCGGGCGTTGGGGCCCGCGTTGTCCGGGGCGTGGCCTTGGGCTTTTTTTCGGGCGACGGATTATCTGCCATGCGAACGTCAGCTCCTCTTGATGACTCTACCACATGACTTGCTGAGATGTAGATAACATATTATTGAAACTGCGCTCGTTTTGGCTATACTACGTCTTGCGACTCTTGAGTGGGAACCAAATTTGACGGCGGAACTTCTGTCTCGGCGAGGCACTATTGAAAGTCCTGGTACTCGATGAATGGATTCCTTATCCCCTCATTTCAGGCAAGAGACTGCGAAGTTACCATCTCCTCGCCAGGGCGGCACGCAATCATAAGATAACATATCTCTGCTTCGCCGATCCTTCCGGTGAAGAAGGCGCGCGCAAACAAATTGAATCTCTAGGAATCAGACTCTTGACCTTACCCAAGCGAAACCCTTTCGTGCCGGCCTACAGACTCTATTCTCTGGCACTCGCAAACATGTTCGCCTCCACGCCGCTTGTCATGAAGAAACACTTCCGCCGGGACTACCTCGTTACTTTGAACCAGCTGGTGAAAGAGGAGGATTTCGACCTCATTCACTGCGAGTGGACTCACTACGGAGCGTACGTGACTGGGCTGCAAGATCGCCCTCTCTTTCTTTCCTCTCACAACATAGAAGCCATGCCGTGGCAACGACTGTATCAACACGAAAAGAACCCCATTAAGCGCGCTCTTCTACATCTCGAATGGCGGAAGATGCTCAGGTTCGAGGAAAAGGTCTGCAGAAGATTCGATCACGTCGGCGCCGTAAGCGAGGACGACCGCTACAAGTTCAAGACGTCTTACGGTTGCGAATCGGTCACCGTCATTCCCAACGGCATCGATGTACATTACTACGACTCCGTGAAACCAGACCTCGCGAGCAAGTCTCTGGTGTTCTCCGCATCCTTCGACGCCTTTGTCAATCAGGACGCGGTCGCTTACTTCATGGAATCAATTTTCCCTAGAGTTCTCGAGAAGGATCCTGGAGTAACGACCACCTTTCTGGGAAAGGACCCGCCGCCGTTCTTGCGGAGATTGGCCGGTGAGCGCGCCGTTTTCACTGGAACAGTCGAGGACGTGCGACCACACCTTTCTCGCTCCACCCTCTGCATCGTTCCAGTGAGAATCGCTGGAGGGTCACGAATAAAGATCCTCGAGGCCATGGCAGCCGGCCTTCCCGTTGTGTCGACGCCCGAGGGCGCAGAGGGTCTAGAGGTCGTGCCGGGCGAACACATCCTCATAGCGCGAAGCGAAGAAGAGTTCGCCGGCTATGTGATCCGCCTCTTGAACGACAAATCGCTGGCACAATCACTGAGCGCGAAGGCGAGAAAACTGGTCGAGGAACGATACGACTGGGACAAGATCGCGCCTCTCCTCGAACAGGCATGGAGAGAAACGGTCGTTAGATTTCAGCAGCGGGACAAAGATCCGCAGAACGTGGGTAGCAGATAAGGTAACGCTAAGGCCACGCCCAGGAAGATCAATTCGGTTAGACTGCGGGGGTGTGCACCTCATCCGCACGAGGACGAGATAGCCAACACCCCCGTTTATACCGTGAAGCTTGATTCCGATCGGTTTAGCCCTGCGTCTTTGCCGCGGCGGCTGCCTTTAACTTGGCGTTTGCATAGATTGCAACTTCGACCCGGCGATTGAGCTGCTGGCCTTCACTGGTGTAGTTGCTCGCAATGGGCTGGGTCTCCCCGAATCCCGTTATCGCGAAGCGCGTCCGGACCACGCCCAGGTTTTCCAGGTAGTTCGCGACCGACTCCGCCCGCTGGCGCGACAACGTCATGTTGTAATCCTCCGAGCCGGTAGCATCGGTATGCCCCGCGATAAAGATATCCGTGTCCTCGTACTTCGTGAGAGCCTCAGCAAACTTCTTGATTTGTTCCTGGCTTGCAGATCTCAAAGTGGATTTGTCAAAATCAAATAGAATCCCTGAATCGAAGGTGACCTTGATGCCTTCGCCGATGCGCTCGATCCTCGCGTTATCGAGATCCTCTTGCAGTTTGGCTGCCTGGTCGTCCATGTACTTGCCTATGAACGTTCCTGCAGTACCACCAACCATCGCGCCCAGGATCGCGCCGACCGCAGTGTTCCCAGCCTTGCTTCCGATAACACCGCCGACTGCGCCCCCGGCGCCAACACCTATGGCTGCCCCCTTCTGTGCTCGAGTCCAGCCGCAGCTAAGACTCCCAAGCATCAACAAACCCGCTAAACCAAATACGATGAGCTTCTTCACAACGACCTCCTTACGTTTGTTGCTACCTCGCCTAGTTCCTGCCTGCCCGACTAGATTCCGGGCCGGGAGATGACTCGTCTTTCTATTTTCCTCTGCCTAGCAGGAAATACAGAATCATCCCGATCAACGGCAGCACCAGGATTAAGATGATCCACAGAGCCTTCTTGCCTACCTCCATGGGTCTCTTGAGGCAATCCAGGATCGCGACGACATCCAGCACCAGAACGACAAGACCGATGATTGCATGCATGTCCTCTCCGTTTCCTCCTTTCGTGCCTAAACGTCTGTCCTACGTCATCACTCGCACTCTCGCAACACAACCCGCTTGGCATTACGGATCAAAATGCTATCCCGAGCCCCGCTGCGTGTCAATCATGTTCTATAGGCACGGCTCATCTACGTTAGCCGCTAGTCTCTTCACCGCCGAAGAAGCCTTCCTGGCGGCCGCCATCGCCTGTGCAATAGTCTCCGAGATGCTCTGGGGAGAATGGGCGAGGCCGCAGATGTAGATGCCGTTCCTGGAAGATTCAACGGGCCTCAGGCCGGGATGAACTTCGGCGAAGAATCCCTTGTCGTCGATTTCAACTCCCAGCATGCTGGCGAGCTCTGCTACTCCGGGATGCGGCCTGAAACCCGTGCTCAAGACAACGTAGTCAGCCGAAACAGTCTCGGTGGGCGTAGCCTCCCCCGCCACTCTCGCCGCCCCAGCGGCCATAGCACGAGCCGAGATGCCATCCCTCAACCTCACAAACTCAATCCCCTTCTCCTTGGCCTCAGAGAACAACTCTTCTTCCACAAAATAAACCCGGATGTCCCTGTGAAAGACGACTACTTTTGTCTCGGGCTTCAGTTGTTTCACCTTGAGCGCGTTTCTCAGAGCCTGCTCACAACAGGTGCGTGAGCACACGGGCCAATCAGAACTGCGAGAACCGACGCACTGAATCATGGCTATTGACGAAGCCTCGAGTTCACCAGCGTTCAAAATGTTCTCGAATTCAAATTGTGTAACGACTCTCTTGTCTTTTCCGTGGAGAAACTCCTCCGGAATGTGTTCCCTTCCGCCGGTGCATATCACTACGGCACCAAACTCATCTTCTTTCTCACTCCCGTTCGAACGCAGGACGGCGGAAAAGTGTCCGGCCTCTCCCGAGAACTTTCCGAGTTCGGTGGACGTCAGAACCTTGACTCTACCCGTCGCTTCCACGGCCTTGAGCAAAGATGAAATCAGGGTCTTGCCATGTGCGTCCCCCTCGGACTGACCGCCCTTATCAGAGGCACCGCTCTTGCCGCGTGATCCGCTTTTCTCTGGTGTCGCCTCCAATCGAACAGGAAATCTCGCCGCGATTCCGCCCGGCTCTCGCTCTTTCTCGATAATCGTGACTTCGTGGCCCGAGTTGGATAGCTCGATGGCCGCAGTGAGGCCTGCGACTCCACTTCCGATCACGAGAACAGATGAAGAAACAGACGAAGAGGCGGGCGGCGAAACGTCTCCTGCCGAGGTCTCTCCGGAAGGCCCCTCGCCGCCATACGCAGTGTCGCGAATCACGTCGCCGGCCGGGAGCGACCCGCCGTTAATGCTCCGCAACGCCGCCGCGGAGGCCGCGTCGGCTTGGCACACACTCTGCTCGATGTCCCTCGGACCGGTAAACGCGCCGGCGGCCACTATTCCGGCCTTGCTTGCTAGAATCGGCGCAAACGCACTCGTCTGGCAGAAGCCATACTTGTTGAGTCTGACTCCGGTCTTCCGGGAGATGGCTCGCGCCGTCGAAGAAGGTCTCATTCCTACGGAGAGAACGACCAAGTCATACTCTTCCCGCCTCGCGCCGCCGACGGAAGAGTCCACCGCGTCACTCGCCACGCTGGCAGAGGAAAACTCCACCACCAGGTTCCCGCTCTCGGGGGCTTCCTCGATTCCTGATACCGCTGCCGGAATCAAATCGACCCTCGGTTCCTTCAATACGGTCTGATAGAATTCCTCCGAACCCTTGCCGAACGGCCTCATGTCCCGATGGAAAATCGTCACGCGAGCGTCGTTTATCTGTCTCACTAGCGACAGGGCCTCCCTCATCGCGCTCATGCAGCAAACGCTGGAACAATAGTCTGCACCGAGTGCCTCGTCCCTCGAGCCCACGCATTGCACAAACGCAATCCGCGTCGGCACTTCGCCGTCATGCGGCCTGAGAACCTTCCCACCGTACGGCCCGGTCCGGCTCAACATTCTTTCCAGCTCGATACTGGTGATCACGTTTGCAAATTGCCTGTAACCAAGCTCGCGGATTCTCCCGGCCTCGAATTCGTCGAAACCAGGCGTGAGCACTATCGCACCCACTTTCAGCCTGAGCATTCGGGGCTTCTCGTCGTAGACAACCGCGCGCGGGTCGCACTCCGCAAGGCAGAGACCGCACCCGATACAACGCCTGCAACTGAGGCATCTCTTGGCCTCCCTGATAGCGCTCTCTTCTTCAAGGCCGGGCTCTGTTTCTTCGAAGCCCTTTCGTTCTTCGAGAGGTAGGTGCGGCATCTTTTCTCTCGGTGCCGGTATGTCGCCAAAATCAGTTATGAACTTGCTCTTCTTCATTTGTGCCCAGAATCACTCTCGGTCGCGCCGGCGAAGAACCGTTGATTTCTGCACCGACCTTCTGCGGCCAGTGTCCGAACTCCACAAGTGCCCGCCGCTCAGCTCATCCCTCCAAGTACTTCTCTATCGAGTCCGCGGCCACGTGCGCCGCGGCTATTGCCTGGATGATCGTGGCGGGGCCGGTCACGCAGTCACCTGCCGCAAAAACGCCGGCGCGATTCGTGGCCATGGTTCTTTCGTCCACGACGAACGAGTTCCATTTTGAAATCTTCAGCCCGTGCCCTTCGTGAAGGAACGATATCTCAGGCTCCTGGCTGATTGCCGGGACGATGCAGTCTGTCTCGATCTCGAATTCGGAACCTTCAAGGGGGAGGGGGCTTCTTCTCCCGCTGGCGTCGAGTTTCCCCAGCTTCATCTTTGTGCATATCATGCTGCTGACCCTGCCGTTTCTGCCCAGCATCTTGACCGGCCCGGCCAGGTAATGAATCTTCACGCCTTCTCTCTCGGCCTCCTCGATCTCCCAGGGATTCGCCGGCATCTCTCTGCGGCTTCTCCTATAAAGTATGCTCACTTCCTGACAACCGAGACGCAACGCCGTCCGAGCGGAGTCGATCGCAGAGTTGCCTCCACCTATTACTACGACCTTCTCGCCGGGTTTTCTCTTGTCGCCGAGATTGACTCGCCTCAGGAAGACGACGCAATCGAGAATCCCCTCGAATTCGTCCTCCCCCGGCACGCCGAGCTTCAGCCCCTTGTGCGCGCCGACGCCAAAGAACAGCGCTCTGAAGCCTTGCTTCAGGAGATCGTCAATTGTGAGGTCCTTCCCCACTGGTGCGTTGAACTTGAGTTCGACGCCGAGCGCCTTGATGTACTCAACGTCGGACTCTATGACGTGCCTCGGCAGCCTGTACTCGGGAATCCCGAGCCAGAGCATACCGCCCGGTACGGGAGCGGCCTCGAATATCGTGCATTCGCGCCCTTTCAGTGCGAGGTCGTAGGCAACGGTCAAACCGGCTGGGCCGGAGCCGACGACGGCGACTTTGCTGTTGGATTTCTTCTTCGTGGGGTTGGGCAGGGGAATCTTACCCTGCTTTCTAAGGTCGACTTCGTAGTCGCTCGCGAATCTCTTCAGCGCGTCTATCGCGATAGGCTCGTCCTGCTTGCCGCGGTTGCAAGCGCTCTCGCAAGGGTGATTGCAGACTCGACCGCACACGGCCGGCAGGGGGTTCGTCCGCCTCACGACTTCGACGGCCTCGGCGTACTTCCCGTCTGCGATGAGCCCGACGTAAGTCCTCACGTCAACGTGCGCGGGACAAGTCTCTACGCATATCGGCGTCTCCTTCTCGATGTTGTAAAGACGCGGGAGTGACGCCCAGTTATGTGAGTCTATGGCGGTCCTGAGACAGAGGCCTTCGTTGAACGTGTCGAATGGCTTTATGGGACAGACGACGGCGCAGGCGCCGCAGAACGTGCATTTCTCGTCGACCCTGAAGGGATCCTGCCTGACCACAACTTCGAAAGCTCCGACCTCGCCCTTGACCTCCTCGACCGCAGCATTCGTGACGAGATGAATGTTCGGGTACCGCTTCAGAGCCTCGATCTTCGGCACAAGCTCGCACAAAGCAGAAACGTCAGAGGCGGTCGTCCGATCAAGTTGAGCCATCGCGCCGCCGATGGTGGGGCTTTGTTCCACGAGATAGACTTCTACGCCGGCCTCGGCGAGTTCGAGAGCCGCCTCTATCCCCGCAATCCCGCCGCCCACCACGAGGACGGCGCGGTTCTCGGGGCTCGAGTCTCTCGTCTGTTCCGTCATTCCCTGTGCCATTTCCGGATTATCCTACTCTTCGCTGCAACCTCGAGCATCGAGGGCACGGCTCTCCACTGCAGAAAGGGCCTGCCCTTCTGCCCTGACTCGCCAAAGCGGTGTCTTGCCCTCGATTCTTTCGATTTCCGCCATCCCCATCCTTCGCATGTCAACGAGTTCTCTCAGGATTCGGAGCGGCGAAGCCTTCAGCGTTCTCGCAAGTTCCTTCACCGAGACAAGTCCGTCTTTCCCGCGAAGGACGATCTCCTGGATCGTGCACTCGTCCATTACTATCTCGTCGTACATTCTTCCCAGCTCGTGCTCCGTGAAGACTTCGCCGTACAGGTTGCCCGTGCCGGAGAATTCGACCTTCTTCCCCGTCACCCACCTGAGCTTCTTCCCTTCGACGACGTTTCTCGCGACCTGAAGCTTGAGGGGAAGCTCCTCTCTGGTGAGATGCTCGCTATCGCCCAGCGGGCCCAGTTTTGTGATCGCGTCAGTGAATTCGGTCACATATCTTACGAACTTATTGCCCTCGGCCGACGACATCATCCTCATCTCGAGCCTGTCCGGATTTATGCCGCAGCATGAGAGGATTTTTTTCGCGACAAAGATCCTCGCCTGAGAATGGTAGTTTCCGTCCGTGTAATGGCACTCGCCCAAGAGGCATGCGCCCACGAAGACTCCGTCCGCTCCGTTGAGGAACGCTCCCATCATGATGGACGGGTCCACCCTACCCGAGCACATGACTCGTATCACCCTTACTTCAGGTGGATATTGAAGTCTCGCAACCCCGGCGAGATCCGCTGCCCCGTACGCTCACCAATTGCAGCAGAACGCCAAGATTCTGGGCCTGAACTCGCTCATGTTTCTCCTCTTAAGTACGCTCTAACCTGCGCGTCGAGCTGCTCGTCCGTGTAATGGCTCATGCCAATCGCGCTCTTGTAACACATGGCGGCACACACGCCGCACCCCTTGCATGCAACATTTGTCATCCTGGCCTTGGGCCCCTTCTCCGTGTCCACGATCTCGATTGCCCCGTACGGGCACGCCGCTGCACACATGCCGCATCCCCTGCAAGCATCCTCGTCCACAAGTTCGCTGACGATCGGCTCCACCTTCACGTATCCTCTCGTCAGCGGAATGGAAGCGCGGGCCGCAGCACCCAACGCCTGGTAGATGCTCTCGCTCGTGGACGAGGGCCAATGGGCGGTCCCACAAACGTAGATCCCGTCCGTCGCGAAATCCATGGGTCTCAACTTCACGTGGGCCTCGAGGAAAAACTTGTTCTCGTCGAGGGGCACCTTGAGCATTCGCGAGACCTTCTCGACTCCCTTTCTCGGAACGAGCGGCGAGGAGAGAATCACAAGATCCGCATCTAGTACCATCTTTCTTCCGGTGAGGGGATTGAGCACACTTACTCTGCCGGCCTCTACGACCGGTGGATTATCGAGGGAATAATTGACGAATCGCACACCCATCTGTTTCGCCTTGAGATACATTTCTTCATTCTTGACGCCGTAGCATTGCAGATCCCTGTATAGTATGTGTACGGAGGAGTCGGGCACGGCCTCCTTAATGAGCATTGCGTTCTTTATCGAGTTCGTGCAGCAAATCCGCGAGCAGTAGATTCTCTCTCGCACCCTGGCCCCCGCGCACAGAATCATCACGAATCGCTTACCCTCGAGTTTTCCCCGCTTCATCATTTCCTCGAGTTGAATCTGCCTTATGACTTTCTTGCCGTCGTACCCAAAGTAGCCATCCGGTATGAGCTCTTCGGCCCCGGTTGCAACGACGATGACGCCGCACACAAACTTCGTCATTTCGCCGGAGGAGGACACGGACACCTCATACTTGCCGATGTAGCCCCTAACGTCCGTGACGATGCTGGAGGTCATTATCTCAATCTTGAGGTCACGCCGGGCGTCTCTTATCTTCTCTGCAATGAACTCGCTCGCAGAGATGTTGGAAGGATAGAGTCTATTGACGTACGTGAGGAGCCCGCCCAACTCTTTTTCTCTCTCTACCAGTTTGACAGGAAACCCTCTTCTTGCGAGGGAAAGAGCGCATGTAAGACCGGATATCCCCCCACCGATGACCAGGGCTACTCGCGCCACGTCTGCGGTGATCTCTTCTTTGGGCTCGAGTCTCGTCGCCCTTGCAACTCCCATCCGCACGAGATCCTTGGCCTTCTCGGTCGCGATCTCTCTACTGGCCTTGTGAACCCAGGAGCACTGTTCACGGATGTTCACGAACTCAAAGAGGTACTTGTTGAGTCCCGCCTCCTCGCACGCGGCCCGGAACACCGGCTCGTGAGTCCGAGGCGTGCAGGCCGCAACGACCACGCGATTGAGGTTCTGCTCCTTGATGGCGTTCCTTATGTCAGTCACGCCCGCCTCCGAGCACGAGAAAAGATTCTCCCGCGAGAAGACCACGCTTGGAAGCGTGCGGGAATAATCGGACACGACCTTGGTGTCGAGGAAACCCGCAATGTTTGTCCCACACTTGCATATGAAGACACCGATGCGGATCTCGTCGCTGCTCGCAGCCACGTCGTCGTCGGATCGGACGCCCTTCATTGACTCACTCATCATCGACTATCTCTCACTCGCTCCTATGTACTTCGCACACCTCGAAGCCCCCCACTCTGACAGTCCGTCTCCGGACCGAGATTCTCTCTCCCCCCCTTCACGTGCACGCATTCTTCCGCGCATCACTCGCTCAAGAACCTGACGCCACACTTACTTCCGGCAACACCATCTCCGCCGCCCTCATTGCGGCCGCGCTTGCCTGCGAAACGGCTTCCGGAATGTCGCACGGCCCGTTGCAAAAACCGCAGGCGAATATCCCGGGCCTGGAAGTATCGGCGGGCTCTCGGTCGCCGACACTCACGAACCGATTCTCATCAAGTCTGATGTCCAGAATCTCTGCCAGTCGGTCGGAACCTTTGGCCGCCGTAGCCGCCGCCGAGAGAACGACGAGGTCGACCTTGAGGGACTTCACTTCCCGTTTCCGCGTGTCCTCGTACCAGACGATCGGATTCCCGCTCTTGTCTTCTTCCACCTCCGCCACTCGTCCCCTGACGTAATTGATGCCGTAGATCTCCCGCCCCTTTATCTCGTAATCCTGAAACCACTTTCCCACGTTTCTAAAGTCCGTGTGGAAAATGTAAGAGACCGCCTCGGGATCGTGCTCTCGCGCCAGCATCGCGTCCTTTATCGCGTACATGCAGCATACGCTCGAGCAATACTTGCAGTAGTTGAGGTCCCGCGACCCGACGCATTGGAGATACGCCACTTTCTTCGCCAGCGTCTTGTCCGAGGGCCGATAAAGGTGCCCGCCCGTCGGACCGGTCGCGTTGATCAGTCGTTCATACTCCAACCCTGTGATGACGTTCTTGATCCGACCGTAGCCGTATTGGGTCAACGGCGTCGGATCGAACACGTCAAGACCGGTGGCCACGATTATTGCTCCGACCGACAGCTCAAGCGTTTCGTCCTTCTGCTCAAAATCGATCGCACCCTTCTGGCACACCCTCTCGCACAGCCTGCACTTGCCTTTCTCGAAAAACGTGCAGTTGTCCTTGTCGATCGTCATGACGGCAGGGATTCCCTGCGCAAAATATAGGTAAATGGCCCGCCTGTCCTTCAACTTCATGTCGAACTCGTCGCCGACCTTTCGCGGACACTTGGCCGCGCAGTCGCCGCAGGCGTTGCACACATCGGCTTTCACGAAGCGGGCTTTCTTCTTCACGGTAACCGAGAAAGCGCCCACCTCACCCTTGACGCTCTCGATCTCGCTGTACGCGAGGATGTCAATGTTGGGATGCCGACCGGCATCCAGCATCTTAGGCGCCAGTATTCATATGGAGCAGTCATTCGTGGGAAACGTCTTATCCAGTTGAGCCATTACGCCGCCGATACTCGGCCTGCGCTCAACCATGTAGACCTTTACCCCCATGTCAGCGAGATCCAGAGAGGCCTGAATCCCCGCTATGCCTCCTCCTATTACCAGTACCTCAGCCACTCGCTCTCCCTCCTCGAGAATCGCCTCCCAAAGGGCGAAGCATTCCAAGGGTCACCTGCCGCGCCCCTATCCCGCGGCATCCAGCACAAGCGAAACGATGTCCCTGATTCCAATATTGAGCTCCCTGTCCTTGTCGTACTGGGCGCACGTCAGATGAATCCTGCATTTCGGGCAGGCTGTGATCAGAGTAGACGCCCCTGTTTCCTTTGCCTCGGCCAGCCTGTCGAGTTGAATCTGTTTGTTGCAGAGCGTGCAGGTGATCCACGCGCTCGAACCACAGCAGACTGCGTTGGCGCGATTCCTCGGCATTTCGATGAGCTCGACCCCTGGAATCAGAGCCAACAACTCCCGCATTTCTTCCGTTCGTCCCATCATCCTTCCCATCCTGCACGGATCCTGGAGAGTCACCTTGAGCGGTTCGGCGCCGGACTCGGACGTTCGCTCAGCACCCGAACGAGGCGCGTGCAATACCAGCCCGCCCTTTTTCACCTTCTCGAGCAGGATGTCGGTGACGTGCAGAACGTCAAACTTGAGCTTGCCGAGAGCCTCCGGATATAGCTTACTAAATGTGTAATATCCTTCCGGGCACGTGAAGATCACCCTCTTCGCGCCCGAACCGGAGATGAGCTTCAGATTGTACTTCGCCAGTCTGACGAAATCGTCGTGGTTCCCCGACCAGTACAGATCGTGACCGCAACAGCGTTCGTTTTCGGAAACGACAGGCGTGATGCCCACCAAATTCATCAACCTGACCGCCGACCGCGCAACCGGAGTGCTTTCCAGTTCGATGTTCTTGAACACTACGTCAAAGTATGGGAGGCATCCGACAAAGTAGAAGTCGTCGCCTCGCGTGCACGTTCGGAGGCTGGCGTCGAGCCAGCGAGTACTCTTGGGTCTGAAGCCCTTGGCGTGCAGTTCCATGATGGAACGCAAGACACCGGCGTGTGTGTCGACCCCCTCAAAGCCTTCCTGTCGCGCCGCCACTCTGGCCGCTCTCATGAATTCGTTGTAGTCGACCTGCGCGGGGCAGCGAACACTGCACGTCTTGCACGTGAGACAGGACCACAGTTCCTTGTCAGCCAGAATCTCGTCCTGAGGCCCCAGGAGCAGTTTCTCAACCATAAGCCTGGGCGAAAAATTCGGATTTACGCGGGAGACGGGGCAACTGCCCGTGCAAATCCCGCACTCAACGCAGTTGTAGGCCTTGGTCTCCGCGATTTTTCGTTCCAGACCCGCGTCGGGTTTCAAACTGACCTCCACGAGAAGTTCCGGCTGCAACTCATTACCGCTCCACGGCGACGGCGCCGAGCCCCACTATTTTCCGGTGAAATTCCTTCACGCAGTCGGCGAAACGCTTCCCCTCTTCCGTGTCGAACGTCGCCAGGTAAATCCTCTCAGACCCTATTCCGAGAAGCCCGACAAGCTCCTTCGAATCGGCGACCACCTGCTCGCACGTGGAGCTTCCGTTCACGTAGTGACACATCTCCGGTTTGCATGCCGCCACCAGCACTCCCTGCGCACCCGAGCCAAAGGCATCCAGAATGAGAGCTGGAGTAAGCCGTCCGGCACACGTCAATGTCACTATCCTGGTGTCCGCAGGATATTCTTCACCGACGACCCCAGCGTTGTCTGCGGCGATTGCCGGATACCAATTGCAGGTGAATATGACGACGTTAGATGGACGGCTCACCTTCGCGTTATCCTTCTTCATAGTGTCTCGATCTCTCTATGGCCTCTCGGCGTCCAAACGCGTCCAGGCATGCCCGGCGACCTCCACAGATCGCCCGAAACCTCCATCCTCTACGCTCGCGCTGGGCACCCGCTAGTTCTAGGCTCCAACGACTTCCACCATCGCCTTTATCTGCCTCTGCGTCACCGGCGCGAGAGAGGGCGCTCCGTTTATACACACGGTCGAGCAAACTCCACAACCGGTGCACAGGGTCTCGTCAACGTTCGCACGCTTGAGACCATTGTCGAGCGTCACCATTTCTATCGCGTCCCACCGGCACGCTTCGGCACACCGGCTGCAACCCCTGCACACATTCTCATCAATCTTCGAGAAAAGCGGGGCTTTCACGATTTCGCTCCCGAGAAACCGGGAAATTCTAGAGGCTGCAGCCATGGCCTGCGTGCCACACTCGAGAATGGTTGCAGGTGAATGACAGCTTCCCACTACAAATATGCCTCTCTCAACAAAATCGCCGGGCCTCAGCTTAATGTGGGATTCGACGAAGAAACCATGAGCGTCTACCGGAATTCGCAGAAGCTCGGCAAGCTTGTCAGAACCCGGCCGCGGCTTGAGGAAAGTCGGCAAGACAACAACGTCCGCACTGACGCGGACTCCATCCTTCAGAAGAAGCCCGGCCTTCACGAATTCAATATTCGCATCATCGTCACATTTTACGAACGTTACTCCGGCGTTCTTGGCTCTATGGAATTCTCTCTCCATCTCCGAGGGCACGTTCGCGAAAACAAACTGCGTCTCGAGTCCGGGGCTTGCTTCTTTGAGCGAGGTCGCGTTCTTCAATGCCACGAGAGAATAGACTCTCGAAGTGGAGTGGCTGAGTCGCGACGCAGAAACGTTGAGAAAGAGAACGGAGCGGGCACCCTTGAGTGTCTCGTTCGGAAGCTCCCTTTCAAAATCAATCTGCCCGAGAATGCGACCGCCAAAGGTGGAGATTCCCCTCAGCGGCGGCGATTCCAGTAATTCCGTCAGGCTCACACAGTCGGCGCCAGTCGCAACCACTATCGCTCCGAATTGGCACTCCTCAATCCTCCCGTCCGTTGATAGTCTCGCGCGATACCGGCCCGGGGCACCTGCGAAAGAAACAAGTTCGGTTCGTTTGAGCAGTCTCACCTTGCCTTCGATCTTCGAGAGCCTTTCTTCTACGATGTCTCTCGCAGCCTTGCCGTAAGGGTAGGGCCTGTGAAGTCGAAGAAGCATCCCGCCCAGGACCTCTTCCTTCTCGATGAGGGTCACGTCAGGAGTTCCGCTGCCACTCAAGCTCGCAAGCTCCGCTGCGACACCGAGACCACTCAGGCCGCCGCCAATCACAAGGACAGAGTTCTCCGGCGTCGCCCTCACGGGTTCGTAGGACCCGGAGAGACTCACTTTCTTGACGCTCGCACCAATCAGAGCCTTTGCCTTTTTCGTGGCGCCGGCTTTGTCTTTGTGAACTCGGCTGCAATGCTCGCGGACGTTCGCCACGTCAACGTACCATCTGTTTAGTCCGGCCGACTCGCAGGCTTGAGCCACAAGTTTCCCGTGCAGTCGAGGCGTGCAGCCGGCGATCACGATTCTCTCGAGTCGATGTTCCTTGATTGCATTCGCCAAGGTCGCCACTCCGGGCCTCGAACAAGGATAGGCCTCGGCCCCAACATAAACCACACCGGGCAACGCGCGGACGAATGTCTCGATCTCCGGGAAATCCAACGCCTCGCGTATTTCGTTCCCGCAATAGCAGAGGATGACACCGATTCTTGGAGAATTTTCCATCCGTTCTCCTGATACCGGAGGCCGCGGCTCGCCGGATCGTTTCACGCGCTTTGCAAGGTCACTCACTTCACGGTCTTCGCCGCGGGCTTCCCCGAGATTTTTTCCGAGAGCCATCCGACGTAGTCGTCTGGTAATTTCGGAACTATTTCAAATGCGGCGCATACGCTGCACGGCTCTATGGAGGCACCCTCGCCGGCAACGTGCACTGATTTGACTTGATCTATTTCCTTCAGCGTAATCGCTTCGGTCGGACAGATCGTTGTGCACGTGCCGCAACTTATACACGTGGCCGAACCTCTGCGAAAAGGCGGTTCCACTCTCCTCTTCATCCCTCTCTGCGAGAACCCTATCGCCCCCGCGCCCACTATCTCGTTGCACGCTCGCACGCACAGACCGCAGGCAATGCAATTGTGAGTCTCCGGAAATTTGTACCTGGGCTCACCCACACCGAGTTGCTCTGCAAGCTCTCTTATCTTTCTCGCTTCCGGCGAACGCGACAGGTAGAGTTCCACCAGAAGCCGTCTGTGACGAAGAATCTCGTCCGTGGAGGTCATTACTTCCGCACCTTCCTCGACGGGATACACACAGGAGGCCACGAATCGCTTGACTCCCTTCACCGAGAGCTCGACCACGCAGAGCCGGCAAGCAGCGTAGGGCTCGAGCGCTTCATCGAAGCAAAGCGTCGGAATCTCAATGCCGGCCTGCCTGCCGGCCTCGAGAATTGTGAAGCCTCTCTCGACCGCGAGGTCTCGTCCGTCTATCTTAATGCTTACGTTTCCCTGCATCTTTCTTGACTGCCTTCTTCTTATGAGTTACCTGCGCGCTCTTGGGCGCCCCAACCTTTTCCGATGCCTGACGCTTCGTGGCCGCTTTTTCTTTGAGCCGCGCGATTTCTTCAGGAGTAAATTTGCGTCTGCAGACCTTCGCCGGACACTTCTTGTCCCTTATGTGTGCCTCGTATTCGTGTCTGAAATACCGGATTGTGGTGAGCACGGGATTCGGTGCAGTCTGTCCGAGTCCGCAGAGCGATAGAGCTTTCACGGTCTCGGCAAGTGTTTCCAAAAACTCGATGTCTCCCTCTTTACCTTGTCCCTCGCATATCCGCGCGAGCGTTTCGTTCATCACGTATGTGCCTATTCGGCACGGCGCGCACTTCCCGCATGACTCTGCGGCGGTGAACGTCAGGAAGAAGCGGGCCATGTCGACCATGCAGACTTTCTCGTCCATCACAACCATGCCGCCGGAACCCATTATGGCGCCGGCTTCGGTCAATCGTTCGTAGTCGACGGGAAGATCTATCAGGCTCTCGGGAATGAATCCGCCGGAGGGGCCGCCGGTCTGAATTGCCTTGAACTTCCCTCCGTCCGTGATGCCACCCCCTATGCTGTAGACTATCTCTCTCAGAGTAATGCCCATCGGTACTTCAATGAGACCGCTGTTGTTGACTTTCCCGACGAGCGAAAACACCTTCGTGCCCTTGCTCTTCTCCGTACCGATTTGAGAATACCAGTTTCCGCCTCTCGCCACGATCACGGGAACGTTCGCCCACGTCTCTACGTTGTTTATGTTGGTGGGTCTTCCCCACAAACCGGATTGCGCGGGAAACGGCGGCCTGGGGCGAGGCTCGCCTACCCTGCCCTCGATCGAGGCCATAAGTGCGGTCTCTTCACCGCAAACGAAAGCGCCGGCCCCCTTGCTCAGTTTCACTCTGAAGCTGAAACCACTTCCCAGAATATCGTCGCCGAGCAGGCCGTATTCTTCCGACTGTTTGATCGCTCTTTGCAGTTTGTCTATCGCCAGGGGATACTCTGCTCTCACATAAATGTAGCCTTCGTGCGCCCCGACGGCAAAGGCCCCGATCGCCATGCCTTCGAGCACGCTGTGCGGATCTCCCTCAAGAACGCTCCTGTCCATGTATGCGCCGGGGTCTCCCTCGTCCGCGTTGCAGATAATGTATTTCACGTCTCCCGGCGCGTTGCGAGTAAACTGCCACTTGACGCCGGTCGGGAAACCCGCCCCGCCCCGACCGCGCAGGCCCGAGGTCTTCACTTCTTCGATCACCCGTTCGGGCGAAAGCTCCTTGAGCACTTTGTGAAGGGCGAGATAGCCGCCTCGCGCAACGTACTCATCAATGCTGTCGGGATTTATGACGCCGCAGTTGCGCAGCACGATTCTCTTTTGTTGTTTGAAGAATGGCACGTCACCAAACGCGGGAACGCCGGCGAGCTCGCTCGCGCCAGCGTCGCTCCTCGGCCTCGTGCCCGTGGCGCCGCTCGCGGACAACTCCCCACTCAAGCCGGTCAAACCGCCCGTTACTCCACTCGAAATCTGGACTGTGGTCCCCTCCACGAGATTCTCGTCTTCCTCGATGCGTGCTAGGAGTCCCTCCGTGAGGATCTTTCCGGAAGCGAGAGATCCCACGATATCGTTCGCGGCGGGAGGAGTCACATTTGCGTAGGTCAATCTGGGCTTGCCCGGCTGAATTATGTCCACGAGGGGCTCCTTGTAGCAGGAGCCGATGCAGCCGATGGGAGAAATGTGGACGTCGAGACTAAGCTTCTGTGTTTCGTCGCGAAGGGCCTTCATGACTGTTCTGGAACCGCTTGCGATTCCACAGGAGGCCATGCCGACCATGATCTTCGTCTTCCGTGGATAGAGAGTGGCCAGCCCCCTGTTCTTGGCCGCCAGGAGATCTTCGAGCGAACGAATCTTCATGGGAAACTCATTCCAAAAGCGCGATTCAGCCCAAAAACGCGAGCGGCGACGTCAAGAAGGCGTCACTTGCCTACGTCATGCCTCGCCGGTTTCCTGCTTCTTGTATCCCGCCAGGGTTTCAAGCGCCTTGTCCGGACTCGTGTGCCCGTAGACTTCATCGTCCACCTTGAGAACCGGGGCAATGCTACAACACCCGAGGCATCTCACGTCCTCAATCGTAAACTCCAGGTCGGCGGTTGTACCCGAAGAGTCAACGCTCATCTGCTTGCGCACGTGGGTAAGGATTTCTCCCGCCCCCCTCACGTGGCATGCCGTACCCAGGCAAACGCTCACAACGTGTCGCCCCTTCGGTATCAAACTGAACGCGTTGTAGAAAGTCGCGACGCTGAAAACTTGGCTTGGAGGAACCCCGATTCTGCCGCTAATGAGAACCAGGGCCTCCTCCGGGAGGAAGCGGAACTCGTCCTGGACGTCTTCCAGAATAGCGATGAGCGAGCCGGGAGTGGGCTTGTGTTGCTGTAGGATACGTTCTATCTTGCTAATGTCGAAATGCATGGCCGACCCTATTATAGGCCTTAACCTCTTTCATTTCAACGAAATCGACCGATCGAGCACGCGTCATCGTCAAGGCATACAGGTTTCGGATTTTACCAGAGTTGACGCGAGTACGTCAAGTACGCCAAATCGACTCTGTTGAGCCAAGGCGAGAGTATCAGTCTTCCGTGCCAAAGTACCAATGTCATTGGGTGGGGCAAAGCCGCCTCGCGCCAAATGCGCTTGGAAGAGATTAGTGGACTCGGAACACAAGGAGTATTCGAAGGATCTGTGGCGCGGCCCGAAGTATCCAGCGCGACTTGCTTGGGGTGGGCATGACCAGAAAATTGAAACGATGCCTGTGATTCCCACAACTCAGCGAAATAGCGCTTTAGTTCTGCCCCAGCACATGTCACGTGTGAGCTTGAGAGGCAACGCATAACAAGAAAGGCTCATCCCGATCAGGTAACGCAACCGTGGTTGCGTTACCTGATCGACGGGAAAGCAACACCGATGCTGACAACTCAGTACAGAATGCTCAGCTTCGGCGAACCCTGCGACTTGTCAGTCGAGAGCCCCCCCGAGAACGGCCCCGACACCTTCACAAGAACCCCGAAGTTCTTGGAAGGCTCCTCGAGCCAACCGTTTACAACGTCGGTGAGATCAAACTGTAATGGCTCACGACAGCCCTTCTCACTGATGCAATGAGCGGAAGAACGCTTGTTACAGTCGCCCCCTCTTGTCTGCCACGGCATAGTCCAACTCACGGTTTCTTCATCCCAATCCCTGGTCAAAGCAAACGCCTGAAGAACGACCGCGTCCTCCTGGCCACCGCAATTAGCCTGAAACGTAAGGTTCGCGAAATCAACTGAATGCCCGGACAAAACCTCCGGCATGGCGAACTTCATAAGAAGCTCTGAGGTGTTGGAGTTATCCGAAGGGCTGATGACAGCGACCTTGGCCGGTTCAAGTTCCAGGGTTCTGGCTGATGAATCTGCAACAATCAGACCAAGACACACAAGAGTCAGAAGAGCAACGCATATCCTTTTCATGATTCCAATCTCCTTGTCGAACAAGTCAGCGTAGCACAACAAGCTTCCTCGCCTGCCTGAAGTCACCGATCGTTACCTCACAAAAGTACACTCCAGATGCTACAGACTCACCCCGTACATTAGTTCCATCCCACAAAGCCCTGAACTGCCCTGCAGGCCGGGGCTCGTCCACGAGCACCCTCAGTGTCTTCCCCGCGATGTCGTAGATAACGATCTTTACGTGTGAATTCGGTACCACGACTCCGTACTCGATAGTTGTCTGAGGATTGAATGGATTGGGGTAGTTCTGAGTTACATAGGGCCTTCCCGGAGCAACCGAGGGGGGTGAAAGGAAGGGCAAGCCATATGAAGTCCCTGGATCCGAAGAACAGCAGGGGCTATGGACTACATCACCAAAGAACCTTTTTGAGCTGGGGTTGCTCGTCCCCCACCAGTTGTTTCGCGCCGGCATAGAGTACTCGGTCAGATTCGCGACATAGTAGTTGAATGACTGACTCGAGAAGATGCGGTTGCCCCCAGATAAGCAAGAAGCCGATTCGAGAACTGGAGTGGAATAGCCAACGGCACAGACCGCCGTACCCCGAAAATCCTCTATTGTCGTGTAGTACACCGTAGGAGCTGCCTCGTCTGCCGTCTGTATGCCATTACCCGTGGTGTTCTTGATTCGGTTGTGCTCGATGCTAGGCGACGACTCACCGCAACACCTGATGCCATGGTAGACGCCGTCTATCCACGTGTATCTGATGTCGGCAGAGGCGCTGCCGCTTGAGACAATCCCGTAGGTTATGCCGCTGCCTGCGCCGGTGATACTATTGTGATTGCCACTAGAACCCGTCACACTTCCGGTCGTAGAGCTTGTGAGCTCAACACCTCTCACGCCGGTGGTCCCAACTGCTATGCTGTCGCTCGTCACCATAACCGCAGAAGCAATCGCCTTAATGCCGTCATTGGTGAAGTTGGAGACAATGCATGAGTCCACAGTCACCGTCGTTGACTCTGCCTCGACTCCTGTGTAGGCGTACTTGATGATGCAGTTGTCGACCAAATTGTTTGTACTTCCTGGCCTCAGCCTCATTCCTCGCCAGTCGCCGGCTGTGGGGGTACTCGTCGCCGAGCTGAAAACCGACTTGGCCTGGGAATTGCCATCCGCAGTCAGCGTGCCCTGGATTATAAGCTCGCACTTCGTTGTGTCAATGCCACTATGGCTACTGTCGCTCGTGGCAAATCGAACGACGCAGCCGGGCGAGACGGTAAGCTGGACCCCAGAACTCACCACAACGTCACAGGGGACATAGATAGATCCGGACCAAGTGGTGTTGCTCGAGATTGTGCCACAGGAAGGAGTGCCCCAGGTGATGGTGAAGTTCGCGTCACTTGTGTCGGCGGCGGAATGGGCCATGTAACCACCGGCATTGTCGTAAACGATGGCCTTGATCCGACAGGTGCCCAAGCTCTCAGCGTCGGCCGGTATAGTCCACATGTATGAACCGTCATTTGTTTCGGCTGCGGCGATTGTGTCCGGAAAGGTACTTCCAGCATCCTTCGAGAGGACGAGCGTGACGTAAGAGTTGTTCCGACCTCCGTCACTGTCAACCCAGGAAATTTCGTGCTGCGTCCCCGCGGCCCACGACTCGCCACCATTTGGCGAGGTGACCTTAATTGGGTGCCAGTAGTGGGCATCGAATAACTGAAAATCGCATTTCCCTCCAGGTATATACTTGCAGATTAGTCCCTCAAACAGTTCCTCCTCGGGCGTCTTACCATTGAGATTGTAATCCACACATAGGCTGCTCGAGAGGCTGTCGAAGGCAGACTCATCAGAGGCAGTAACCCTGCAGTCGTCATCGGCCAAGTCCGTGGTCCGAATCGTAACGGTCGGGTGAGACGTCAAGAGGACTCCTTTAACCCACACACTGAAACTCTCGGGACCCTCACTGCAGCCGTGACCTAACTGGAGCATCGAGATGGTTGTTTTTCCAGCAGAGCTAGTAGCAGAATCGGCCCACACCGTGTCCCCATAACAGTAATAAGGAATGACCGTCCAAATACTGTCGGCATCTATGCCACCTATAGGTGTGCCGTCTACACGAGCTAGGGTAACGTTGAAGATCAGGCTATCTCCGTCCCACCCTGGGCAGCCTAGGATATTGCTTCCGCTTGCAGTGACAGTAGAACCGCCATACGGCGAAGGGTAAAGATCGGCAACGATTGCGGCTATCCCCAAAGTGTCGTTTTGTGTGGCCATGTTCCTGACGGCGATGGCTGTCTCAATATTCTGAGGCTCGTAATGACCAGCCGCGTCGTAGGCCCGCGTGCTTGGGTTAGTTGAGTCGGCGAAACATGTGAAGGCAGAACCATCAAAGAAGTCACTGGCGTGCGGTCCCTGCCAGCGAATGTCGAGACTATCTTTTCCACTCACCGGGTCTGGTACACCATCCGTGAACATCCCGTATGCCGATTCCAGGTCCCAGAACGCCACTTGGTCAAAGCCTTTAATGTGCCAGATAAGTAGCCCCCTTCCCGGGTAGGCCCTATCGACTCCGGTCTGCTGATGGTTCGAGATAAGAAAGTATTCATTCGCAGCTATAGAGAGTCGATATACTTGGCCTCCGGGGACGCGCAAGTCGCGGATCTTGAGATCCGTGGTGTCGCGCGTAATTTCGGTTTCGGTGGCCCAGCCCAGTTTCAGCAGATCCATGATGTGAAGAGGAACGAAACCCTCGGGCGTCTCGAAGATATGCCAGAACATGACGGGTTGCATTAAGGAATAGTTGTCATAGTAGTAATCAGAGTAACCTTCTGTTTTGTAGTATCCAGAGATGGGCCCCAAGGGGCAGTTTGGTGAGTGGTTCAATCCTAGAAGGTGTCCGTATTCGTGTGCCGCACTCCAACTCTGGAGTTTTTGTGAGTCGAACGGAGGAACAAGCCACATAGTGATCCCCGGGCCTGACCATTCAAATGATAAGGTGTCGGGAAATTGCCCGAGGCTAGCCTTTCCTAGTATATTCGGGCAATGATACGGATGTATTTCGGAACCAAAGACACATTCCCAGCATACAACCATGATGCAATCGGTTGTATCAATAGCCTGCGGACTCTGGGCGTGAACCTTCTCCAGAATCTCATAGTTGAGCCTTCCGGAACCACCATTGCTTTGATACCACAAGGATGAGCTGTCCGCCATGACGGCTGTTGTATCGCCAGGTGCAATGTAGGTAGAAACGATCAGGATGTGCTTACCGAGAGATAAGCTATCATAAAAATCTGCAAACCTGTTCTGGAAGGTTTGGAAATAATATGGGACTTTGGTACTGTCTTGGCCCGGAAAGGTGACGTATATGACCAAGACCCTCACGCTATCAACCGGGCTGATACCGGTTTCGCCTTCCTCTAAACTCATTCCTCTCAAGACTATTCGCGGAGCGACAGCATCCTGCTCTCCGCACCACAAAGTGTCGGGATCACTGGCGGACGAGAGCCCGGGGTGTAATGTGCAACAAATCAAGATAATAAGGATGAGGGGTGTGGTCCGTAAGAGCCTGGGCTTCTGCATTGTGAACCTCCTGTTACAGATCCGTTTGGACGTCTGGCTGCTCTGGTCTGTAATTGTGGTTATGGCGGCGGTCTCTCGGCGGTGCGCAGGAGAAAGATCGACACAGGCTAGTGTTGCACCGCCCATTCGGTCACGTCAAAGGAAAACAGCTCTGATTCTACCCCACGTGGTGTGTTCGCTGGATGTGGGTCCGCAACCCACTGGAAAAGCTCCCATGCTCCCACAGCCAGGCGGACTGGCACAACGTGACTTGCACTTTAGTAGAAAGTTCTCGGCACCTAGATCACAGAAAAGCAGCTTTGTGCATATCTTGCTCTCCCTCCCGTCCGGTCGGGAATCGTGCCACCGCACTTCGCGGGAGAATTACCCCACACATCGCTGCAGGAACTCACAGAGGCATAATCATCGCCGTAGATTCCTTCTCCAACGCAACCTGCAATTATATTGTGGTCAATGAGCATGTTCGGCGAACCGGTCAAGGGTATCCCGACCCACCGAGTTATCGTTCCACCTATACCTCCTTCTGCTTTCAGGACAAGGTCAGTCTTGTTCTGGACAAAGACGTTTTCTCCGTAAACACCTGCCCCCGTCGCGATCGAATCACATCTGGTCGACCTCATGTTACACGTATGTGCACCACATAACACATCAAGATTCTGTAGCAGCACAAAGCTAGTACTCTCACGCTTTTCTGTCAACACATTTCTGAAAGAGCATTTCTTCGTCGCATGGATCGAGTGTCAAGAATCGAAAGTCCCTTCGTCAAGTCGTGGCGACCCCTCCTCCGCACGGACAATGACTGTCTGGCCCGATTGCATCACCCGGAATGAATTCTTGACGTCATTGTCGTGCTGACGTACGTTGATCGCCGGGAAAGCACGTTGGACGAGAGAGACCGAACGTGGCCGCAAGGCCAACTATGCGCATCGATGGAAGGCTCATCCCCCCGGCCAGGCCATGCGCTGGCATTGGGCTAGCATGGCCCACGCCCCTTAACGCCTGTGGCACAAGACCAAATGCTATCCGGCTCGCGTATGAGTAAGACGATTCGAGGTGAAGCAACTCAGGGCAGCACAATTAAGCGGAGCGCAATGCACGGCAACGCCATTCAGGAAATATTCAACCGGCTTCCCGGAGTCTACGAACGCATCAACCACATCATAAGCCTCGGGCTAGATGTCCTCTGGAGAAGAAAGGCGGCGTCTCTGGCCTCAGCCAAGGGCGGGGCAATGTGGCTCGACGTCTCCACTGGGACCGGAGAGATGGCGGCTCAGTTGAGACGACTCGCAGGAACCGGCACGACCGTCGTGGCCACGGACTTTTCCCTGCCGATGTTGCTACAAGCGCGGCGCAAGAAGGAAGCAGCGTCCGCAACGGAGGCAGCGCCCAAAGCCAGAAAGAACCCGGGCATTCTCTTCGCGGCGGCAGACACGGGGTGCCTTCCATTCAGACCCGGGTCATTTGACCTTGTGACCATTTCCTTCGCTACGCGGAACATAACAACGTCGAAAGAGAATCTCATTTCCTGCCTCGCGGAGTTTCATCGCGTGCTCAAGCCGGGCGGCTGGCTCGTCAACCTCGAGACGAGTCAGCCGGATTCGCCAATCGTGAGGCGCCTTTTCCACGGGTACGTCGATGGTTTCCTGAAACCGGTAGCCGCCGCTATCTCCGGGTCGAAAAGCGCCTACTCCTACCTTTCAAGTACGATACGCAGCTTCTACGACGCAGATGAGCTCGCAGAGATCATGAGGCAGGCGGGATTCGGGACCGTTTCCGTCGTGAGGCTCTTCGCGGGGACGGCAGCGATCCACAAGGCTGAAAAGGCGACGTCGAGCAAGGCGCTTCGCGAGTAACGAAGAACGCATATTCTTCGCCCACTGCTCCTCTCACTCCTCCCAACCTGTTCCCACTTCGTCCCGAAGTTTTCCGAGTTCGTAGAGCGTGTGATAGACGCCCTTTTTCGACACGAGCTCGTGGTGCGCCCCTCTCTCTACTATCTTACCTCTCTCAAAGACCAGTATGAGATCGGCTCGCTCCAGCGTCGCCGCCCTGTGTGAGATCACTATTGTGGCGCACTGCGGGAACACCTTCTGAAGTCCTTCCCAGAGCGCCGTCTCGGTCTGGGCGTCAAGGCTTGCCGTGCAGTCGTCGAGTATCAATATCTTGGGTCTTCCCGCGAGTGCTCGCGCGAGTGCGACCCTCTGTTTTTGCCCGCCGGAGATGGTGACCCCGCGCTGGCCTATCTTTGTTTGGAAGCCGTCGGAAAACGCCCCGACCTCCTCCACGAGCCTGGACACCTCTGCGGCCCGCGCGACGTCTTCCCGACCAATCCAGTCTCTGTGAAATCTAATGTTGTTTTCGACGGTGTCCGAGAACAGTAACGGCTCCTGCGGGACGTAGCCGATTATCCCTCTGAGATCTTCAAGGCCCAGATCTCTTATCGGCACACCGTCCAGAAGGATCCGTCCCTCCGTCGGGTCAACAAGTCGCGGGATCAGATTCACCACGCTCGACTTCCCGGAGGCAACTCGCCCGACAAGAGCAACAATTTCGCCGGGTTTGACTTCGAAGCTGACTCCGTCGAGGACCTTCGCTCCTCCCGGCGTGAAGGAAAGGGAGACGTTGTCGAATCTGAGTGTGCCCGGCAGAGTAGCGCGGGGGCTTCCGCCTCCGGCCCGACCTTGCGTTCTGTGCGCGCCGCCCCCACTCTCCTGCCAACCGTGAGTCGTCTCGGCCCACGGCAACACCTTCGGATGATCGATCTCCGTGATCTCCGGCTGTACGTCTTCCATGTCTGCGAGCCTGCGGATGGACACGGCGGCGCTCTTCCCACGCACGAAGAACGTGCCGATGTCATACATCGGGAACACCAAGAGCATCACGTAGGCGTCGAAAGCCGCGAGCGTTCCGATCGTGAGCTTGCCTTCCATTACCATCTTTCCGCCGACCAGCAACACGATGACCACTCCAAACTGCCAGATGTGACCGTACATGGCCTGGACAATCGTACCCACCCTGACGGCGTCTATTTCCGCCCGCCTTCGACGACCTATCACTTCGCCGAACCCCTCTTCCTGGGCCCGCTCGCGCCTGTAAGCCTTGACGACTCTTATGCCGGAAAAACAGGACTCCATGTGAGCATTCACGTCCGAGATTCTCTTCTGGAGCCGTTCGTACCGAGCCTCGACCGCGGCAGAAGTCAACATGAAGATGATTATGAGTATCGGCAGCGGCCCCACCGCAAAGAGCGTGAGCGTCGGGTTCAGTCGGATCATCGCCGCGAGGCCGAACACGATCATACAGAGCGCCTCGATCGTCCTGAAAATGCCTGAGCAGGCGAACCAGGACAGTTTCATCTCCGTGCTCAAGTCGTCCGTGAGGCGCGTCACGATGTCACCCATTCTGAATCTCTGGAAGAAACTTCGGCCTAGACGAATGAGATGCCCGAACATCCTCTGCCTGAAGTCTCTTTCAAGCACAAGGTTGGTCCACGCCCGCGTGCCCTGCATGGAGGCGTAGACAAGGAATTGCCCAATCCCCAGCGCGAGAAGAATGAGCACGTTTCTGGAGATGACCTCAACGCCGGCCTTGTTCTTTATCGCGTCGATCACTGCGCGCACGAACAGAGGGTAGGCCACAGCCAAAAGTGCATTGAGAATCGAAAACACCACGAGAAACGTGGCAAGGCGCTTTCTTGTCCGCCAGACTTCAAAGAGCCATCTCACACTTCTCATGATTACTCGTCTCCCCCCGCGGCCGGAGTTTCCCTCTCCCGCGTCGCGAGGCATTGAAGCCTGAAGAGCTTTCTGTAGTAACCCTTCTGAGCCATCAACGCACTGTGATTCCCTCTCTCAACGACTTCCCCGTCATGGATCACCAGGATGTGGTCCGAGTCCATCACCGTCGAGAGCCTGTGGGCGATTACTAAAGACGTCCGACCGGCCATCAACTCCTTCATCGCGCGCCGCAACAGTCGCTCGGTGTGGGGATCGACGCTCGACGTGGCTTCATCGAGCACGAGAATGTCCGGGTCCACGAGAAGCGCTCTCAGGAAAGAAAGCAACTGTCGCTCCCCGGTAGAGAGATTGTCCCCTCGCTCGGCAAGCTCGGTCTCGAGTCCCCGCGGGAGTCTGTTCACTACGTCATCGACGCGGATGCGCCTCGCTGCCTCCATGACCCGGTCCGGACTCAACGTTTTCTCGCCCATTCGGAGATTCTCCAACACGTTGCCCGGGAAGAGGAAAATGTCCTGAAGCACAAGCCCGATCTTGGCACGAAGCTCTTCCTGCGAGAGCTCCTTGATATCAATTCCGTCAACGAGGATCCTTCCTCGCTGCGGCTGATAGAACCTCAGTAGCAGGCTTATGATTGACGTTTTCCCGCCGCCCGTCGCACCGACGAGGGCCCATCTCTGCCCCTTCGACAGACTGAAGGTAATGTCACGCAAGACCCAGTCGTGGTTGTCGTAGCTGAACCATACGTTCTCGAAATCTATGCCTTTCTCGAACCGCTTCCATTCCCGAGTGACCGGCTTATCGGTGATCTCCGGCTGCGTGTCGAGAAGCTCGAACACGCGTTGCGCTCCTGAGAATGCTCGCTGAAACGTGCTGAGCTCTTCGGAAAGCCTGTGTAGCGGCTCAAAGAATCTTCGCACGTATCCCATGAACATCATGAGCGTACCGATCGTCACGGCACCACTGAGAGCCCACTTCCCTCCCTGCCAGAGAATGAGCGTGACCCCGATGGTCTCGGTAAGGAAGAGTGTGTTGAAGAAGGCCACGACGATCAGCTCAACCTTCAGCGCGGTCTCGTATTTGCGCTGGTTCGCGTCTCTCATCGCCTCGGTCGTCTGCTTTTCCCGACCGAAGATCTGCACTATCGCCGAACCCTGAAGATGCTCGGTGAGAAAAGCGGTAATGTCGGCCATTCTCTTTCTTACGGTGAGAAAAAGCGGCGTGGTCTTCTTCGAGAAAATCCAGGCCGCCGTCAGTATCGGCGGAAGAACCAGCGAAGTTACAAGCGTGAGCTTGAGATTCACATAGGCCATGACCGCAAGCATTCCGAGGAACATGATTATGTCGCCGAGAAATGTCACAACCGCAGACGTGAAGAGCATTCTCATGGCTTCGGTGTCGCTCTCGACCCGCGAAATGAGCCTTCCCACCGGATTCTTGTCGAAGAACGACAGTGACATACCCGTGACGCGCGCAAAGAGTCGCTCTCTCAGGGAGGAAATGATGGCCTGCCCGACCGTTTCCAGTCTCACGCGCTGCACATAGCTCAGCAAGAGAAACGCAAGCTGCGCGGCAACAAAGAGTAAGACGGTGAGCACAAGTCCCCTGAAGTTCCTCTCGGCTATGTCAACGTCGATGGCTCGCTTCACCAGAATCGGCCCGACAAGCGAGACGCTCGACGCCGCGAAAAGAAGAACGAGGCACACTGCGAGCTCGACCCCGTGCCCCTTGAGGAGCCCGAGCATTCGCCGTGCGAGAATCCTCGTCGGCGTGCGTACAGTTGTTTCTTCTTCGTAGTAAACCGGATCCATATCAACCCAAACCAGACGCGCTAGGCGCAGAAGCTAGACTACCGGCTGCCAATCATTACGCGCTCGCGAGGCTTTTGTTGCCCGGCCGCTTGATTCCGCAATCAATCCCGGAATCGGCCCGACGGCAACAAAAAAGCCCACCCGAATGGCTCTGGTGGACTTTCGATCGGTTTTCTTAAGAAGAAAGAACATTCTTGAAGAAGTACACCACGAGCCATTCGGACGCTGAATACCGCGCCTAAGTCGGCCGCAAGCCAGACTTCCTTAGGTCTGGCCTACAGGCAACTCCCTATGTTGACAATGGCCATCGTGTACTCCTTTTAGATTAGAACATGACAACGATAACCGAAGCGGAAATTTCTGTCAAGCACTTCTATTGTGAGCTTTCGCAGCGAAAGACTCATGGTGGAAGGCCGGCGGACCGAAGCGGAGCGAGCCCGTCTGGCGTCCACCCAAAGAAACAGGCGGGAAGCCCGGCGGCCAAGCGTGAAATCTCTATCTCGGCACCAACGGGGCGAACGTCGTCTGGTGATGGAATGCCAGTAAGCCGGCCCACTGGCCGTCAGTCAGTCCCTGTGGATATCTCGAGTAGAGCCTCAGTTTCCGCAATCGGCTTTCATCGAACGGAGATGAGAAACTCACGTCCGGCTCGCCTGCTCCCGTGGCAAAGGCGGTCAAGGTGAGGATAATGGGTACTGTCGCCATTATACCGATCCCCAACCCTTCGATCTCCTCAGCAAAGGCAAGGCACGCCACCACCCCCTGGAACAACACTATGGGAATCGCCCCCAGCGCCCTATCGCTCCTGGGAATAAGGTAGCCCTGCACGTAGACTCTACGGATGTCGGAGAGGCGCGCGAGGCCGATTGTTTCTCCCTCAACAACGTAGAGCGCCGAGTCTGAAACTGCCAAGAGCTCGACGTCATGCTGGGTTGAGTCAGAAAGCGTGATCGTCGTTTGCTCGCCGGTCGGCTTCAGGACGTCGACTTCGCTGGCGCACGAACAGGACAGGAGGCAGATAAACGCCGCCATGAAAACAGTTCCAACTCGCCTGTCATTGTTGGGGTTGCGGGTAGGGAACGCGTTCATATGTTGCTTTCACCTCTTGGTATCCACGGAGGCCATCATGAGCGCAAACGCAATCAAACAAGAGCCAGCCAGACCCATCAGACTCAAGATGGTTGGAATCGGAAGCGTTCTCCCCACGTAAGACTCCACGAGGGCAACGCTGTCTCGCTCTACCCCCCTCACCTGCCACGAGTTCTGTCTCAACAGGTCGTACCGGATACCGTCCCCCCTGAGGGTGTTTCCTCTGGTTTGCGCACCGTGCGGAAACACAACCACGGAACCGTCGTACAGATGCGCTTTGACTGTATTGGCCGTCCAGATACGCTTGGCGGGGCCGTCAACCTGCCTCGGCTCTGCCACAACGAACACGCAAGAGCAAGGTCCCAGGCAGAGTACGACCGCGATAATCAGACTTACGAACACCACGATTCTTGCCACGGCCGTGATATCTCCCAGCAATCTGCACGCCCACTCACCAAGAAAAGCGAACGCATTCGAGCGATCTCGGCAATCTCGAGGCAACGTGCCGCGTACCGCGCACTCCGCGATGAATAGGCTAACTTGGGCGTTGTCAGCTATCAGCAGTTGATCCGTACCTCGTGAGCCGAAGCCAGCTTCCACTAGAACCAGGATAACTCTCTGCAGAATGGATGTCAACATCACAGAACGACCTGGATACGCACAGAACTACATGCCTGGGCCGATTTCCCTTGAGTTACGCAGTTTTTTGTGAGATAATCTATATGATATTGTCGTACCTTACTGCTCTTGTTGCACATCTCGGACCATCCGTGCAACCGGACATGGTTTCGTCCCCTCAACCTGAAACGAAGGAGGTCGGTGATGTTATCCCGCCTTTCGGTAGGCCTATCTTGTTTACTGATACTAGGCCTTGCGATGTTGTGTGCGCCGCTCACTGGCTTCTCCGGCGACGGGCTATCGTCCCGAGGCACCGAGGTGTGGCAAGCGGCCCTATCAGACGTCGCCCGGGCGGAGCGCCCGCAGACCACGCAGCCCCAACTCGCGGCGACAGAGCCTGCGCAGGCCACGCGCGCCTCTCTCGCAGCTGTAAACATACAGCTCGTTCCTACGCTGATGCCCCTCAACCCAGAGGTGGTTCAGCAGTACAAGAACGCCGGCAAGAAAGTGCCGTTCTCCATGACGGAGGCACGATTCACAGAAAAGCCTGGTGTGAGGATTAACAGGATCTCGCGCGAGCCGCTTTCTCCAACTACCCAGACTGTAAAGGCGATAGTTATCCTGGTCCAATTCCCAGACACCCCTCCAGGCGGACCCGCAACAAGATTCAGGCCGACGGTCTGGGACAGCATGCTCTTCGGCGATGCCTACCTTCGGGGTGGGACCGATACGACCACCGTCCGTACGCTCAAGAGGTTTTACAGCACGGTCTCTTATGGAACCGTTGACATCGTGACAGTCGACTTGCCGAGCACTGTGGGCTGGGTTACGGCTCCGAACAACTACACTTACTACTGCGCGCCTGACGGAGTTCACGACAACGGCTTCGGCCCTTATCCCAGAAACGCCCAGCGCCTTGCCATGGATGCGGTCACGGCCGCCGACCCTTATGTCGATTTCTCCCAGTATGCCGTTGGCGGCGTGGTTCGAAATCTATTCATAGTGCATGCCGGTTCCGGCGCGGAGTGGAGCGGTGGCCCCACGCTGATCTGGTCGCACGCCTGGAGCCTCCCCGATACTGTGACCATGTACGTGGACGGCGTTCAAATCGTGGACTATTCAATGGAACCTGAGGCGGGAGGCGACACGGTCGGAGAAGCCGGGGATCCCATGACTCCTATGCTCCCGACGGTGGGCGTGTACGCACACGAATTTGGACATATTCTTGGTCTTCCCGACGAATACGACTACGGGTACGAGTCCCGGGGAACCGGAAGAGTGAGTCTCATGGCCGGCGGAAGCTGGAATAGGGTGCCCAACGTGTATCCATACTGTGCCGGCAACTCTCCCGCACACCCGAGCGCGTGGGGAACGGCCTACCTGGGCTTTGTGACCCCGACGACCGTGACCACGCCTACGACGGGCATCACCATCCCTCCGATCGAGAACACACCCACTGGAGCCATGTACAAGGTGGTATATCCGGGCTCGAGTGGGAAGGAGTACTGGCTCTTCGAGAACCGCCAGCAGATTGGATTCGATCAAGGGCTCATACAGATGGCGTCCAACGCTCACGGTTTGTGCATCTATCATATTGACGAAAACGTTCTCGACAGAACCTTCTGGCGTCCAAACGAGGCTGAATGCGTGAGTGGAGGCGTCTACCAGGGCCAGACAAACTGCGACTGTGCCACTCTTCCTGCCAACTCCAACAATGGCGAAAAGTGGTACGGCATTTCGTTGGAACAGGCGGACGGTCTTTACCAACTTGAACTCGGTACGAGCGGAGGGGGCTGGCAGGATTTCTACTCGAGTGCAACCGGAGTCACGACTTTCGACGGGGCTTCGACACCCAACTCCAGCTCTTACTACGACAACTACGCATGCACTGGGTTTGCCGCCGCCACGAACATAAGTGAGGTCGGTCAGAACATCACCATGGACCTGACTCCCGGCGCCCCCCAAGGAGGCGTACGCGTGCCGGCGCTTTCGCCATTAGGTATCGTGGCCCTGCTCGTGCTCGTTGCCGTGGTCGCGATTGCGCTGTTGAGAAGACGACCGACAAAGAAAAGCTAAGGTCGCCCGCTATCTCTCGCTGGCGTATTCGCTCTTGGTCGCGGGCTCGGGCTCAACCCTGATTCTTACGTCAACAACGCGACAGCGCTCCTTCTCCGGCACAAGTATAATCGGATTGATGTCTATTTCTTGAATTGTTTGGAAGTCCGTAACGAGCTGAGCCAGTCGCTGGAGACATTCAATTGCCGTGTCGATACAGACGGGCGGCTCCCCCCTGACTCCCGTGAGCAAAGGGTAACCCCTGATTGATTCGATCATCTCTTTCGCGTCGAGATCCGTGAGGGGCGTTACACCGAATTCGACATCCCTGAGAATCTCCACATACTTGCCGCCGGTTCCTGCGACCAGGAGAGGGCCGAACTTTGCATCGAGTGTCATGCCGAGGATGATTTCTTTTCCCGGACGCGACATCTCCTGGATGAGAAACTTGTCGGCCTTCTCTTCCAGGCCGTGCTTAGCGAGATTCCTCTTCATCTCGAGGAATGCCCAGACGAGCTCTTTCTCGTCCTTTATGTCCAGGATGACGCCCCCGATATCTGATTTGTGAATCAGGTCCCTTCCCGCCACCTTGAGAACAACCGGATACCCGACCTGCTGGCCCGCATCGCGTAGATCTTCCAGTTTTCTCGCCTCGCGCAGCTTGCACACGGGGAATCCGTAGGCTCGCAGCACCTCGAACGAGTCGAGCTGATCGAGGTATCCGCCGCCCTGCTTGATGCGGGCGTCTATGATTCGACCGACCTTCTCTTTGTCGACTTCAAACGTGCGGACTTCCCCTTCCGGTCTCTCTAGCCACAGGTGATACCTGTAAAGCTGCGCGCAAACGCCTGCCGCCGCCTCGGGGAAACGATAGAAAGGAGGACAGTCGGGAACCGATTGGGGGAATTCGCCAAAGAACGACTCTTCGGCCATGAAAAAGCTCACTACCGGCTTGGTGAAGCGGCGCTTTACTTCCGTGATTGCATACGCAATGTCCATCGGCTTGACCATTACCGGAGGAGTAAACCCGACGATCACCATGTCGATATCGTCGTCGGCAAGCAAGACCGTCATGGCCTTGCTGTATGTGTCCGCAGTCGCGCTTGCGATCATGTCTATGGGATTGCCGAGGGACGCTTCTGCAGGTAGGAAACTGGCGAGTTGTTTCCGAGTCACTTCGGAAAGCGGCACCACCTTGAGCCCGTAATTGACGCAGGCGTCCGTCGCCATGATCGCAGGCCCGCCCCCGTTCGTCAGAATCGCCACGCGATTTCCCTTCGGCACAGGACATTTGGTGAAGGCCAGGATAATGTCCAGCATCTCCTCAATCGTGGCCGCCCTGATGACGCCCGTCTGTCTCAGCAGCGCCGCGATGGCGACGTCGGGGGCCGCCAGAGCACCTGTGTGTGACGAGGCCGCTCTCGATCCCGCCTCGGTCTTTCCAGACTTGACGACTATCAACGCTTTTTTCTTGGAAATCCTCTTTGCAAGATGAGTGAACACACGCGGCGCGCCAAAAGATTCAAGATAGAGCGCGATCACCTGGGTGTGGGCATCGTTTTCCCAGTACTCGAGCAGGTCGTTTCCGGAAACGTCGGCCTTATTGCCCACGCTGGCGAAATATGAGAATCCAATGTTCAACTGCCTGGTCAGATTGAAGATCGCTATCCCGAGCGCTCCGCTCTGGGTCATAAAAGCCGTGGTTCCAGAAAATGGCTGGCCGGGTGCAAAAGTGGCGTTCAAACGCACTTCGGGTATGCCCGTGAGCGTTCCCATGCAGTTGGGACCCACGAGGCGCATGTGGTACTTCTGGATGAGATCCACGAGTTTCTTCTCCCTCTCAACACCCTCACCACCCACCTCTCTGAATCCCGCACTGATGACAACAAGCCCCTTCACGCCCTTCTGGCCGCATTCGTCCACAACCTTGGGGACTTGCTCCTTTGGAACTACCACGACGGCCATGTCCACCTGGTCGGGAATGGCCAGCACCGAAGGAAATGCCTTCATGCCTTGGATGAACTCCGCCTTCGGATTGACGGGAAAGATCATCCCGTTGAACTCGTAGTCAATCATGTTCCTGAGGAGCTCTCTGCCGATCGTGCCCTTCTTGGTCGATGCACCTATCACGGCGACAGAGCGAGGTTTGAAAATGCAGTCCAGTTCTTTCATCTGCCCATTCCCCTCCTTGCCGAGCGGTTCCACAGCGATTTTCGCTGAGGAACTTGTGGCTCCCACGACTGGAGAGCAGTGGCCGCAGGCTCCCGTACGCGGCTTCCCCATATGCTGCCAGGGAAGGAGAAGTCCTCCTCCCCTGGCTTATCGCAGTGCTATTCGTTCTCTGTGCTTTCCGGCGGAGGAGGAGCTATCACGTTCTCCCTCATGAGAAGCTTCGTGGTGTCCCTCGCGCGTCTGATGATGCTTGAAGCAGTCTCGTAGAGTTTGTCCTTGTCCATCTTGATGCGTGCCACGCCCTCTCTTATGGCCTGCATGCCCACCGCCACCGCCTCCCTCGGGTAAACCTCCCACTCATCCATTGTCGGAATCAGGTAATCGGGTTTCAAGCCCTTGTCCTGGGCAAGGCGAGCAAGCTCGTACGAGGCGGCAAGACACATCTTGTCAGTAATGGTGCTCGCTCTCACGTCGAGAGCCCCCCTGAATATGCCGGGGAATCCAAGAGAGTTGTTGACCTGGTTCGGGAAATCCGAACGACCGGTGGCCACGACTTTGGCGCCGGCTTCCGTGGCCTCCCACGGCCAGATTTCGGGAATCGGGTTTGCGCAGGCAAAGACAATCGAGTCTTTTGCCATTTTCTTCACCCATTCCTTCTTTATCACGCCAGGCCCAGGCGTCGAGAGGGCGACACAGGCGTCGCTGCCTGCCAGGGCCTCTGCGATTCCGCCCTTGCGCTGCTCGGCGTTTGAGATCTCGCACATGTGCCACTTCTCAGCGTACTTCTCTTTTAGCTCGGTGCGCCCTTTGTGCAAGATGCCCTTGCTGTCCGTCATGTAGATTTTCTGTGGATCTACGCCCGCTTCCATCAGGAGCCTGGCTATGCATATATTGGAGGCCCCTGCACCAACCATCCCCACCCTTACCTGGTCAATCTTCTTGTTCACAATCTTTAGCGCATTGATGAAACCCGCCACGGTGACGGCAGCGGTTCCCTGCTGGTCGTCATGCCAAACGGGAATGTGACACTCGCGCCTGAGCGTTTCGAGGATGCGGAAGCACTTGGGCATCGCGATGTCTTCAAGATTGATTCCGCCGAAGGAGGGTTGAAGCCACTTCACCGCGAGAATGAATTCGTCCGGGTCTTTTGTGCCGAGACAGATCGGGTAAACGTCAACTCCACCAAGGTACTTGAACAGGAGCGCCTTGCCTTCCATGACGGGGTATCCCGCCTCGGGGCCGATGTCGCCAAGACCAAGCACCCTGCTCCCGTCCGTGACTACACCGACAAGATTCCACTTGTTTGTATATTCGTAGACTCTCTCCGGATTCTTCACGATGTCCTTGCACGGCTCGGCGACGCCCGGAGTGTACCAGATGGCAAAATCGCTGAAGTCTCGAACAGTACACTTGGGGAAGATCTCGATCTTTCCCCGGTAGAAGGGGTGAAGTCTCATGGCGTCCTTCGCCGGCTTCATAGCCTTCTTCAAGAGTTCCTTCTCGTTTATCATAAACCTCCTCCTGTCCTGGGCAGTTCAGCCGCGGATGGCTCTCGCATCTCAGTAGCTCGGCGGGTCGTCAGTCTTGAATGGTCGCGTGGGACGCCCACGGCCGCCGGCACGAAGGACCCTTGTGCTGCGCGTGTGCGGCGCAACGGTTCTGGAAAAACCCAAGGTGTGGTGTCCGTGGAAATGTGACAGCGTTCAGACCAACTATACCGAGTTATTGAGAGCGAACAGTGCGGCAGATGCTGCCGAACTAGAAAGGCGCACCGAACCGCCGGTCGCCTACCGGTACCCAACGTGAACTTAACCCGCAAAAAAGGCGTCTTTTCTGCGGGAAAACAATGTTCCCACAGGTGGCGGTTGGATGCAAGGGGTAAAGCCCGAGGAAAGACGATTTGACACAAGAAGCCCGACGCCCCCCGGGGCACTCTTACTGTTTGCGCGGCATGGAGATAGCGTCGCTGCTACCTGCCACAGAAACGGTGACCACGGACGGAGGGACTTCTCGAACCGGGCGGTCCACGCCGGGAGCGAGTCTATTTCCTATCATGAAAAACCCCTGAGTAGCGACAAGCCCAACGATACCCACGAATCCCCACACGACAAATCGGTTGCCGGCGCTTGCGTCCATGATGATGCCACCCACAAAGGGACCCAAGGAATGCCCCACGGACCCAAAAAGCTCGAACACCCCCATGTAACGACCGTATCGCTCTCGGGGAGCCATGTTCGCCACAAGAGCAAAAGAGGAGGGACTGGTAAACATCTCGCCAAAAGTCACAACAATGACGCTCAAGAGAAGAGCGACGAATCCTCCCGCAAAGGCGGCCGAGAAGTATCCTGCGGCATACAGAAAGCTCCCAAGCGCCATCACGCGCGTCATCCGAAGCCCGCGCACAAGATTCACGCACGGAAACTGGAGAAGCACGACCATGAGGCCGTTCACGGTGTACAGGTAGCCCAATTGGATCTGGGAAATGCCGACCCAGTCGACCGCGTAGACAGAAAGCGTCATCATCAATTGCGCGGTCACCAGAAAGAGCAGAAGAGAAACCATGTTGTAAGAGACGAACATTTTGTCGCGGCCGACTGAGGCGAGGTCACGAAAATCGATCCGTTCTCCATGAGCGGCCGTCTTGTAGCCTTTGAGCGCCACGAGCAGAATCACCAGTCCCACGGCTATCACGATGCCGGCCACAAGAAAGAGGAAGGCGTACGAGAAAGAAGCGAGAAAGCCTCCGATGGCCGGCCCAATGGCCCATCCCAGGTTTATGCCGATTCGCAGGAGGGCGAAGGCCTCCTGCCTCTTGGCCGGCGTGGTCACGTCCGAGATCATCGCGCCCGCCGCAGGCTCGAAGAGCCGACCCGCAAAAGAACTCAACACCACGAGGACCGCAATCGCAAGGAACCCGGCACTTTTCAGAACCGCGAGGCTTATCACGAAAAACGTAATCGCTCTGAATATCAGAGCGAAGACCATTATTCTCTTTCTTCCAAACTTGTCGGAAAGCTCACCCCCTACCACGGCGGAAAGAGCGCCTGCGAGACTGGAAGCGAGAAAGACCGTCCCGATTGCAGTCATGGAGATGTGCATCACGTTGTGCAGGTAAATGCTCAGGAAGGGAAAAACGACGGAGAAACCCAGCGCGGTGATGCCTCTACAGAAGACGAGGACGAGGACGCGCCTGTCCTGGGTCCGTATCGTGCGTCCCAAGAAGAAACTCTGTAGGAAAGAACGCAAAGGTGAGACGGTAGACATTTATGAAAACACCGTCAGGCTTGCCCTAATCGCGGCGAGCCTGGTTATCACTACTCTCCACCACGAGAGTCAAGCCCTTGAGGGTGCGCACGCGCACCTCGTCTCCAGGATTAAGATCTTCCTCGAACTCCGCGTTCCAGTGCTCTCCTCTCACCTCCACCTTTCCTCTTCTACCTTGAGACACAAGAACAACACCGGTGGCGCCGACGAGCCCCTCGGCGCCGGTGGTGGGACGTCTCAACATGACCCTGTAGACGACGGCGGCCAGGGAAACGTTGAGAAGAATCACGAAGACCATAATCGCCGCCCAAATTGCGACCGGCAAGTGCGGGAAACCGATCTTGAAGAAAAGAATGACCAGGAGGACCTCGTCGGCGGCGAAGAAGACGACGAGACCGAGGATGACGAGGAACTTCTTGAGCAAGGGGCGAGACTCAATCCAAACCATTTTGTCCATGAACTGCTCGATATGTCGAGCAAGGTTACTCGGGTTTCTGAGAAGTATTCGGGCTTCCGAGCAGTATAGAGCGATACTCCGGCGATTTCAAGCTGAAGCGGGCGGCGGCCGCACGTGGCGGAGTATCGGCAACCAAGGGGACCCTTTCTCTGGTTACGAGCGCGCGGCACGGAGGCCTCTTTGTCTGCAACACGAACCAATTGCGTCCGACCGCCCAAATGAGGTAAAGTGGTCGGTTGTCCCATTCCGTCACCGGGGGCGCCCGAACGACCTCGTACCGGCAAGACCCGAACGGAGAGGGCGCAGCGCGAGACGAAGTGGAATTCCTGGAGGCTCAAGGGGCCACGGAGGCCGTGCATGGAACAGCTCATCTATCTCGACAACGCAGCAACGTCCTTTCCCAAGCCCGAGGAAGTCTACACGTTCATGGACGGCTTCTACCGGAAATACGGTGTTAACCCAGGCCGTTCCGGATATGACCTCTGCATGGAAGCCGGCGAAATAGTAGAGACGACGAGGAAAATGCTGACGGAATTCTTCAACGGAGACGACCCCGACAGACTCTGTTTTTCCTACAACTCCACAGACGCCTTGAATCTTATTGTCAGCGGCATGCTGCAGAAGGGCGATCACGCGATAACGACGACCATCGAGCACAATTCCGTGCTCAGGCCCCTATACCACCAGCAGATGAGCGCGGGCGTCGAAGTCGATCACGTCCCCTTCGACGAAAGGGGCTTCGTTGATCCCGACGACTTCTCCAGGAAATTCAAGAAGAACACCAGGCTTGTGATCGTCAACCACGCCTCCAACGTGATAGGCACGGTTCAACCCGTGAAGGAAATAGGAAAGCGCTGTAGAGAGAAGGGAATACCTTTCGCGATCGATGCTTCTCAATCGGCCGGAAAAGTGCCCATCGACGTCGAGGACATGAACGTGGACGTGGTCGCCTTCACCGGTCACAAGTCTCTCCTCGGCCCTACCGGAATCGGCGGCCTCTACGTCGGGAAGGGCATAGAGATACGGCACTCTCGAGCGGGGGGCACCGGTGTTCGCTCCGCAGTTCGCACTCACCTTTTCGAATACCCGTACAGGCTTGAATATGGAACTCTGAACACGCTCGGCGTCGCGGGGCTTCATGCGGGCATGAGCTGGCTCAAACAGAAAGGTCTGCAAAACATCCACGAGCACGAAATGAAGCTCGCCGCGCTGCTGCGGGACGGACTGAAGAGAATCGACGGTGTAACTCTGTATTGTCAGGACGATCTGACAGATCACATTAGTGTGCTGCTATTCAATATCGACGGTCTCGAGGCCCTCGACACCGGAACGATGCTCGACGTGGACCACAACATCGCCTGTAGAACCGGCCTCCACTGCGCCCCGCTTGTTCACGAGCAACTGGGGATAGACAAGATTCACGGAGGCGTGAGGTTCGGCGTGGGCCCGTTCAACACGGAGGAGCACATAAGAGCTGCGATTCAAGCGGTCGGAGAAATAGCAGAATCGGTCAGGAAGCGTCCTCCTCGCCCCTCCCTAATACGAGCGCATTCGCCGCAATCTCGCAAACAGTCTTGACCTCGACGCCAAGCTTGTAATGCTTGTTGAGCTCCGTGAGCTGATCAATGCAATTGTGACAAGGAGCCACAACCACCTTCGCGCCGGTTCTCCTGATCTGATCGGCCTTCACCTTCCCGGCCTTCAGCCGCCTCTCGGCAAATTGAGTCATCGAGAGCTGCCCACCTCCGCCTCCGCAGCAGAAATTTTTCTCCCTGTTGGGAGTCATCTCAACGAAATTGGCAGCCGAGCGTCTGAGAATGTATCGCTGCTCTTCCACTATTCCACCGAGACGAACTAGATTACAGGGATCGTGAAGCGTGACGGAAGCCGGGTTGCGCGAAGGATCGAGTGTGATGCGACCCTGGCGGATGTAGTCGGCCACGATCTCCAGAACGCTCTTCACCTCAAAGTCGTATTTTCTGCCCAGCCATTCTGGAGCTTCCCACCTGTTCGAATTGAAGCCGTGCCCGCATTCTGCTAGAACAAGGGTCTCGCAATCGAGTTCTTCCATGGACGTGACAAGTCTACCCGACATGACCGCGGCCGCTTCGTCGTCACCGTTGTAGAGGCCGTAATTGGTCACGTCGTAGTGCTTGCTGGAAAAAGTCCAACTCTCTCTCGCGGCGTAGAAGATTTTGCCGGCGGCCGCAATGGATAGAGGGAAGAACATGGGCTCGCGGGGATTCACCGTGTAGAGAAGTCGCGCTCCCCTTTCATCCATGGGGAGCCTGGCGTTCTTGTCGCCGACTTCGCTCTGGAGCTCTCCCTCAATCCACCGCACCGTCTCAATCCATTCTTCTTCGGGTATGCCCATGTTATTGCCTTTTTCGATGGCGGTGTTCACGGTGGATTGCAGGCCGAGCGGAACCAAGTCAATAGAAGCCATCGCGCTTCTTGCCGCGCGGATGAGGTAGGGAATGTTCAAGCCGACGGAGCAGTTCAGCGAACACCTGCCGCACAAACTGCATCTTCCAAAGAGTGAGTCCACCCATTCCCTCATTGTTTCGCCGTCCAATTCCTTCGCACCCACCCACCAGGGAATGCTCTTGCCGGCGGACGTGAAATATCTCTTGAAAACTCCCGTGATGAGATTCAATTTGTGAGCCGGAATCGACTCGATCTCGCCGTCGGCCACGTAGTAGTGGCAGGATTCCGCACAAAGACCGCAGTGGACGCAGGAATTGAGGTAGGCGGCGTATTCAGAATGTATCTTCTCTCGGAAGACTCGAAGGGCTTTCTTCAAGTCTTCCGGCGTCAGCCGGGCTATCCTCTCTTCGTTCATCCTTCATGCCTCGTGCGGTCTCGGAGGCAAAACGCCTCGCCGACCGTAGAACCGACCGAGAAGAACTCTGACGTAGAAAAAGAAAAAGCAGTGCCGGATTTTCCCGAGCGGAACGTACAGAAACATGATGATTGAGACCGACAAGAGCAACCAGGTCGTGTTTGCCGGATGGGTGACACCGCCAAGACGGGTGTCGATGGCGGCCAGAAGAAGGACCGCGTCCACGATAAGATTTGAGGCGTAATCATCGGGGCTGCTGAGTGTTCTCATGTTTGAACTGAAGGCCCTTCTCAGAAAAAGACCCAACCCGCACAGGAACCCCGGGATGAGGAGTAAGCGAAGAAGAGAGAGCGTCAGGACACCCAGTTCTACAGAAAGGGCGAGGCAGAAAATGTAGAACAGGGCCGCGAATATACCGGCGTGGTAGGCAACCCCGGCGAAGTAAGTGATCGGATGCTTCGCCGCGCTTTCTTTTTCCCACGGCATCATGCCTCGACCGAAGGCGTAGAGCACTCCTCGTAAGCCGCCGGCCTTGGGCTTTGCACAATGTGACCTTTGGTCGAACGCGAAAGTACTCACAATCTCGAACGAAAGGAGGACAACGCAGATAAGGAACGAGAGGGCTACTCCGTATCTCAAGAGCAGTGGCATGCGGGATTTCTCTCCTCGCGCGCGAGGGCCTCTTCCCTACACGCAACCATCCGGCTTGGGAAGCCCCGCAACCTTGCAGGCCCCCTTGGCGGGACCCGAGGGGAACAGCTCGTAGATCAGCTTGAGCTGAACGCCGGTGTTCTGACAAATCTTACGAACCATGGGGGCCAGGTTCTTTTCGAGGTAATACCCCCGAATGTAGTTGATGACTGACCAATGATTTTCGGTCAAGACTTCTATTCCTTCTTCCTGCTTTGCAAGGACCTCGGCAACGTCCTTGCCCCATTCTTGTGGGCGCGCCAGAAACCCTTCTTCGTTAAGCTCTATCTTCCTGTCTCCAACTTGGATAGAAGGCATCGCGCACTCCTCGGTATTCTGCGTGGTCTAGTCATTCTCGACTCAAAAGTCAAAGTATACCATATCCTGGGAAATGTTCTGAACTTGCGGGAACCTGCCAGCAAGTACGCTCAGCTCCCAGACGGCTTAGGAGGGCTTATGTCCACTCCATCATTACTAATGTCCGCCTGGAGTATCCACTTTTCGGGATCTATCTCAACCCTCTTGGGCCTGGACCTGCTGACAAATCTCATCTGGGCCGATTCGTGGGCCGCGAGCCAGACCTCGCTGGTTCGTTGCCCCTTGTCTGTGAACAGCGCGACAGGAACTGGCATGAGTCCCGTCCCAATGTTCTCCACTTTCAAGTCCACGAAAGTCGTGTCGCGCGAGACGCTCACCCTCACGTCCGCAATCCTGTAGTCGGGCAGAGCGTCCCCGTAGAGCCACTGACTGAAAAACCAGTCGAGCCGTTTCCCGCTTGCTGCTTCCGCGATTTGAACGAAGTCTTCCAGGCGCGCACGCTTGGGGGCGGGCCTGCCGACTTTACCGGGGGGCGCATTGTCACCAACCACCGTGCCGCTCACCGCTCTCGCACCCGCGGGCCGCTCTGCGAAGGCCGCCATGTAGCTTCTTATTGCCAAGTAGAAGCTCTCGTCCCCGATGAGCTTCCTCAACATGTGGAGGACGTAAGCTCCCCTTCCCTCCAGAAGGAAAGCGTCCTTGTATCGCCCTACGTCAGACATGGATAGCTCTGCGAGCGGCTTCTCTGCGAGAAAGCCTGCCTCGCGCGACTCCGCCTTCTTCCTTCCGGCAACGTAACGCCGCATGACCAACTCGGAGCTTTCCCAAACGAACGGTCTGCCGAAAATCCGTTCGATCGCCGGCACGTATGCATAGGACGGCACGCTTTCGAGCAGGAACGGAGCGCCGGGCGCAGAAGAATCCACCGCCGGCACCGTGAACTTGCGAACCATCTCGCTGGCAATGAGAGAGGTCAGCTCTGCACGTTTCTGAGATGAGATTGTCTCTCGCATGCGACCCTTGCTTATGCCCATTATGGTTCCCGAGAAGAAGTCGCCGTATATGGGCATCTCGACCATCGTGAAACGCGGTGGAGACGCGGGCCCCAGCGGATCTCCATAGTTCTGAACAAAGAAGCCCAGGAGCTCTTTCGATGCCTCAAAGAGCTTGACGGACGCACTGCTGTCTTCTGCGGAAGAGAAATACCAACACGAGAGTTTCTGCCCTCCAACGCGAGCGGAAAGCGTGTCGTAGTTTGAGGCAATCAATACGGCGGAAGCGGCGGGAATTTTGTCCCTCGCTTCCCACTTGAACGACCACAAGCCGGCATCACGATTTACAGAAGGCTCCCCCTCACAGAGGGCCTTCCAACCCGGCGGCGCCACTACTTCCACGGTCATACTCGCATGCGCGCTGATCGCTTCGGCCGTTGCAGTTGCCGTGGGGAACCAGAGAGACCACCCGGGGCCCCTCAGGAAAAGCCCGTCGCTATCGAGTCTCATGAAGTCCGAAGCTCTCCTCAGGGGCGACGCCGTGAACTTTCCGTGATAGGACACGACCAGCCCGAGAGTGTCGCCCTTGGACAACCGTTCGGCGAGTCTCAGGCAGATTCTGTTTGCTGCAAGAGAGTAGCTGAGCGGGCAAGATACTTTGGTTTGCGTAAACTCAAGTCTTTCGCGTCTTGCGTCGGAGACGCTGTCGACCTCGAGCTCGCTGTGCAAGAACAGGCAGAGCGAATCGGTCCCTGATTCTGAGTTCGTGATCACGTCGAACTCCGCAATAGCGGTGATTTCTTCGTTTTCTCGTGACGGACTTATTTTGATCTTGTAGTCGTCCAAGATGACGCCGGGTGCTCCGAGGGCCGCACCTTCAAACGCAACCGGCAAGACCAGTGCCGCGACAAGCCCCAAGGAAACGACGAGTCCGAGTCTTCTCATGTTTTTTGCTTCTTCCTCTCTGCTGCGGGAAAGAGAACGTTGTTGAGAATCAGTCTGTAGCCGGGCGAGTTCTTGTGCAAGGAAAGATCCGTGGGTGGATCGCCGACGTTGTGTCTGAAATCCTCCGGGTCGTGGCCGCCGTAGAAAGTGAAAGTCCCTCGTCCGTAGTTCCCGTGAATGTATTTGACTTCTTCGGTACCCTGTACCTCGGCGAGGACGGTGACCGAACTCTTTAGGGTCTTCCTGTTGAAACCCGTTGTCTGACCAAGGAATTCCGGAATCGCAGCAAGATGGTCCTGCGTCAGCATCGTGGGAACGGGGTCCTGCTTTGCGGAAAACTCGAAAAGCGTGAAATAAATGTTCGGGCCTCGTCTCAATGCCTCGTCGTTCACGTCTATGTCGGAGAATTCGTACACTAATGGGTTCATCTGGAGCTTGAAACCCTCGAAGGCAAACGTCTTCGAGAAATCCAGGCGGTGCTCGGCGTCGGGCGCGGGAGGATCGCCGTCGTATTGATCCCAGATGAAGTCGACGCCCTGCGCAGCCAGAGCGATATCATACGTGTCCGTAGCTGAACACATTGCAAACAAGAACCCACCCTGTGCCACGTAGTCTTTGATTTTCTGAGCGACAGCGGCCTTGTGCTGGGAAACCTTGGCAAAACCTGCCCTTCCGGCCGCCTCCTCGTAGTCCTGCTGCTGCGCTTTGTACCAGTCGGCGTTTCGATAGGCGGCGTAGAATTTTCCGTACTGGCCGGTGAAATCCTCGTGATGGAGATGCAGCCAATCGAATTGACTGAGTTTTCCGAGTAGTATCTCGTCGTCCCACACTCTGGTGTAAGGTATCTGCGCGTACTCGAGCGCCAGGGTCACGGCGTCGTCCCAGGGCAAAGCGGTAGGCGGAATATAGACCGCTATCTTGGGAGCCTTCTCGAGCACCAGGACCTCCATGTTGTTTTCTTCGATTTCGCTCTCAATTCGGGCAATGTCGGTGCCGGACACGCGCTCGAAGGACACTCCCATCAAGTTGGCCAGGTTCGCGCTCTCTTCGCCTCCCCTGATGAGAAAGGAACCACCCCTGTAGTTGAGAAGCCACTCTATGCTCGTCCTTTTCTCGAGACACTTGTATGCAAGACCGTAGGCCCGGAGATGATCTCGTTGCTTAAGATCCATGTTCACAAGAATATCAGCAGAAGAAAAGCACGTGGTCACGGTTACGACCAGGAGAACGGCGAGCGCTAAGAAGAACCGCGACCGATTGATGTACATACCGTTTATCTCCGTTGGTTGCCGGTTCGCACCCGGGGCGCATGGCGCCAGCACGTGCTACCCGCGGCGCCGACACCCGTTACGCGCGGCCAGGGCCGACCGCGACCCGCAGATCGTGTCTCCGGCGCCCGTATATCATCAGCGGCTTCGACCTCTCGGCCCCGCTTTCAGTTTGTGTAGCTCGCTCCTTGCCTCGGCGGCGAACGACGTTTCCGGAAAACTCGTCACAATGCTCTCATATTCAGCCGTGGCCTTGTCCGGTTCGCGGAGTCTATCCAGGTAGAGCTGCGCTATCTTTAGCTTTGCGAGCGGCACTAGCTGACTCTTAGGAAGGCTCGATTCAAGAACGCGGTATTCCTCCACGGCCTCGGAGAACTTTGCCTGGGAGCTTAGAATGTCGCCGATCTTCATCCGGACGTCGTCCGCGATCTGTGAGCTCGGGAAACTCTTCAGCAGCTCGCGCAGGGCCGCGACGGCACTGTCCGGCATTCCTGCGAACTCGAGGAACTCGGCGCGAGAATAGGCAACGAGCGGCTCCCCGTTGTCGCCACCGTTCTCGTCGATGAGAAGCAGGCGATCTATCACGTCGTTGACGAGCGGACTTCCCGTATTCCCGCTCAAAAAGTCCATGTACTCATCGAGTGCCTGCTTCATGTCACCCTTGAAATAGAGAATCTCTGCCCTAAGAAACGTGACGCGCCCAATCGCCGGAGGATCAGAGAGCTTCTCTCTGGCCACGACGGTTAGGGATTCTGCCGTGGCGAGCTTGCCTTCGCGCAGTGCGCTCTCACAGTAGGAGAGAAGGACGTCCCTGAGCTGAGGATAGGTGAGATTACGCTCCAACAGGTCATGATACTTGATGGACGCCGAAGCAAACTCCCCCGCTCGAAAATCGCTCGCTGCGCTTTGTAGGAGTGTCGCAGGAGAAATCGCAAAAGCAGTGGCGACGCTTGTCAAACACAGGAAGATCGAACAGATCACGCCCACCCCGGACCGTCCGAGAGCGCTCGCTGAAAGCCCTAACTTGTTCATTTGGTGGTCCTCGAAAGCGCCCTCATGTACTGTTCGACCAATTCTCGGTAGCTATCCGGGTAACGGTCAGTTCTCCCCCTCAGCATATCGAGGCGTATCTTCTCACGCTGGTCCAGGAGTTCTCGCGGAAGTTCGGGCGGAGACTGCCTGTCCGAGAAATCCTTTCCCGGCCTCGAATATCGTTTCCCCGTGTAGTCTTGCTGCTGGACTGATTTCTGGGCGTCAAGAAGCCTGCTCAGGATCTTGTTCTGTCTGTGGATCACGTCCTGATCCAACTGCCTTGTGCCCATTTGTTCCTCTACGTTCTTCATGTCGTCGACAATCTCTTCCAGCCTTCCGAGAATGTCCCTTCTCTGGCCGAAGGCCCTTGAGACCTCTTCCATGCCTTTTCTCACCATTTCTTGTTGAGCCGCAAGGCGGCCCAGCGTCTCTTCCTCGGAATGGCTCAACCTTCCCTGTTTGCCCATCGCGGAGTAAAGCTCATCGGTGGATCTGTTGATTCCCTGCTGGAGCCCCGATAGAGCCCTCATTTTCTGAAAGCCCTGACCGATCCCCATACCTTCGCCCTTACCCGAGCACATGGACTGCTCGGCCACGAGAAGCGTGGTGAGCACGCTATTGAGCGCCTGGTAGGCTTGCAGACTTGCCCTGAACCCGTCACCCTTTACGTGCAAATCAAAACTCCTCATAGCCCTTTCCATCTGTCTCAACGCGGTCCCGAGGGTGACAGTGGTGACGTGCTGCATGAAGAGCGTCTCCTTGCTGAGCTCGAACAGTCGGTCCGCGACAATCGTGGTACCTTCAAGAATGCTCTGCTGTCGCAACGCAAGATCTTGGGCCGACTCTCCGCCACTGGACGTCGAGAGTTCTTCTTCCGCCCTCGAAAGGCGAACCAGCTCGTGCATCGCCCGCCTCACTCTTTCGGTCACGTCCGACAGTTTGTTGGACGAATGGCTCTGCTGTGCGCTCGTAAGTTGATCAACGACGGCACGCAGGCCGTCTTCTATTGTGTGAACCAGTTTTTTCAGTCCGGCCGCCTGTTTCGAACGGATCATTTCTCCGGACTGGGAAATCTTGTCGAGAAGCCCGCCGCTGCTGATCGAACTGGCAATATCCTCGAGCGTGCGCGAAAGTTCCTCGTCCTGAGCCTCCCTGGCGATCTCCTCGATCTCTCCCTTGAGTTTCTCGAGCGACTCGCCGACATCGGATTGCTGCTCCGAGGCCGCAGAGAAGTCCGGCGCTTTTTCGTCCAGCTTCTGTCCAACCTCACTCTGTTTCTGAGCCAGCTCGTTGGCCCGCTCTACGGCCGCCTGCAGTTTCTCTTCAAGTTGTATCTGTTTGAGGAGCTCAATCGCTCTGTCCAAGCCCTTCAGGAGCTCTTCCTGAGGAATGGCATAATCTGCGAGCGCCCTTTCGATTTGATTGAGATCGAACTTTGACATGGCTTCCTGAAGTCTCTCGATCGCGCTCTTCAGTTCCGGACTGCTTATTGCATCCAATAACTTCTTAACCTCGAGAATCTTCTGCGCAAGTTCCAGGCTCGTAGGGTCGTAGCTTTGCAGTTTCTCCGCACTCGCCTCAAGTTCTTGGCTGACGCGATCTATGTTTTCAGCCATACGTGCGTACGTTTTCTCAAGATTCTCGATTTCTTTCTTGCGTTCCCAGGAGAGACCGCTTTCCTGTTTGATCTCTCTGCCGGCCTTTTCGAGCTCCTCTCTCATGGTCTGGGCCTCGTCAAGAATCTGCCGGAGGTCGGCGATGTTCGCGCCTTGTTGCTCCTCCGTTCCGCTGTACAGCTCAGCCAGCGTGGGAAAGCGCACGGTCATCAACGGTGTCCTTGCAGACTTCGGCCCCGATACGACGTCGTTGTCGTAAACCTCGAGAAAATAACTGACGGTCTCTCCCGGCAGCAGTTGTGCGGGGCCGAGATTCCAGAAATGGCTTACCGCGGCCTCCTTCGTTCTCGCCCTGAAGCTCTTTATCTCTTCCGAGCGGACGTCCCGAGGATCCTTGTAGTAATGAAGTCGAAGCGTGGAGAGGCCGTAGTCGTCGGCGCACACGAGCTCCAGGGGGAATCCCATGCTTTCGTCGACGTCAACTTCCGACGAGGGAGACACAAGTTTGATGAACGGACTCATGTCCTCCTGGCAGTGAATCTCGTACGAGGGAGAGAAATACCTCCTGCCGCGCGCGTCCGTCGTGCAAACCTGGTAGGTCCCGCTCTGCATGAGCGAGAAGCTGCCGACGTAACTCTTTTCCGACCGCGCTTCCATCGGAATACTCTTCCCGTCGCCGAAAACGAGGCCGGCAGACGTGACCCCCCTGGACAAGGCCGTCTCGATCCACACGGTCGTCCCGCGAAGCGCAGAGATGTCTCCCACCACGGAGCGCACGATTCGCCGTTCAACGCCGGCGTATTCGGGAAATTCGTACGAAATGAGGAACTCGGAAACCTCGGGAGGCGTCGTCACGGATATCGTGTAGATCGGCGTCTGCGTCTTCCCGAGCTCCGCGGCATATTGAGTGCTCGTGTCAATATTTGTGAGGGTCGTTTCGAAAACCGACGCGTTCTCACCGGCTCCCGGCGTTCTGGAGGCGCGACCGAGGGCGACGTAGCCCCATGGGCCCGGGCCCGACTTCACGCGCAATTTCGGCTCCGAGAGGCTCCCCTTCACAATCACGCTGACGTGCACGATTTCTCCCGGTTCGATCTCGACGTCGCCGGGCTCGATCGATACAGACACGCGTTCTTCAAACGGACCGGACACGATGGACGAAAAAGAGGGCTCGTACGCGCCCGGCACGAGTGCGAGAAAGGCAACCAGAGACAACGTCGTCAACAGACAGGCGATGCTCCACGAACGAAGCTTTCGTGAGGGAAGAAGTCTCCTGAAATCCACTGCCCCGCTCAAGGTTTCGCCCTCGCTAACGATGGCTTCGATGATCGCCTTGGAGTAGGAGAATGAGAGCTCATCCATACTCCGGCCGAGCTGGAGGGACGAGATGAGGATATTTCTCTTTCCTTCCAGTCTGTCGGCCATCACCGCTATTCTTTCCACAGCTGGAACTCTGAGCAGGGGGACGATAACGGCAGAGAGAATGAGAGCTGGCACGCCGAAAACCACGAGCACTCCGAGGACTGTTGTGGCCGGAGATTCAGTCCCGGCTAGAAGGACAAGACCCGTTGATGCAAAGAGGAGCGCTGCAACGAGGGTGATGACCCTGAGCAGCGAGAGGCCGAGAGAGCCCCTGGCCAGCATTCGCCGGGCACTGACGAGATTTCTCCACAAACCATCGTATGCATCAGGGGGCATCTGGGAATCCTCGGCGATCACAAGAACCCGGCAGGAGTGTAATGGCGCGGAGCCAGCGACCTTGCACCGACCGCGACTCTTGAGCCGGCCACGGAATCGTTTGCGCCAATCTCGGCTACTGAGTGAGCGAGTAGACGACTACATTTATCGCCATTTTCAAGGCTTCCTCCCTCTTCTCGGGAGGGTCGTTATGGACTTCTGGGTCTTCCAGCCCGTCACCAATATCCGCCTCATGCGTATAGAATACCACAACCCTTCCATCGTGAACAATCGCGTCACCCTGGGGAGGGAGGCCGTCGTGCTCGTGAATCTTGGGCAGACCATTGCGGAGATCGTAGAAACAGTGATAGATCTGGTGAGAAAACGGTAACTCCACAAGTTCCTTGTCCGGAAACACGAGTTTCATCTGTTCCCTGAAAGACTTGTCCATTCCGTAGTCATCGTCGGCAAACAAGAACCCGCCCGTCGTGAGATGTTTCCTCAGCCTCTCAACTTCCTTCTTGGTGAACCGCACGTTCCCGTGACCCGATATCCACAGAAAGGGGTAATTGAAGAAATCCTCGTCCATTATGCCGGTGGTCGCCTCGTCGTCGGAGGCCACCTTGACGCTCGTCCTTTCCTTCAGGGCGCGGAGCAAGTTTCTCAGCGACGTCTTGTTACCGTACCAGTCACCGCCTCCGCCGTACTTGACTCTCGCGATAATGAACCCATCGTAAACGGGCCTCTTGATTACTGTTCTCGCCTGACTAGCCTTGCTCGTTACGAGCAAGGAGACGATGATGGCGGCCGAGAGCAGGGCGAGCACAGGAATGCATCGACCAACCGAAAGAACCTTTCTACCACGCATAGGACTCGGATGCTCTCTCTCGTAAGAAAGGGGGTAGCTGGAAGCAGGACGCTCAAACGCTAGAACGTGCCTTCCGGCGGGTAACCACGGCCCACTCCAAAGACTAGTCCTGGATTCTTATACCCGAAATGAGCCAGCGTTCTCCCTCTTTTCTGAGTGTAACGTGGACTTTCGCAACGATTGTCTTGCCTGCCGGCTCTCTTCGAAATGACCATTGAGCCTTGCCAAAGGGAGGTTTCTTTCCGCTCGCCTTGTATTTGAATTCAAGGAATTCGAAGGACTCGGTGATTCTGTACCGAAAGGAATCTCTGAGCATGTAGCTCGCTTGCTTCTGAGTAAAGGACGCAGACTCCGGCACATTCTTGTCAAGACGCAGGGCGATCTTTCCCTCGGGGAAGAAGGTAACGATGGAGTCCACCCATCCCATGTTCCACGCTTGCTCTATCGCGGCTAGGGTGACGAGGGGACTGCTCTCTCGCTGCAGTTGTCGCCCCTCTGCCTCTACCCGAGGACTCGCTCCACTCGTGTCGGGGTCGGCTGGGGAGCTCGCTGCTTCGGGCACGCCGCCTGCGATCAAGGTGAGACAACAGGTCGCGAGCGTGACGGAGAGAACCGCACGAAGACACCGCAAGATCGAGGGCAAGGTCAAGGGGTAGCGTCCCACGAGCCGTTACCTCCGCATCCCCTTGGCTGCGGGGCCGTGAATGTCAAGCGCGAGTGCGCTCGCCACGTAGGTAGAGGAATAAGTGCCAAAACCAACGCCTATCAACATGCAGAGGGCGAAATCACGTATTACCTCTCCACCCAGAACCAGCAGCGCAATCACGGTCAAGATCACGGTGAATGAGGTGAGGATTGTGCGGCTCAGGGTCTGATTGACGCTCAGGTCGATCACGTCCTTCAGCGACTCGCGCCTCATGAGACGAGATTGCTCGCGAATGCGATCAAAGACAACGATGGTATCGTTGATGGAGTATCCGGCTATCGTCAACAGGGCCGCGAGGACGGTGAGAGTGAATTCTCTGCCCAAGAAAGTCATGACACCGAGTGTTATTATGACGTCGTGGAAAAGTGATATGACGGCACCGACGGCGAAGATGAACTCGTATCGCAGACCAACGTAAATCAGTATTCCGCCCAGGGCGAACAGAACGGCCCAGATGGCCTTGCTTCTCAGCTCTTTGCCGATCTTCGGCCCGACGGTATCCGCCCGCTTGAGCACAACCTCCGTGCCCGGCATCTCGTTTTGAATGGCCGTCTTTATCGAAACGAACGGGTCTTTCGTCGCACCTGTCTGCTGGAATCTGAACAGATAATCGCCCGCAGTCCCCACCCTCTGGATTTCGGCCTGGCGAATGCCGGCCTTGTCGAGCGCGCTTCTAACCCGATCCGCAGGCTCGTTCGGCGTCAGGACGGCCTCGATCACCGTGCCGCCCGTGAAGTCCACTCCCATTCTGGGCCCACCCCGGGCGACGAGAGTAACAATCGTAGCAACAAAGAGGATTGCGGAGAACGCGTACGCGTATTTCCTCGCCCCCATGAATCCGATGTGCGTTTCTTTGAACAATTGGAACATTCTGATACCCCTCTTCTATATGCTGAGGCTCTCTAGTCGCCGCCTGGAAACAATCACGTCGTAGATCAACTTGGTAACAAAAACCGCGGTGAACATGTTGGCAATGAGGCCGATGCTCAACGTCACGGCAAATCCTTTTATCGGCCCCGTACCGAACTTCCACAGAACCGCGGAACTGATTAGTGTGGTCACGTTTGAATCAAGAATGGTGCGAAAGGCCCGTTCGTACCCGAATTCTATGGACCTTGCGATGGTTTTCCCAGTACGAAGCTCCTCGCGGATGCGCTCAAATATGAGAACGTTGGCATCCACGGACATTCCTATTGTGAGAATAATGCCCGCGATACCAGGCAACGTGAGAGTGCCGGGGCCGCTCCTGAATGCCATGGGAATAGCGACCAGCCCGGCAAGAAGAAACCAGACGTTGAGTAGCATGGCGAAAATCGCCAGGATGCCTGACAGCCTGTAGTAAGTGCACATGAAAACAACAACGAGCAGCGTGCCTACGAGGCCCGCGGTTATTCCCTTTGCGATCGAATCCTGGCCTAGCGACGGCCCCACCGTTCTTTCCTCTATCATCGTAAGAGCGGCGGGCAGGGCTCCTGACCGCAGGACGATTCTGAGATCCTTGGCCTCTTCGTCCGTAAAGCTGCCGGTGATCGAGGCCTCGCCACGAGGTATCTTGGTCTTAATGACTGGAGCGGAACGGACTTTTCCGTCGAGGACAATCGCCAGTTGCCTGCCGATGTTGGCACCCGTGACCCTTGAGAAGACCGCGGAACCTGCTCGGGTGAGGGTCAACGTCACGCCAGGAGCATTGGGTCTTTCCGCATCAAGGCCAATCCCCACCCTCGCCTCGGCAACTTCGGAGCCGGTCAGCTCCGGTTTCTTCTTAAGGAAGTAAAGCACTCTTCCCGGTCTTCCCTGGAAATTCTCGGGTTCCGCACTCCAGGCCAGCCTGGCATCGAGAGACAAGGACGAATCGGTCCCTGCTTCTTCCAAGAACTTCTGAACATCCGGGGCGTCCTCCTCGCTGAAGAAAACGCCGCCGAATTCAATAGTGAGCATTCTTGAGGAGATCGGCTTTGCAGGATCGAAATAAGGGTACTTCGCCGTGTCCCTGACCGCCGGGACTCTCTTAGCGACAATGGTGTCCAGCCTGTCAATGAGTTCCTTGGTTTCGTCGGCCGTTGCAACGAGGACAAACTCAAGCATGGCGGTCTGTCCTATGAGGGTCTTGGCCCTTTCGGGGTCGAGAAGCCCGGGGAGCTGCACGCGTATTCTGTTCTGGCCCTGCTTTTGAATGAGGGGCTCGGTCACGCCCAACTGGTCAATCCTGTTCCTCAGGATTTCCATCGCACGATCGACTGCGTCAGCGGCCTCTTCTTCCTTGAGTCCAGTCTTGTCAACCTCGAGGACAACATCCATACCCCCCTGAAGGTCCAGCCCCAGTTTGAGGGACTTATCTCTCAGAGATTCACTTTCTTCGGGGGTCAAGGCAGCCTTCTGCTGCGGGCTCATTCTGTACAACCTTATGGATGGAATGAGGAAGTAGATAGAGGCTACGGCAACTAAAGCTACGAGAAGGGCTTTCCATTTTAGGTTCTTATACATCTCCCATCCCCTAGTTACACAACAAGTTGTTACAAGGTCAGGAAAAATCAGAAAACACCGAGAGAACGAACGATAACCTTATTACGATACTGAGCTCGACCCCCAATGTCAATGCGAAAGAAGGCGAAGCATTTCCGTCACCGCTTGAGCCATCCCGACGAAGACCGCACGCGCAACAATCGCGTGCCCGATGCTGACTTCCCGGATTTCCTTGCCTGTCTCGACGAGCTTGCGGGTGTTGCGATAATCAAGGCCGTGGCCGGCATGTACACGCATCCCGAGTCGTGCAGCGAGCGAGGCTGCATTGATGACCCTATCAAGCTCGAGGTCTTCCTGCAACGTCTTGAAAGCTTCAGCGTAACGACCGGTGTGAATTTCCACGCAGTTTGCCCTGACCTTGGCCGCGGCCTGAACCTGAGAGAGTTCGGGATCGATGAAAAGGCTGACCTTGATGCCGACTTCTTGTATCATCGAGATTGCCCTCTGAACACCCCCCTCAAGACCGGCCACATCCAAACCACCCTCGGTGGTGAGTTCCTGCCGTTTCTCGGGAACGAATGTCACCTGGTCGGGGCGAATAGCCATGGCAATTGAGAGCATTTCTTCGGTAGCAGCCATTTCAAGATTGAGCGTGGTCTTGACGACCTCTCTCAAAACCCTGAGATCCCGATCCTGTATGTGGCGTCGATCTTCCCTCAAGTGGACGGTGATCCCGCTGGCGCCCGCGACCTCGGCTTCTATGGCTGCCGCAACGGGATCCGGCTCCTGTTCCTTGCGAGCCTCCCTGATGGTGGCAACGTGGTCAACATTTACGCTAAGCTCGACCATTGCTTCCCCCTTGATGGTTCGGCGGAATCATAGCACAGGATCCGGCTCGTTCGCAAAGGAGGAGAGGGGAACCAACTTTATTCCCTTCTTCTCCAGTTCCGGGAGCTTGTTCTTCAGCACTTTCAGGGTGCCGCCGTAGAGATGACCTATGACAATCGCCTTGCCCTTTGACAGAGCTATTCCCTCGGCTCTCTCGAACACTTTCGCTATCTTCTTTTCGTCTCTTGACTGCATGTCCAGGAAAAGATCGCTGCGCAGACATCGGGCTCCCACCTGCGCCGCCACTTTCTTGGCAACGGAACCCGGCGAGGTCATGCTGTCCAAGAAGAACATGCCCCTCGCCTTTGTGTCTTCAAGGACGGCCTTCATGACCTCGGGGTCTTGAGTGGCGAGCGAACCCATGTGGCTTGAGATTCCAGACACTTTGGGAAGGCCGCTCAAATGCTTTGCGATTCTCGCCCTTATTTCACCCCCGGACAGGTCGACCAGAATGGGGGCTTTCCCGGGATTGATGCCAGGATAGCCGTGGGGTTCCATCGGAAGATGCAGAATCAATTCCTTCCCTTTGGCCAGAACGGCCTCCGCCGCACTCTTTGATTTCCGATATCCCGGTAGGACCGAGAACGTCAGTGGATAGTCCAGCGCGAGGAATTCATCCGCGAGACGCTCCTCGCCGTAACCGAGATCGTCTATCACAATTGCGATAGAAGCGCGTTGAACCGGAGCGATCTCTTTCGACCTGTCAAAGACGACAATGTGAGTTACCTTGCCGCCGAAGGAGAGCTTCATTTCCAGATACTGGCTGCCCTCCCTTGACACGCGCTCGACGGCATCTTCGACTTTGCCCCTCGATGCAGCGACTTCATCGGTGACTGCGAGATTACACTTGAGCAGAGACTGGTTTGCAGGAATGTGAATCGTCCATTTCTCCGGTGACAACTTTCCTGCGGCGCGCACCTTTATGTCTTGAGGCCGGGCTGCATACGCTTTCGCGATCTGCCGTAGCCTCTCTCCAAACTCGGCGGGGCCGGTCCGCTTGGCTCCCCAGCGTACCGACTGTGCAGCTCTGTGTGCTATCCGTTCTCCCCGCTCGGTGCGGAGGAACGAAAACGTCATGAGAGAAAGAATGAGCGCAACCAGAAGAACGACTGGGAGGAGCGTCTTCTTGGCCAACCTGCCCCTCTTTGCGTTTCTTGCCGCCAACGTGGTCTTCCCTCCGGAGCACACCCTTCAAAGCTACGTCACAGACGCGTGACGATGCTGCGTAAACGTTAGGCCAGTCATACTAAACGCGGGAAGCCCGAGTGTCAAGGAGTGGGCTACCGATGGAGTGGGGCGCGCGCAGGCGACTCTCAGGAACGGGGGCTCGCCCCAACGGGCACGGCGGACGACGAGGCGGCGGAAGGGGCGGCAAACAAAACAGGCCGGCCAGGGGCACCAAACAAGAAAGAGAGAGGCGGTGACCACAACTCTTCCAGGTCGGCGCCCCGGCCTACAATGCATCAAGCCCATCTTATTCTTCGACAAAGTAAAGGCTTGGCTTTAGCGAAAGGGGAAGGGGCGCCGGGCGCGCCGGGACAATCGAGTGAGACGGGCCCTGGAATCTCATGACAACCGTGTGAGGGACATTCTGGAGTCGCAGCGTGGAAAAGCACGAAAAGTGGTGGTGAGCGAACAAAGAAGTCTTCAGAAAGGCAGACGTCCCACCGCAAGAACAAGAATCAGAAGCGGCGCGAGAAGCAGTGCGTGTGCGCCGGCGAAAAGAGTCGCTCTGCCGTCTAGTTCTATTCTACCCCTGCCGAGCGTCAGTCCCAACTCCTCATAGGGGCTGCCAGTCCTGCCATTCGGAAATGACCCACAAGGTAGTATCCGCCGGGTCGGGTGCGAACCAGAGGTTGGCCGTGCCGTTCGAGACTCTATACGTGGTTTCACCCTGGACGACATCAAGAAGAATGGATGTCACATCAATACGCATCCAACCGGGGTGAAGAAGCGCGCCATACTCGTCCAGCCTATTGTCCTCTTGGGCTACTCCGGGGCTCCAACTGAGTTGGATCTCGTTGACGATGCCGAGTGCTCTCTTCGTGACGAGACTGTCGAAAGAGGCCACTTCATCATTCCTACCCCACCAGTCTTCAGGAAGTTCGGGTGGCTTGTCGGCCGCCAGGAAGTGGAACTTGAAACCGGGATAAAGGATCTCTCTGTACGTGAGGGCAAGGGAATGAGCGTCGTCGGGAGTGTTCACACTGTTGTCCTTCGTCCCGTAAATCACTCTGAGATTGTATAGAACGTTCTGTGGAGTAGTGCGAGGAAGAAGCTCTACTGGGGGCGGGTTGCCAGGATCTGGCTCTTCGGGCGGCTTGAAGGGATTCCAACACCCTGCGAGGAGCAGCACGAACACGAGAGCCGACAGGAAAGGAACCAAGCAGTTGCGTCTCATTTGATGTCCTCCAGAAATATCCCCACGTCCATGCCCGAACTCCAGTCCTGTCCTCATGTATTATACCACACACCTGGCGCCGCGGTCAAACTCAATTCGAAGCGACTGATTGCAGTGGAGAGGGGCGCCTCGGAGCCGAATCCCGTTATCTCTTTGTTCCCTTGAGGTTACCCCACGTCCTGGAGCTGAGAAAGTCGGGGTCTCTCTTGTCTATCCACACGTAGACGTACCAGTTCGACCCGCCCTCTCTGCGCATGTGGAATTCGACGAGGCCGCGGAAGTACTCGGTGCCGCCCGTCTTGAGCGTAACTTGGAGCAGGTACGTGTAGTACAAAACGCAGTGGTCTGAATCGACGTAGACGGGCGCGTCGCGCTGTGTAAACGCCAGGTCGAGGAGAGCCGCCTGATCGAATATCGCCTGCGTGACTGTGCGTTCCACGTCGAGTGTCCAGTTGTCATAGACGGTGGGTTGCGTTGCCGACAGTTCGACAGAATCGGAAGGATCGGGATGAAACGCCAGATCGTCCGTGAAGTTCTGCACGTAGTTGCCGATTACCTTGCCGTACATGGAGTTCTCAATGTTGACAAGCACCGTCTCCGGTGCAGTGGGCGGTATCCACGGCGTACCCCCGGTCCCGGGAGCTTCCGGCGTGCGAGGCTCGAAAAGCCCGCAGCCGCAAACGAGAACCGAAACCAGAACGAATATTGAAAAGGCGCCCCAGAATCTCATCCTGCAAACCATATCACGCAACCACCTTAGAAGAAAGTCCGCGAAAGTGCCGCCGCGGCATTCCAGTAGCTCGTACCGAAAGCCGAAAGTGTTTTGGACACCGTTATCTGGACGCTGCCGTTGTCTCCCATACTGTAGCTCAAACTCAGATTCTGCAGAAGCTCGAGAAGCCTCACGGGAGAAGAATACTTCTTTCCCCCGCTCACGAAGCGAAAATTCCTCGATTGGTGAAATTTTTGCCCAATTGAAACCTTAAGATCGCTCGTGAGGCTGTAGTCGCTCGTCAGGTTCAGCTCCTCCGTAACGCTGCCCCCTGACCTTTGGTAAACGTCACTGCCTCCCCCCACCACAGTCGTGTAGCGTCCACTGTCCTGTAATCTGTAGGTGTGAGCCAGCTTGAACGACGCCTTCTTGGTCCAGGGAAAATCCACCATCGAGGAGATGCTCGTCGTTCTGGATAGCGCGTTCTGGTCCTCGCTAAAGTGAAACAGAGTGTAGTTCAGTGTCGATGACGCAATCTGCGTGAAGGTGAGCGTACCCCGCTTGTAACTGAAGGAACCCGTGGCGGAGTAGATCTCCGCGTTCCTGTTGTTGCCGGAATTCATCGAACGAACGTAGACCATCTCTTCGAGATCTCTCTTTATCGTAGCAGAGCCGCTGTAGGGTGAGCCGGGCTTCCCAATCGTCACGCCGACGGAGATGCCGTCCTTGTAAATGTCTCTGTCATCTCCGATGCTGCCCACGTCGTAGAAGAAATACTGGGCGAGACTGATGCTTCCCACTATTTCAGAAGAGATGCCGGACGTAAGGCGGCGCCCGATTCTTCCGGAGAGAGTCCTTGTCTTGATGTCGCCGTTTCGTCCGCTCCCCATCACACTGTGCGCATTTTCCATGTCGAAGTTGGAGGAGACGCTCGTCCCCAATATCGCGGGCACGCTGAGCCGTGTGGACATAGATTTTGAGAGAAAGGTGCTGGACTTCGTCCTGTCCAGATCGTAGGTCACATCGCTGTCACTGTATTTCCCTGTGGCAGTCAACGTAATGTCTCCTCTTGCCTTGAAGTCCAGGTTGCCGTTCACGATCGTCGACGCGGACGTCCAGGTTTCTTGCTGTCCGGAGAGCGGGTATTGAAGCCTGCTATTGGAATTGCTGAACCCAAGGCGGATGTCCGTGCTTTTGTGAGGTTTCACGCCCAGCGTTGCGTCAATCGATTCCTTGACGTCCTTATCGCGAGTCAAGAATTCGGTCCTCAAGTCCTGCGAACGTCTGTTGGCGAGATCGCCGGACGCATTGACCTGTAACGTACAGGGCAGAGCGAAAGAATATTTACTGTTGAGCTTCAGGCTGGAAGTAGTGCCCGAGCCCTTATATGTGGGCTTCACGTCATTGACAGAGCCCGCCGTTGCGGTCAGATCGGCTGAGAACCCACGTGACTTGGGAAGCGAATACACCGCTCTGGCTGACACTTGGTCAGAGTTGTATTGCTTGCGGAGAAAATTGTCGTTGTAACGAGATATGTCCAAATCGAGTCCCACGGAAAGCCGTTCACTCGCAGCGTAACTGATGGACAGGTTGCTTGCACTGTTTCGCCTTTTGCTCTTCGATTCCGTGTCGGAATATACGGTTCCGTTTGTCCGAGTGAACACGGAAATGCCTCTCGCGGAGAAGTCGAGACTCAAGTCTTGATCCCAGTTGGCGGTTGTCCGGTTGAGCGTGTAGCCGGTGTTGTATGTAATCGGCCCAATCGACGCTTCCGGCTCCCCCGAACCGTCGGCTTCGCCACTTGTTTGAGCTTGGACCGGAGTGAGACTCGACGCGGCGAACGCCGACACCAGCACGCATAAAGCAGCGAAAAACACTCGCGGGCGCACGGCCTTGTGCGCCCTCGTCCTACAGTCGCTTCGTCCCCGCTCTGTCCTCACTCTGTATTCGCTCCGCGTTCACCTGGTGATTCTATTTTCATTCCATCCCCGACCTGCCATCCCGGTGTCGTTCTGTCGACCGTCGTTCCGCCGGAAAGGAAAGCCTCTCGTCATAGAAAACATCGGCAATTCTGGCCAATTCCTCCAACGTAAGCTGCTCCGCTCTCTTTGAGCCATCCACGCGAGCGGCCTCGAGCAACACCGCGATCCTCGACTTGCCGAGCCGTAGCCACTCGGCGATACTATTGAGCAGCATCTTTCTTCTGTGCGCAAAGGCCGCGCGCACCAGGTCCCTGAAGATGCCTTCGTCTTTGACCCTGATGGCCGGTTCCTCGCGAAACACAAGCTTCAGAACGGTGGAGGTTACGTCAGGTTCGGGGAAAAAACAGGTCGGAGAGATCGCCATCATCTTCTCAATTGTAGAATGGAACTGCGCGAGCACACTGATAGAGCCACGGAGGCGCGTTCCTGGCTTCGCGACCAGGCGCTCGGCGTACTCTTTCTGCACTGTGACGAGAACCTTCCCGATGTGTTTTCGATTCTCCACGAGATAGAGCAGTATCTGCGTGGTTATGTTGTAAGGCAGATTTCCCAGGACGTGTATGCGACGAACGCCCGCCTGTGCGAGTAGGGCCGGGATCTCCACCTCAAGAATGCCTTTCTCTATCAACCGAACGTTCTCGAATCTGCCGACAATCGCTCTCAGTAATGGCGTAAGTCTCGGGTCGATTTCCACGGCGAACACTTTCGCCCCGCTCTCTGCCAGCGGCAGGGTCAGCGCCCCGAGGCCGGCCCCGATCTCCAGAAATGCCTCTCCGCTGCGTGGGGCGAGCATGCCGACCAGCTTCTTTGATACGTTGGAATCCACGAGAAAATTCTGGCCCAGCTTCTTGCGGGGCCTCAACCCATTGGAGCGCAAAATCTGGCGAGCAGAATGGGGATCGAGTAGAGGAGTTGCGCGAGGACTTGCCTCGGGAAGACTCATCTTGTGTCCTTCTTGTCCGTCGGGTTCGACTTCCTTGAGACGAGGCTCCTTTTGACGCGAAACAACTCGTGGGCGTTTAGAGTCGTCAGCTCGTCTACCTTCTCTCTGGGAATGCCCCTGAGCTTGGCGAGGCAATCCAGCACAAGGCCCACGTAGGCGGGCTCGTTCCTCTCCTGCCTGTGTTGTACCGGTGAGAGATAAGGACAGTCGGTTTCCAGAACAATGTTCTTCAGCGGAAGGGTTGTCGCGAGCCGACTGCTCCCACTCCCTTCGTAGGTGATTGTTCCTCCGAAGCCGAGCGCGAAACCCAGTCCGAGGGCCCTTTCGGCAGACGCGGCGTCACCGGAAAAACAGTGAAGCACACCGCCGACCTCAAAGGCTTGTTCCCTTTCAAGGATTTCCAGGGCCTCGTGGTACGCGTTCCGGATGTGGATGACCAGCGGAAGATTACGCCGTCTCGCCAGAGATATTTGTTCCGCGAACACTCTTGCCTGAACGTCCCTGGGGGAAAGGTCCCTGTAGAAATCCAGGCCCGTCTCACCAATGGCGACGACGCCGGGTTTGCCGGCGAGTTTTTCAAGAAGTCCCAGTGCCTTATCGTCGAATGTCTGTGCGTCGTGAGGGTGTATGCCGACAGCGGCGTAGATTCCATCAAACTTTAGAGCCAGGTTGACCGCGCGCTCGCTCGTGAGTAAATCTGTGGCCACCTCGACGAGAAATTCGTTCCCGGCTTGGAAGGCGCGTTCGATCACGCTTTCCCTGTCGCGACCGAACTGTCTGCTCAAGAGATGAACGTGAGTGTCTACCAATTCCCCACCCGAATCGTTGAAGGGCAAGATCAACTATGTAGTAATCCTGGGGAAGAGAGGCGCCGGCTGAGTCACCACGCGACCGGGTTCGATGACTTTCTCGCTCCAGCGCAACGACTGCATTTGTCCGTCGTCTGGAGCACCACTAAAGTGTGCGCTCCTCCACATCTCACTCGCCTTTGCCGGCATTATCGGAACAAGCAGAACCGAAATGATCCTTATGGACTCAAGCAGCCCGTTCAGCACGGAAAGAAGGAGCCCCCTCTTTGAGGGATCCTTTGCCAACTGCCAGGGAGCGGTTTCCTCGATAAACTGGTTGGCCCGCCTTATGAGTCTCCAGGTGGATTGAACGGCCATGTCCACCTCGTAACTTTTCATGAACCCGACGTACTCGCCTATGCAACTTTCTGCAACCGCCTTGAGTTCGCCTGGCTTCCCGCCATCGATCGGCGCGTCCTCGACGCGACCTCCGTTGTAGCGCACCAGCATGGCAAGCGTTCTGCTCAAGAGATTACCGAGGTCGTTGGCCAGATCGGCGTTGTATCTCTCTACGAAGAGCTCCCACGAAAAATCCCCGTCTCTGTCGAGAGGAACTTCGCGGAGCAGGTAGTATCTCAATGGATCTGCCCCAAACTTGTCGACCACGTCCAGAGGATTGACGATGTTCCCGAGTGACTTGCTCATTCGTTCGCCCTTGAACGAAACGAATCCGTGGCCGAGAATGGTCCTGGGAAGGGCCAGGCCGGCGCTCATCAGCATCGCCGGCCACAGAATGCAATGGAAGCGCGTAATGTCCTTGCCGATTATGTGAAGGTCGGCGGGCCAGTGTTTGGAGAAGAATGGCGTGTCGTCGCCGTAGCCGATTGCAGAAATGTAGTTGATGAGAGCGTCGAACCAGACGTAAATAGTCTGCGATGCATCGATGGGCAGCGGTATCCCCCATCGAAAGCTGGACCGCGAAACGCTGACGTCCTCGAGCCCCGACTTGATGACGTTCAGGATCTCGTTGCGCCTTATCTCCGGCACAATGAAGTCGGGATGCGCCTCGATGTGCCCTAGCAGCCTGTCCTGGTATCTTGAGAGTCTGAAGAAATGGTTCTTCTCCGAAATCCACTTGGGTTCCGCCTTGTGGACGGGACACCTTCCTTCCACCAGGTCCTTCTCGGTGTAGAAAGCCTCACAGGACAAGCAATACCAGCCTTCGTACGCTCCGGTGTATATGTCTCCCTGTTCGTGAATTTTCGTGAATAGCTTCTGGACGGCCTTAGCGTGTCTTGGATCGGTCGTCCTTATGAATCCGTCGTAAGAGATGTTGAGCTTTTTCCATATGCCCTCGAAGGTCTCTGCCATCTTGTCGCAGTAGGCTTGCGGTGCCATTCCCCTCGCCACCGCCTCTTTCTCAACGTTGGCACTGTGTTCATCGTTTCCCATCAGGAAGTACGTGTCCTCGCCGAGAAGCCTCCTGAATCTTGCAATCGCATCGGCGGCAATCTTCTCGTAGGCCGTCCCTAGATGTGGAACGTTGTTCACGTAGTCAATCGCCGTTGTAAGAAAAAACTTGTCTTGCCCCATCTTTCTTCTCTACGCCTACCTTCTTGGACCGTCGCCGTCCCGTCTCGGGCCTTTCCGCCTTCTCATCGGCGGCCTCTCCTGCCTCTGGACGGGTACCTGATCGAGAGAAAGCCTCTTCTCGACTCCGGCGGCATCCTGCGCAAAAACTGCCTCGTCAAAGAAATCCAGCCTTGTTACGGTTAGCTCCGTCTCGCCCAACTGAAATTTCGTTCCCACCTTCGGAAATTTCTTGACTTCGTTCCTGTAGAAATCAACCTCATACATGAGACAGCACATCAAGCGTCCGCACGCGCCGGAGATTTTCGTGGGGCTCAACGAAAGCTGCTGCTCCTTGGCCATCCTCAGAGTCACCGGTTCGAATTCCCTCAGGAATGTCGAACAGCAGTACTTCTTTCCGCAGACGCCGTACCCCCCCATCCTCCTCGCTTCGTCGCGCACGCCTATCTGACGGAGCTCGATTCTTGTCTTGAAAGTGGCCGCCAGGTCTTTGACAAGTTCTCGGAAATCCACTCGTTTCTCGGCCGTGAAGTAGAAAGTTATCCTGTTGCGGTCGAATTGACATTCCACGTCCACGAGTCTCATCCTGAGCTCGCGGGCGGCTATTCTTTCCTGACATATCCGGAAAGCATCCTCTTCGAGCTTGTCATTATCCTGCAGCTTCGTCATGTCCTCTTGGGTCGCCTTGCGAACTATCTGCCTGAGATGACGGGAACGACCCTTTCCTTCCGCCAGCCCACCCTTCTGAATCACTTTTCCCATGTCTTCCCCTCTTTCTACCTGAACAATCACGTGCTCTCCGATAGTGAGGGGTACGGATGAAGGGTTGAGGAAAACGTCCTTTCTCTCACCCTTGAAGAGAATCTCTACTACCTCGTTTGCCGCATTCTCAGCCACCAACCTGCCTCCATATGTCCAGCGGTCGTGAAGGCTCCTTCACAACGCCAGCCAGTCTAAGAAAGGAAGAAGAAAGAAGTAAAGAAAGCTCTACGTGCCGCTCCATGGAAGAGACTATTTCTTCGAGGATCTCTATTCGCCTTCTCAGCTCGGCGAACTCTACTCCGGAAGCCTCCCCCCTCAGGGAATCCGTCATGTCCGGATTCGCTATGTCTGCCGCCCTTGCTCCGCATTTGACCAAGAGCAGATCCCTCATCCAGAGGAGTGCCAGGTGTGCGAACATCCTGACCTGGTTCCTGTCGCCTCGAGCCGCGAGCGCTTCGGCGATCTTGAGAATTTTCCCGGGTTCCCCGTTTTGTATCTCCTTGAGGTAGTGCAAGCTCTGTTTCCTATATTCTACTATATCTTGCTCGGCTAATTCCACAGCGACTGACAGGCTCCCTCCCGCAAGACGGGCGAGAGTCGCGCTCGCCTGGGGAGATGCCACTTTTCTTTCAACAAGAACTCGTTCGATTTCCCTTGCCGGGAGGGGGTCGCACTTGACGGCCTGGCATCTCGAGACAATCGTTGGAAGAAGGACGTGCTGGCTTGTCACCGTCAACACAAAGGTGACACCGCCAATCGGTTCCTCGAGTATCTTGAGGAGACAGTTGGAAGCCTCCGGCATCATGCGTTCGGTGTACGCGAGGATGACGACCCGCCTCCTGCCTTCCCGCACGCCCATCGCAAGATCCGTTCGAAGGCTTTGAATCGTCTTAATCTTTATGTAGGCTGCTTCCGAAAATGTGTGAATAAACAGAGGATTCTCGCTTCGGCTCTTGAACGTGCCCGCAATTTCTTCCTGTTCGTTCTTTGAGGACGTGGGAAAAATGAACGTGACGTCAGGATGATGGAACCTGGCAATCCTGCCGCAGGTACGGCAGACGCCACATCCTTCGGGGTCGCAGTTGTCGCAATTGAGAGCCTGGGCGAACGCCAGGGCCAAGGTGGACTTTCCAACGCCGCGGGGACCATGGAAAAGGTATCCGTTCGCGATTCGACCCGAGGCGATGCAGTTGCTCAAGAACTTCTTCGCCCGCTCCTGATTTATGACGTCCCTGAAACCCATTCAACTTCCTCCCTACCTGAGCCACGCCGTCGGGTCGAGCGCCTGCTTTCCTTTTCTTATCTCGAAATGGAGGCAGCTACCCTTCAGAGACCCGCTGTCGCCTACTTTTCCTATGGCCTGCCCGATAGCGACTTCTTGCCCTACTCTCACGAAAACCTCGGAGGCGTGTGCATAAATCGTATAGTAGCCTCCTCCGTGGTCAAGTATGATGCAATTGCCAAGACCGGCAAGCCAGCTTGAGTAATCCACGCGTGCTTTCGCCACGGCCCTTATCTCGGTTCCTAAAGGTGCGGAGATGTCTACGCCCGGATTGAACGTGGTGGTTCCAAAGCGCGGATGCGTGTTGTTGCCAAACTTGCCCGTGATCGACCCGGAAACCGGCCAATTGAGTGTGCCACGATTCTTCTCGAACTCCGCCTGGGCCATCCACTCCGGAGCGGGGATCTTCTTGGCGAGTTCCTCCCTGCGTCTTCTCTCCAGTTGCTCAAGGACGGCCTGTATCCTGGCCGCCGCTCCTTCGAGCTCCTTCGCTGCTTCCTCGTAGCTCCTTCGTTCATTCTGAATCTGACTGGCCGTCTGGCGTTTTCTCGTCTTCAGCGTGAGTAGATTTCCCTTCTCCTTTTCTTTCTCGTTCCTGAGAGAGGAAACCCCGGCCAACTGGTGGCTCAACTTGGCTTCGCTCGCTTCAAACTGAAGCCTTTCATGGTCGAATCCCTGCATGAGATTTCTGTCGCTCTCCGCCACAAGTGCAAGATAGCGAAATCGGCTGAGCAACTGCGCGAAAGACTCAGATGAAAGCAAGAACTCGAGTGAGTTCGTCCGGCCATACTTGTAGATCTCTCTGAGCCTCCACGCCAGAAGCTCCGTCTGGAGCCTGAGTGCCTCACGCGCCCCGGTCACCTCGTCTCTTGTAGCCGTCAGCTCTCTCTCAAACGTCTCTTCTCTTTTCGTCAACTTCTGCACGTACTTCTCGGTAAGCCGAAGCTCTTCCTCCGTGCGTTTCAACGCCTGGAAGGCCGTCTTCTCTTTCCCCATGAGCAGTCGCGCTTTCTTGCGTTTCTGTTCGAGCTCTTTCTTCGTCTGCTCAAGCTCTTTCTCCTGTCCCCGAATCTGTTTTTCGAGCTCGGTGGGTTGCGTGCCTGGTTGCGCAGCAGGCAGGCCGGCGGGCCGGGCGCTTGGCTGAGCGGCGGATTGACTCGCGGGTCGAGAACCGGGCTGGGCAGCCTGCTGGCCGAGAGAAGGCGAGGAAACGGCAAGCGCCAGCGAAAGGACAAGAAATATGATGGACCTAATCTTTCTTCTCACGGAGAACTTCGTTGATTGAGAAATGAGTCCCTACTATTCCAGCTCCAAGACCTACGACTATGAATAGAACAATCAGCAACGGAGAAAGGAAGGCCACGTCGGGGAGTCTGTGGCTCATGGCGTTGTGAGCGAAGTACAGTATGGCCAGCGCCAGGAGGGCGGAGAAGGACGTGTGAAGAATCCCTTCCAGAAGAAAGGGAGTCCTTATGAAATTGCGGGTCGCGCCTACCACTTTCATAATTTCGATGCTGTCTTTCCGCGCCAGCACGGTCAGCCGAACAGTGTTGGCAACTATGAAGGTGACCGCAAGCCCGACGATGGAACCGATGATTATGTTGAGAATAGTGAGAGTCCTCAAAATCCTGTCAAGGCTCAGGGTCCACTCTCCGCCGAAGCTCACCTCTTCGATCCCCTGAAGATTCCCGATGAAGGCGGCAACTTCCTCGATCTTCTCGACGCTTCTTTGCTTTTGTCTCAGCCTGACATCAAAGGAAGCAGGCAGCGGGTTAGAACCAAGAGCGTCAAGGAGTTCTTCCCTGCCGAGGGACTTGCGGAACTCCTCGAGCGCTTCCTCCTTGCTGACGAAAGTCACCGTTTCAACCTGGGGGAGCTTTTCGATCTCCGACTTCAGATAGTCGGCCCTCTGTTGTGAAACCCCTTCTTCAATGAAAGCGACGATGCCCTTTCTCTCCTCGAGCTGCTTCGCGACAGATCTGACGTTGGCCGTCACCAGGAGAATCACGCCCAACACCAGAAAAGTCGCCACGTTTGACACAAGCGTGGCCGCGGAAAGAGACTTGTGCCTTCCAAGACCCTGCAGGGTTTCTCGAAGGAAATAGAAAATTTCGCTTGTGAATGCCGGCATCAAATCAACGCCCTCCGCCCAACATGCCAGTGCCCCCAGACCCTTCCCCGGCGGCGGAGAAGCCTCCCACCGCCCCTACGCCCAATTCGGACAGTCTTCCTTCTCTAATTCTCGCAATCCTGCAGCCGAGTTTTTTCGGAATGTTCTCGTCATGCGTTGCAACAATGACGGCCGTTCCACCCGTATTGATATCACAGATGAGCTGAATGATGTCTGCCCCCACCCTCGCGTCCAGATTGCCGGTAGGTTCATCGGCGAGCAACACCATGGGATTGTTGACGATCGCCCTTGCTATTGCAACCCTCTGCTGCTCTCCGCCGGACAGCTCCCCGGGAAAAGAATTCCGCCTGTGGCAAAGACCGACTTTGCCCAGAACACTCATGATCTTTTGTTTCAGCTCCGTTCCGGAAAATCTGCCGGCAATTCTCAAAGACAGAGCCACGTTTTCAAAGGCTGTCCTGTCCTGCATAAGCCTGAAATCCTGAAAAACCGTACCCACCTGTCTTCTCAACGCCGGAATCTTGTGCCGGGAGATCGTGGTACTGAGGAAGCGGCCGACGATTACCTGGCCCGAAGTGGGCGTTTGGTCCATGTAGATCATCTTGAGCACCGTGCTCTTGCCTGCGCCGCTCGGCCCGACAACGAAAAGAAGCTCGCCCGGATCCATTTCAAAACTCACGTCATCGAGTGCGATCCGGTTGTTGGGGTAGGTCTTCGTCACGTGAAAAAAGCGTATCAATTCTGTCTCCTGCTTGTCTGTAGCATGCAAGGTTCCGGATTCAACGCCTTGGCCCGGACCTCTTCGGCCGAGCGCCCGTTGTGCGCGTCAGTCCCACTTCAGCGGCAATCTTACAGTTCGGGCGAGCTCCGCCGCAAGAAGGATTGCAGATATCATGCCCTGAGGTTCGGCGATTCCCTTCCATGCGATGTTCTCGGCCACTCCATGACCGGGGGAAGTGCGCACAAACGGGAGCCCCAGAGTGATGTTCGTGACTCTTTCTCCGCCGATCAGTTTTGCCGCTATGAGACCCTGGTCGTGATACATTGCGACGACGGCATCGAATCTCTTCCACTCGCCGCGCGAGAAAAAACTGTCTGCGGCAAACGGGCCGGACACACTTACACCTTTCCTCGAGGCGACCTCCATCGCCGGTGCGATCACGGTTTCCTCCTCACGACCAAGGAGCCCGTCCTCCCCTTTGTGCGGATTCAGCGAAAGAACGGCAAGCCTCGGGGCAGGGATACTGAAAAGGAGCTCCAGGCCTCGGCTCGTAAGCATGATTGCCCGCTCGACACGTCGTCGCGTGAGACCCCCCCTGACCTTCCCGATGGGAATATGAGTAGTGACGAGCGAAACCCTGTGCTTGCCTCGCGCGAACATCATGAGGGTGTCTTTGCATCGGCAAAGATCTCTGAGCATCTCCGTGTGCCCGGAATGACCGATTCCCGCTGCGCCGAGAGACGCTTTTGAGAGCGGCGCCGTAACTAGCGCGGATGCGCGGCCCCGGATACAGAGGCCGGCGGCCTCTTTCACACAGGCGGAGGCTACGGCTCCTCTCTGAGCAAGTCGAGACGCGAACTCTCCGGCGCGCGAAGGCCCGATTGGCCGCATTAACTCTCCGGTGCCCAACAAATTTCTTGGGACAAGCACATAAACCACACCTGCGTCGGAAGCCTCGTGAACCTTGCCCCCCGACAGAAGTCTGATCGAAGCCCGCCCCCCCACCAACCGTGCGGCTTTGCGCATGATGGAAGGGACACCAACGACAATAGGTATCACTTTGCCGGCGACTTCCTTCGAGAGGAGGGCCTTCAGTATCACCTCAGGCCCCACACCGAGGGGGTCGCCCATTGAGATCGCAATTGGTATGGGTGAAGAAGGATTTCTCATCGGGATGAGCGTGAGAGTAGAAGGAACAAGAAATCCCGTGCTACTCGAAAACCCCGGGAGTTAGCTTCAAACCTGTTATTCTGTAAAAGGAAGGCGCCTGGGCCTTGCTCACATTGCCCTCAGGCAAGGCTACAATCGAGAAGGTAAGCTCCTTGGGGCCCAGGACAACGGAGACTTCGTCCTCTGGCTTGACGGCCTTGCTGCTCTTGGCGGCCTTGCCGTTGACCGCCACCTTTTCCTCCTCGCATAGTCTTGCCGCGGCGGATCTGCTCTTCACAATGCAAATCCTCTTTAGGAACAGGTCAATCCGCAAGGAGCCTCTCTAGCTGCCTTTCACGTCGATAAAGGTCTTTTTCTTTATCTCGGCCAACCACTGTTCGTACTTGTTCTGCATCCTTTCCTGAATGACCATCTGGCGCAGTTGATCTTTTATCTCATCGTACGTGTATTCTCGCTCCGGTGTCTTTGCGACCACCTTGAGCATGTGGTAGCCGACGTCCAGTGGAATTACTTCGCTCACGCCTCCCTCCGGAATACCCTTTATCGCGGCCTTCACGGCGGGGGCCAGTCCATCCGCCGGGTAGCTCCCTACCACTCCACCCTTGGCCGCGGATTCCTTATCCTGGGAGTATTTCGTCGCAATGCCTTCAAAGCTCTCTCCGGCCTCGATTCTCTTCCTCAGCTCCGTGGCGAGACTTCTCGCCTTCTGCTCGGCTTCGTCGGTCGGCACCACTTTTATGAGAATGTGTTTCACGTGATAGCCCTGGTCGCTCTTCTCGACCATCTTAATTATGTGATAGCCAAAACGACTCCGGACCAGATCGCTAACCTGGTCAGGCTCGAGAACAAAGGCGGCCTTCTCGAAACTCTCTTCGAAATCCCCTTTTTGCACGACCCCCACGTCTCCACCATTCTCGGCGCTTGGGTCGTCGGAGTATTGAGCGGCCAGCTTCTCGAAGTTCTGACCTTCCCTGATGGCCCTGAGTACTTGCTCGGCCCTGTCCCTCGCCTTTCTATCCACGACCGAGTCCGTCTCTGCGAGTATCACTATCTGTGCCAGTGTGACCTCGGCCGGTTTCTTCGGAAGATCCTGTTTTCTTTCCTTGTAGAAGTTGTCAACATCTTGGTCCGTCACCTTGACCTTAGCGCGGACTTCTCTCTCCACCAGCCTCATGGCCAGAAGTTGGGATTCCAGCTCTTGCCGGTACTTGTCCCTGAGTTTCTCCTCGTTGAGACCTTCCTTCTCCAGCTCCAGTTTGAACTTTTCCTCGGAGCCCATCCTTGTCTTGACTTCCTTCACCGCATCCTCGACGGCCTGATCGAGCTCCTGCTTGGAGATGGTCAGTTGACGCTTTCGGGCTTCATTTACGATAACCTTGGCGTCGATCATTCTGTCAAGTATCTCTTTCTTCGCCTGGCTGACTTTCGCCGTATCCGCGGGATCGACTTGCGCCTGAATCAAGTAGAACGCGACCTGTTCGTCCAGTTCGCTCTTAAGAATTATCTCATCTCCAACAACCACCGCCACGCCCTCCACTACATCGGCGGCGTGCACGGGAGGAGCGAGAAGACCCAACAGGAAAAGTGCGAACGGAAGCAAAATCAGTGTCGCGGGGACGATACACGTGAGTTTCTTCATTTTGGTCTTTACCCCCTTGTTTCCTACTCCAAGTGACACCCACGCATTCATGGTGGGGCTCACTTAGGCGCCCGTGAGTTAGGCGCGTTTGTTGTTGCAGTTTCGAGCTTGAGCCCCGCTAAGAGCTTCTCGTTGATAGACGGCTTGTACTTGTCGCGCGCCTTCTTGAGAAAGACCTGGAACCCTTCCTCCTCCTTCTTTCGTTGGAGGTCGCTCTTGGCGTAGGGTCGAGCAATCTCAAAAGGAGTCACTACTTCCTTTTTCCTCTCAAGCAGCTTCATAACCACCAAGCCTTCGCCCGTGACAGCCGGACCGGCGATGTCGTTGATCTTCATCTTTTGCGTAAGCGAGTCAATGACGGGATCGGTTCCCACCCCAACTTCCACCCGCCCTCCGCGGGTCGCGCTTTCACGATCGACGGAGTTCTCCGCAACTAGCTTGCCGAAGTCCGCTCCTCGCCGGGCAAGAGTGGCGAGTGAATCAGCGGCCTTCTTGTCATAGGCGACTAGCTTTACGACAGTCACGGTTGCGGGCTGTCCGTATTCTTGGGCGTGTGCGGCGTAATAGGAAGCGATTTCCTCGTCAGAAATGGTGACTTTATCCCGAATCTGCTTCTGGTAGAGGATCTCAAGCATCTTCTTTTCCTTGAGAAGTTCGAGGTCGCTCCGAACGCTCTTCTGCTTTTCTATACCCATCTTCCTGGCGTCTGCCACCAAGGGCTTCGTGATGGCTTCGGCTTCCACTATCCTCTTGATCTGGTCAACGTTGACTTGCGGAGGAAGCGCGCTCGCACCGGAGTTCTGCAGGCTGGTGAGGAAATCTCGGATTGTGTAGTTGCCCACGGTTGTTGTGGCCAAGGGACGGGCTTTCTGGTCTGGGGCGAGACGCCCGGAAAACTCAGTCAAGCTGATCCCGTTGGGCGCGGCGGCCGCTGCTATCTCGTCGACCAACGCCTTGATGTTCACCTCGTTTATCTTGAATTGGTAGTCTTTTCTAACCTTCTCCACGTAGTTCTTGGCAAGTTCCATCGTCTTGTCCTGGACCACGTTCGACTCGATTGTGCCCTTCATCTGTTCGAAAGGTTCGAGTTTTCTCTTCCTTTTCTCGTCGGCCTTGATGATGTGATAACCGAAGTTGGTTTGGACGACGTCGCTCACCTGGCCGACCTCCAGCTTGAACAGGGCGTCTTGAAACTCGGGGGGCAACATGGCGCCCTTCTCAAGAAATCCGAGGTCTCCCCCATTTGAAGCGGTGGACGGATCCTCGGAGTACGTCTCGGCAAGCTTGGCAAAGTCCTCGCCGGCCCTGGCCTTTTTCAGCACCTCCTGTGCCTTCTCGGGCGTGCCAACAACTATATGCCTGGCGTGGATCTCCTCTTCGCGGGCCATCCGTTCGTAACGTTCCTTGAGCTCTTTCTCCGTGGCCTTTGCTTTTGCAGCCACTTCGCGATTGTATAGCTCTTTCAGCAGGACCTGCTCTTTCATCTTTTCCACGTTGTCGAGCAGGCCCTTGTCTTTATCCAGGCCCAGCTCGTACGCTTGGAGCGTCAGAAGGTCCTTGCTTATAAGGTCGTCCAAGACCTGCTTCTTTGCGGCCATGCCGCCTTCCTTGGGCAGGTATGCGGGTGGTATCTGGGCGTAAGCTTCGCGGAATTCTCCCACTGTTATCTTTCTGCTCCCGACCCTTGCCAACACCTTGTTCGAATCATCCCTGGCGCAGGAAGTAAACGCAATCAACGCAATGGCAAGCAGATAGAAAAGTCTTTTCATGCTCTCAGTTCTCCCTACGGCCGGCAGTACCAGGCCGATTCTGTCCCAAAGAAAATGGGGAAGTTGAATCCCCCGTCAGAGCCAACCTTCAATCTACCTTACGCTAACACACGAGTGGAGTGCTTTCAATAGATTTTTGGTCCTTTGAAACGCGTGTGCGCCACCATGTTCTAGCTTGATCTGCATAGCATGGCCGACGGCGAATCCGATCTGGAACTTGAGTGACCGCACAAGACAAGTTGCTTCTTTTTTTGAAAGGCGTCTGGATAAGATGAACTGGCTGTGAGTTCGCCCGACCGAGATGGACTCCAGCGGGAGCCCCTTGCTGAGTAGCCTTATGCGCCTGATGTCGAGAAGAGAAAGAGCGGGGAAAGGCGCTTTCCCGAAGCGGTCCACCATCTCTTGTTCTATCCCGTCGACTGCCTCGACTGAACGCGTGTCTGCAAGCCTCCTATACAGAGACATCCTCTCAACGTCGTCTTCGACGTAGTCCTCCGGGATGTAGGCGCTCGTCTCGGCCTTGAGACGCGCCAATTTGTCTTCAACGGTAACTTCCCCCTTCAACTCTCGACTGGCTTCCTCAAGCAACCGGCAATAGAGATCGAATCCGATGCTCAGGATGAAGCCGTGTTGCTCGGGACCGAGTATATTGCCCGCGCCACGTATCTCAAGGTCTCTCATGGCTATCTTGAATCCTGCACCAAGCTCGTCGCATTCTTCGATGACTCTCAGTCTCTTCTCGGCAGCCTCGGTCAGAGCCTTTCCCGGCGGCACGAGCAGGTAAGCGTACGCCTGCTCCTTCGATCTACCCACCCTGCCCCGCAACTGATAGAGCTGAGCAAGTCCGAAGCAGTCGGCCCTGTTCACAATCATCGTGTTCACGTTGGGCATGTCGATTCCAGACTCTATGATCATCGTGCAGACCAAGACATCGAATTCCTTGTTGATGAACCGTAGCATCACTTCCTCGAGATCTCTCTCGCGCATCTGGCCGTGAGCAACCGCGAACGTGAGTTCCGGCACAAGTGCTTTGAGGAAACACGCCATCGAATCAATGGAGTAGATTCTGTTATGAACAAAGAAGGACTGCCCGCCTCTGTCGGGTTCCCTCAACAGGGCCTCTCGGATGAGCTCTTCGTTGAATTCCACGATCTCCGTCTTGATGGGTATCCTGTCTCGAGGAGGCGTGTTGACCAGCGACATGTCCCTGGCTCCCACGAGGGACATGTGTAGCGTTCTCGGAATGGGAGTTGCGGTCATCGTTAGAACATCTACAAGCTTCTTTCTTTTCCTGAGCGCCTCCTTGTGGGCAACGCCGAAACGTTGTTCCTCGTCAATCACGAGCAGGCCCAAGTCTCTAAACTCGACGTCCCTTTGAAGAAGCCTGTGCGTGCCGATAACGACGTCCACCACCCCCGCCTTGAGCCCCTGGACTACCTTCTTTTGTTCGGCCTTGTTCTTGAAACGGCTCAACATCTCAATTCTTGCGGGGTAATCTGCCAGTCGTTCCGAAAACGTGTTGTAGTGCTGTTGAGCGAGGACGGTCGTCGGCACCAGGATCGCAACCTGCTTACCGTCCATCAGTGCCTTGAAGCTTCCTCTGACGGCCACCTCGGTCTTGCCGTAGCCGACGTCTCCGCAGACCAAGCGCTCCATGGGCGAACTCTTTTCCATGTCCCCCTTCACGTCCTCGCAAGCCCGAAGCTGATCGGGAGTCTCCTCGTACTTGAATGAGCTTTCCAGCTCCTTCTGCCAGACGGTGTCGGGAGAAAAGCTGTGTCCGCTGAGAGCCCTTCTCGCGGCCTGAATCTCTAGCAGTTCCTTCGCCATGTCCTTTATGGCTTTCTTTGCTCGCACCTTGGTGCGCTTCCAGAGGGTGCCGCCTATCCTGTGGATGGACGGCACGTGCCCCTCTTCCGACTCGTACTTCTGTATGAGATTCAGTTGATCGACCGGAATGAAGAGCTTGTCACCACCTGCGTAGTCCATCTGCAAGCAATCCGTCTCGTGTCCGTCAACCGAGAGCCGCTTCAAGCCCCGGTAGATGCCTATCCCGTATTCGTCATGTACGACGTAGTCCCCCAGCCTGAGAGCAGATATGTCCCTCACCGTGATGCCTAGACTTAGTCTGCGCCTGAACCTTTTCCATCGATATCTCGAGAAAAGCTCCCTGTCCGTGAGAACCGCAAGTTTGATATCCGGCATGATGAAGCCGAAGTTCAGCCGGCCTACCTCGATTGTCACGTTACGGTCGCCGACAAGCTCGCGAAGCCTTTCCTGCTGGCTGGCATTGTCACAGAGAATGTAGCTTTCCGTGCCGTAGGAACAGAGTTCGTCCAGATAGCGATGGAGAAGCCGGATGTCTCTGCCAATAGAGTCTGGCTCTCTCGAGATTATCTCAAACTTCGTGCTGCCTTCCTCTCGCGCCTCCACGACGCCGGCCACGGACACTCCAGCGAAGTCGTGGACGCGCCGCTTGAGTTCGTCGCCGGTCAGATAGAGCTCGTGGGGAGACGAGAGAGGCGTGTCTTTCTTCGGAATCTCTTGCCACGCTTGAAGTACCTCCTTTTCGAAGTACGTGGCCTTATCGAGAACCTTCTTCTCGTCTTCGAAGAAAATCACACTATCTCGAGGCAGGTACTCGAGCACGCTCGTGAGATCCTGCATCAAGAACCCTCTCGAGCTAAGCAGGGAAGCCAGAGAAATCCCATCGTGTATCCTCAAGAAAAGCTCGGTCTCCGGGGAGACCCGCGACACGGAGTCTTCCTGCGATGTCTGTTCGAGTCGGCCAAGGATTTCTTCTGACAGCACGAGTTCGTAGAGTGGCAAGATGCGGGCTTCTTTTTCTTCGGAAATGGAGCGTTGCGTGTCGGGATCGAAAAGTCTTATTGAACTCACCGTGTCGCCATCAAGCTCTATTCTCCATGGGCTGCCGCTCCCGAATGAGAACACGTCCACGATGCCGCCCCTCATGCTCATCTCTCCTACCTGAGTGACGGTAGGTTGCGGCGCGAAGCCCATGAGAACGAGTCTGCGTGCCAGGTCTTGGAGGTGAACTTCCTGTCCTCTCTTGACTGGTAAGGAAAAAGAAGAAAAGAGTTTTCTTGAAGGCACCTTCTCCATCAATGCCCGCACTGTCGTGATAAGCACACCCGGAGGTTTTCGACTCAAGGAGTCAAGAGCACTCATCCTGGCGTCAGAAACGGAAGAAAGCGTTCTGCTCTCCCTGTACGGAGGAACGTCTTCCTGCGGAAAGAACACGACTTCCCCGGAGGAAGGCTCGGTGGAGAGGAAGAATTCGAGGTCTTCCTTTCTATCCTCGGCCGGCCGTTCGTCAGGCAAGACGACGACCACTGGCCGCTGCGTGTCCGTCTTAACCAGAGCCGCAAAAAGTGCACGCGACGAGCCGGTGAGCCCGCTGACAGTGATTCTGGGTTTGGCCTCGGTCCGCAACGCGCGTACGACTTCGCCAGCCGCGTCGCAGTCCCTTAGCCTAGAAATGAATCTCTCGCCTAGCCTCGACATAATCTCAAAAGCTCACAGGTCATGAATGGACACTGCGATCCGACGGAGCTATCGATCTCGCCACAAGCACCTCGGCAACCAAGAAGCCGAGACACAGAAGAAGAAAGAAGGGCCACAGCTCCTGGCCCGACCGTGCGATGCCGGCGAGTTCGCCGCGAACACCTTCGCCGGCCATACTTGCGCCCGGGAACCTACTGATGAGCTCTCTCTTGCCAAGCGGATCGGCCTGCGACTCGACGGGATCAAGGTTGACGCTGAAAGTGCCAATCTCCTCATTGCCGGCGAAAAGCCTGTAGATACCCAGCTCGTTCATGGGCTCCGACCTGAGAACGAGCGACGTGCCGAGTTTGATTTTCGATATTCGTGGCTCCCTGCCGCTCGGAGCGACCAACGAGAGGGATGATTCTTGTCCCGCGGGAAGCTCTTCCTCCAGCGCGTCTCCCGGATGAAACTCTCGCGCGGAAGACGACCCTACTCCGCAGAGGTATCTGAGCATTTCATGGAGCATCGGAAGAAAGGCGCCGCTCACGACCAGGTCGTTCCATTCGGGTTCAAATGAACCGGTGAAAAGGAGAACTCCCTTTGCCTCCAGGATGGCGGGAAGTCCGTGCGAGAACTCGGCGACGACCCTGCTTCCTTCCAGTCCCTCGGTCCTGATGAAGCGATAGAACCTTGCACTGGACACCGCCTCGCCCCTCGAAACGTCGAAGCCCTTTAGAATCGGATGCGATGCAATTGTTGCAACGAGCGAAAAGAAACTGTCTTGCCCATCCAGTGCTGCTTCCACTCCCACAAGCCTCGCGGGGAAAAGCGAGGGGAGAAGTTTCTCGTTGTAGTGGCGTATGTCGACTCTGTCTCCGAGGACTATCAGCAGTTTCCCGCCCGAGTCTCTGAATTCTCGCAACAAATCGATCCCCCGACCCGACAACCTGCTCACGTTTTCGAGAATCACGCATTTCGCTCTCCTGAGCTCTGCCTCGTCCAATTCAGCGCTGGCGATTCTGTGGGGCACGAATCCCCAGAGATTGCCTGGCGCTCCTGCGGCGACCGGCCTGAGCGCCAGAGAGACAAAATCCACGCGTGAAGCTCCCTCGCCGGAGGCTTTCCCTTCGGGAGTCAATTCCCCGTCCCCCACTATTAGCACGTCTGTTTGTCTCGCCGGTTCTAACGCCAGAAAGTACGTGTTGTCGAGAGGAAAAGCGTCGGGCGGAAGGACTATGTCGATTTCCCTCGCGCTCGTTTCGTTGTGGCCGGCCGCAAGTCTGAGACTCACTTTGGCAGAGCTGCCGGGCTCCACGTCGAGATACTTCGCGGCAATCTCCTTTCCTCCGCTCATGACCCGTACGGGCACGCCCCTCGCGACTGAGCGGCCATGATTGACGACGGCGAATTCGAGCGTCTGCTCCTGAGTCGATGCCCGGGGAACTATCCCGGCCTTTTCAATCGAGAGATTTCCGGCGGGAGAATCCGATGGAGACGGTGGAATCGGAACCAGGATCGTCCTTATCCCCCGCTGCCCTCTTTGCTTCTTGTCTGTTTCCTTCCGGTCTCGCTGCGGCGGTCCGCCCAGTGGCTGCGAGACCTCTGAAAGTTGCCATCTGGTTCGCTGGAAGTCCGAGACAACGTACAGTTCCTTGTTGATATTCTTGGAACCTTCCAGAAGAGAATTCGCCACGGCAAGGGCTTCTTTGGGCGAATTACTTCCGTTCGACAGATTCACGAGCCCGACCATTCCAACGAGCCTCGCGGGACCCGCCACCAGAGCGGCACTTTCGGTGACGCCCTCGCCAACACCCTCGAGAGCGCCGCAGACGGGCACCACGCTCCCTTCGTCTTCGTCTCCGAGGCTTCCAAGCAGTTGACGTGCGGCGTCACGGGCATAGTCGAAAAGACTCTTTCCTTCCTTGAGCCGGCCCATGCTCGCAGAGTTGTCCAGAACCACGACAACAGCCGCGCTCCCCTTGCCACCGGCAAAGGGCCCGACGAAAGCCGGCCTTGCCATTGCCAGGACAAAAGTGGCGATCGCCGCCATCCTCAGGGCCATCAGAACGAGATTCCGCACGCGCAGTCTCTTTGTCTCCCTCTTTGCGACGTCTCTGATGAAATTCACGGTGCTGAAGTCCAGCCTCCTGGCCTTCCTCCTCGTAAAAAGATGAATGAGGAGCGGGATCGCGACCGCGAACAGCCCCAGGAGAAACGGTTTATTCAGGAAGAGGAAGGTGGGCATAGGATTATTCTCTAATGTAACCTTGCCCTCTTTTCCAGGTAGCGCGTGAGGGCAACATCATAAGGGGTAGAGGTGCAGAGGAGCGCATATTCCACTAGATGTTCGTGACACTGTCTCCTGTACTCGGCCGTCCAGCGCTCTATGCTGCGCTTGTAGCGAGCTCCTATTTGCCTTGCATTAGCAATGACTTCTTCGTGCGTTTCCATGTCCACGAATGCAAGCTCTTCATCAAACGGGAAGCCTATTTCGCTCTGGTCCAGCAGATGAAAGACTATCACCTCGTGCTTTCTGTGTCTGAAGTGCTTCAGCCCGCTCAGGACAGCGCGCTGATCGTCCATCAGGTCAGAAAAGAGAATTATCAGACCTCTGCGCCTTATTCTGCGCGCCAGAAGCTCCAAACTCCTTGAAACGTTCGTGGTGTCTCCGGCGGACAACCCGTTGAGTTCTGCCAGTATTACCTTGAGATGCCCCTTCGCTGAGCGCGGAGGAACGTACTTCCTTATCTGGCTCGTGAAAGTCAGGAGGCCCACCGAGTCCTGCTGGCGAAGCATCAGGTACGAGAGCGCGGCTGCAAGCGAACAGGCATAGTTCAGCTTACTGACGCTGGCGCCGGAGCTGTATCCCATGGAGGCGCTGCAGTCCAGAAGAAGATAGGCCCTGAGGTTAGTCTCCTCTTCAAATTCCTTTACGTAGAAGCGATCTCTCCGTGCATAGACCTTCCAGTCGATATTCTTTATGGGGTCGCCCGGCATGTACTGCCGGTGTTCGGCGAACTCGACGCTGAAGCCTTTGTATGGACTCTTGTGCAGACCCGCGATGAATCCCTCGACGACCAGTCTCGCCCTCAGTTCAAGATTGGAGAGCTTTGATACGACGAGCGGATCGAGGAAGTTTCGTTCGTTTTGATCGGCCATTGTTACGTTCCGTCGTCCCACGCCCGAATTAGGCCTTTCGCCCCTCTTCGGGAACTGTTCCGAGTAGTTTTGTTATCAAGTCTGTCGCCGTGACTCCTTCGGCCTCGGCGCTAAAGTTTGTCAGGACTCTGTGCCTCAGGACGCTCGTAGCCACTTGCCTAACGTCTTCACACGAAGGAGTCAACTCTCCGCGGAGAACGGCCCTTGCCTTCGCCCCGAGTATCAAGTATTGAGAAGCCCGAGGTCCTGCTCCCCAGTTGACCCACGACTTAACGAAATCTGGAGCGCCGTCCTGCGTCGGCCTCGTGGCCCTGACCAAGCGAACGGCGTAGTCCACGACGTAGTCGCTCACGGGTACACTCCTGACAGTCCTCTGCAGCCCAAGCACGTCAGCGGCGCTCAGCACGTGTTCAAGCGTGGGCGCGGCTGTGCCGGTCGTCGAAGTCACTATGAGCTTCTCGTCGGCTCCGGAGGGGTAATCGATGTAGACGTTGAACATGAACCTGTCTAGCTGAGCCTCCGGAAGAGGGTAGGTTCCCTCGAGCTCAATTGGGTTCTGCGTGGCCAGGACAAAGAAAGGCATGTCCAGCTTGTAGGTTTCTCCGGCGGCAGTCACCTCGTACTCCTGCATTGCCTGGAGCAAGGCGGACTGTGTCTTGGGTGGGGTACGGTTGATCTCGTCCGCAAGAACGATGTTCGAGAAGATGGGGCCTTTGACAAACTTGAAGACGCGCGACTTCGTAACCGGATCCTCGTGCAGGATGTCGGCTCCGGTAATATCGGAGGGCATGAGGTCGGGCGTGAACTGAATCCTCGCGAACTTGAGGTCCAGCACCTTGGCGATGCTGCTTACCAGAAGAGTCTTTGCGAGGCCCGGGACACCAACGATCAGACAGTGCCCGCCGGCAAACAGAGCTACGAGCAACTCTTCCACTACGCGCTCTTGGTCTATGATGACCTTGTGAAGTTCCGATGCAACTCTCTGCCGTGCGTTTCTCAAGTCCTCAATATGTTGTAGCTGGTTCTTCTCCATACCCTAGCCTTTCGTACCCTATGAAGCCCGGAAGCCGCTCGCCTCAACGGACTCCGCCTCCGTGTGCATAACTCTTGGCTCCCTCATGCGGAGTGCTCGCGTAATTCATTCATATTAAAGATGTTAGGGCTATTTGAGCTTTTTGGGGTGGTTTTCCACATTTCCACAATTATCCACGTTTGAGAAGCAATTCACGCCGGTCGGCAGCGCTCTTCGCGCCGGCATCATTCAATACCCCAACTTGTCCCTACCCAACGGGCTGGGTGGACACCTCCTGCGGTGCTTCGTGCATGAAACATCTGCCGTTAAAGACGACCCCATCGTCCACCACAAGGCTACCGGTCTCTATATCGCCGTCAACCCTGGCCCCCGTATGTAGTTCTACCCTATCTACGGCCTTCAGGTTTCCTACAATCACACCGGCTACCATCAAGTCTCTCACCTCCACGTCGGCCTTGACGATGCCCGTCTTCCCAATCAGCAGGGATTGCGTTGCGGCAATGTGCCCTTCGAATTCGCCGTCGATCCTCACGCTTCCACTCACGTTGATGTCGCCTTTGAACGTTGATTCCTCCCCCACGATGCAGTTGAGCTTCCCCTCAATAACCCCTTCCTTTCGAAAGCTAAACCCGAACATGATGGCCTCCTCTCGGTTGCCTACTGTTCGCTCAAGAAGGTGAGCGGATCCACCTGTTTACCGTTGCGAGTTATCTCAAAGTGCAGGTGCGGTGCCGTGCTGTTGCCACTGCTTCCCGAATACGCGATTGTCTGGCCCTTCTTGACGCTGTCACCTCTCGTTACGCTCAGCTTTGAGTTGTGTCCGTAGAGAGTGCTGATTCCCGAGCCGTGGTTGACTATTACCATGTTGCCAAAGACTGCATCCTGGCCCGCAACCTCAACCAATCCATTCCCTGCCGCCCTCACGGGTGTTTCTCCCCGAACTGCTATGTCAATCCCCTTGTGTCCCCCCGGCTCATTCGAAAAACCTCGCGACACCCTCCCTCGCACGGGCCACAGCGTAGGCGCGTTCCCCCCAGAAGCGCGCTGTTCCGTCAACTCCTGCGTGAACACGCTCGCGGGACTCACCGTGAGCCCCCGGACGTTCTTCTTTTCCACCCCGAGGAGGGCCGCAAGCTTGCCCTCGAGCACCCTGAGACGACCGAGCTCGTCCTCAAGTAGTGCGAGCTTTTGCCTCTCCTCTCTTAGTTTTGTGTTTTCACTCTTGAGCCGCGCTATTGCGATGGAGAAACGCCCCATCCTCCCCAAGACAGTGAGGGAAACCACGAGCAAGACCACCAAGATGCCGGCCGCAGTCGCGGCAAAAAGCATTTGCTTCTTGCCGAACCTGAGACTCCGCGGCTTTCCTCCGCCGGGCGGGACCAGTATGATGCTGAAGACTCGATTGTGTCGCCCCATCTTCATGACCTGGCAAAGTGTGACGGTCTGACAAGCCGTGCTTCTGGAAGTGTGACCTCCGTAGCCGTGCTCTATAATCGTGACTGATCCGAGGAATTCGAGCGCAACTCCCGCGCTCGCGTCCCGGAGGGTCTCTCACTCATGAGCCAGCACGCCGATCTGTTCCAGGATGCGCTCGAGTTCTTCGTTGCTGTAGTACTCAATCTCGATCTTCCCTTTTCGCCCCCTCCAACTTATGCGCACGCTGGTCGCCAGGAAACTCCTCAGCTTGTCCTCAAGATCGACTATCTCCGAGGGGCGTGCCCTTCCGTGGCCCGGCCTCTTTCGTCTTCTTATGAGCCGGTTAACCAGAGCTTCGGTCTCCCGCACGCTCATCCCTTTTGCCGCCGCTTTCCGTGCGATGGAGATTTGTTCGCCGGTCTCTTCCAAAGAAAGAAGCGCTCTCCCGTGGCCGGAGCTTATCGCCCCGGACGCAATCATGTCCAGGATCGTATCCGGTAACTTCAATATACGCAAGCAATTAGCCACAGACGAGCGTTCCCTTCCAACCTTCATCGCCAGCTCATCCTGCGTGAGAGAGAACTCAGACATGAGAGTCCGGTAGGCTCGAGCCTCATCTACCGAGTTGAGGTCTTCCCTCTGGATGTTCTCGATCAGCGCGAGCTCCATCGAATCTTCTTCTCCGGCCTCCTTCACGATCGCAGGTATCTTATTGAAGCCAGCCTTCTTACACGCAAGAAATCGTCGCTCCCCCGCCACAAGTTCGTATCCGGTGTCGGTTCTTCTGACCACCACTGGCTGGATTACTCCTCGCAGTCTGATTGACTCTGACAGCTCGGCAAGTGCCCGCTCGTTCATCGAGCTTCTGGGTTGCCTGGGATTGCGCTTTATTTCATCCACGGGGATTTCCAGAAGTCCGGCGCTCGGTCTCATTGTGGTGAGCCCTATGTCCTCTGGTAATAATGTCTTAATGCCTCGACCAAGAACTTTTCTAGCCATTTTCGATCACTTCCTTTGCCAGTTCCATGTAACTCTGCGCACCCGGGCACTTGGAGTCGTAGAGTAAGATCGGCTTGCCGAACCCCGGTGCCTCGCTGAGCCTAACGTTTCTTGGTATCACAGTTCTATACACTCTCTCGGCGAAGAAATTCTTCGTCTCGTCTGCCACCTGCTGACACAGGTTCAGCCGTGAGTCATACATGGTAAGCAGAACCCCCTCGATTCTGAGGGTAGGGTTTAGGTTTTGCTGCACAAGTCTTATTGCAGCCAGAAGTTGCCCAATTCCTTCCAGGGCGTAGTACTCGCATTGCACGGGAATCAGGACCGAGTCGGCAGCCGTCAGAGTGTTGACGGTAAGCAATCCCAACGAGGGAGGACAGTCAAGGACGCAAAAATCGTACTTGTCTCTGACCTCCTTCATACTGCTGCGGAGCCTGCTCTCGCGGGCGAGCATTCCAACAAGTTCTATCTCCGCGCCGATGAGTTTTTGGCACGAAGGGACGACTTCCAGCGTGGGCAACGGACCGGGGACGACGGCCTTCTCGAGCGGGACGCCGCTGACCAAGACGTCGTAGATGGAAGTCTCCGCATTGTCTCCGTCGATTCCCAGCCCACTTGAGGCGTTCCCCTGTGGATCCACGTCCAGCAGAAGCACCTTCCGGCCCAAGTACGCCAAGCAGGCAGACAGGTTCACGGCGGTTGTGGTCTTCCCAACTCCACCCTTCTGATTAGCTACAGCTATGACCCTACCCATTTCCCTTCCTCCAGACACTCTGATTCAATGGCTTCACGCTAGACCGGCTGCTCCCGGGCACCCTATCACACCATCCAACGATGTACTGCCATCGAGCGCGCATCGCGCTATCCATGGCGACTTCTTCGCGGGGCCAGAGATTCTGAGTCTATTGAAACGTTTCACGTGGAACATTCGGACCTCCGGGAGCTCCTACGAGAGTTCCGCCTCCTGGCCGCGATCTCAGAACATCCCGATTGTTTCACGTGAAACATCCCTTTTTGTGCCAGCACGATTCTAGAGAGTCACTTGAGAATCTCTTCTAAGCCTCGCCTCCGTCAGCCCCGTACAGCCGTAACCGCGACGCTCTCTCTCAACCATCCTCACCGACCCATTCAACCTGGAACACGACATCAAGATAGAAAGACTCAAGCCGCACTCCGTCGCCAGGGACGGACGCCAAGCGCGGAAACGAGTTGGGTTAAGAATATCATGAACCAGACGCGTGTCAACGGAAAAGGATGCCAGGGCTGCGGATTGTCCACTGGCCTTGTGGCCAGGACTTGCGACCGGGGCAATACGTTGCAGCTCGGCTTGCCGCCTCGAATCGCCCCTCACCCCACACAGCATCGGGGAAGCCATGCGGATGGTCGAACCCAGTGCGTACGGCTCGAGTTCTCGCTTTGAATCGCGTTGTACCCCCTGGGTCGCAGACGCGCATCTAGGGTGCGCGATCCCGACTGCGCGGCATTGTTTCACGTGGAACATTCGACGCCAGTCCGATTGCTCTCCTGGCACGTGGCTCGCCAGGGTTCGAGGAGCGCGGCGCTTGGCCCCGAGTGTTTCACGTGAAACATCCAAGCACCGGAAATTGCCGGTATTAGTCGTGCACCCGATTCGGAGACTCGAAGCATCCTGAATGTTTCACGTGAAACGTTTGAAATGTGGGGCACAAAGGTCGACTGCTTACTGGTGGCGTGTTTTCTTCAAGACAACAAGAGTGGTAAGCTTCTGCCAGGCGGGCTTCACGGTTTCCACCTCAAATCCAAGGTCGTTAAGTTCTACGTCGGTCTTGCTCGTCCTCAGTTCATCCGCGGCCCCAGCCCCCTTGTATAGAACGAAGGAGCCACGCTCGGCCAGTATGTCACCCAACGAAGCCGCCAGGGCAACAACGCCCCCAACCCCCCTGGATACAACCAGATCGACCGGCCACGGAATCTCCTTGCCCTCGCATAATCTCTCGACCCTTGAATGGACTACCCGGACATTGTCTAGCGCGAGTCGCCGTCGGACCGCATTGAGGAAGGCGACCTTCTTGCTCTTGCTCTCAACTAGCACGGCCTGGCAATTCGGCTCCCACATAGCCAGTACAACGCCGGGGAACCCGGCTCCGGATCCGACATCCAGCAGCTTCTTTCCTGACAGGTCTCGCTCAACGGAGAGTAGACAGAGGCTATCCAGCAGGTGTCGTTCGACGACTCGGTCTTCGTCTCGGGCAGAAATTAGATTGATCCTCCTATTCCACTTGACGAGTTCAGCAAGAAAAGTCTCGGACGAGTGCCTGAAAGAGGGAGGCACGGGAACGTCGATGACTCTCGAGATCTCCCTCAGCATTCTCAGCTCGTCATCTCCAAAAACTGACGGATTCCTGCTCAATTCCTTACTCCGGGCTCACGCACTAATTGCAGTCCTCACAACGAAAATCGCCAGCACGCAACACGCGACCACTCATCATGTCTTGCCAGAATTCCGGGCCGAAGCCCTCTTGAGATAAATCAGCAGTGCGGAAATGTCGGACGGGGAAACCCCTGGGAGCCGCGACGCCTGGCCGATAGAGCGGGGCCTGACCTCGCAAAGTCTCTCCCGCGCCTCTTTGGACACCGAGCGAAGATCCTCCGAAAAGAGCTCCTGCGGTATCATTACGTTTTCCAGCTTCCTGAACTGCTCTATGCTTCTTTCCTGCCTACGGATGTAACCAGCGTACTTGATTCGTATCTCGACCAACTCTCCAATCTCTGGCCGCTCAGACGCCATACCATGCTTGACCAAGAGGCCATAGTTCACCTCGGGCCTCCTGAGGAGCGACCCTATCGACACTGTGCCACTCGTGCCAGCGACCGCCCCGGGCAGCGCGCTCGCGGATGCCAGAAGTCGATCTGCATCCTCAGGACTGACAAAGGATTTCTCGAGCCGTTCAAGCTCCGACTTCACTTCTTCCATCCTCGCACAGGAACTCGAGTATTGGGCCTGATTGATGAGGCCCAGCCGGTGACCGTACTGCATGAGCCGCTCGTCGGCGTTGTCATGTCGGAGAAGCAATCTATACTCCGCCTGAGACGTAAACATTCTATAGGGTTCGCTCGTTCCACGAGTTACAAGATCGTCTATCAGCACTCCGACGTAGGCTTCGGCGCGATCCAGCACGATTGGCTCTTCACCGCGAAGTAGGAGCGCTGCGTTTATGCCCGCCATCAATCCCTGCGCCGCAGCTTCCTCGTAGCCCGAAGTCCCATTGATCTGACCGGCAAGAAAGAGGGTGGGGTAGGATCGAGTCTGAAGCGATGCCTTGAGATATGTTGGCGGAACGAAGTCGTATTCCACTGCGTAGCCGGGCCGCATTATCTCCGCTCTCTCAAGACCCTCGATCGAGTGCACGAACTCTTCCTGGACATCGGCCGGCATGCTCGTAGAAATGCCGCTCGCGTAGATCTCCTCCGAATCCACGCCTTCGGGCTCGAGGAAGAGTTGGTGCGATTCGCGCGCAGGAAATCTGACCACCTTGTCTTCAATAGACGGACAGTACCTCGGACCTACGCCTTTGATTCTGCCAGTGAACAGAGGCGAACGATCCAGGTTTTCACGGAGGATCAGGTGAGTCTTGGGATTCGTCCAAGCGATGTGGCAGGGCACCTGCTCCACCCTGTGCCCCACGGTAGAGTATGAAAAGAAGGGTGGGGGGACATCGCCGAGCTGAGGCGTAAGCCTAGAGAAATCAATGCTTCTGCGCGCCAACCTGGGCGACGTGCCGGTCTTGAGGCGACCGAGTTCGAATCCAAGGTCCGCCAGGCACCGGGATAGGTGCGGCGCAGAGAGCTCTCCGGCCCTACCTCCCTCAAACGCGCTCGTTCCTACATGAATCCTGCCGTTGAGAAAAGTGCCTGGTGAGAGTATGAGACACCTCGCGAGAAAGGCAAGGCCGGCCTCGGTCTCAAGCTGCCACGAACACTGCTCCGCGATTCTGTCAGCCGGCGTTGTTCTTCCGGCCCCGCGACACTCAATGTTCTTCTGGCCGTCACGCGGAGCCAACGGTGTCAAGCGCACCACGTTCCCCTGCATGAGCCTGAGTCGCTCCTGGGATTCGATCGTGCGTCGCATGACATGCTGATAGGCCTTCTTGTCGGCCTGTGCCCGGATGGCCTGGACGGCTCGCCCCCTCCCCGTGTTGAGCATGCGAAATTGGATTCCTGTGAGGTCGATGACCTTGCCCATCTCGCCGCCCATGGCATCGATCTCTCTCACGAGGTGACCTTTCGCCAGGCCGCCGATCGCAGGGTTACAAGACATTTGCGCGACGCTGTCGAGATTCAGAGTCAAAAGAAGGGTGCTGAATCCCATGCGCGATGCTGCAAGAGCGGCCTCGCATCCAGCGTGGCCGGCACCCACAACAACAACGTCGTATCTCATTGCGCCGGCGGGACAAGACATGGCTATCCATTCTCCGGGCGGGCGTTCAGGTTTCCAAACGCGCGTTCGAGCGGCTCCTCACTATTTTCCTACGCAGAACCTCGAAAAGATGCTGTCGAGTATGTCCGGGCCGATCCGCTCGCCCGTGATCGAGCCCAATTCCTGGGCGGCTTCTCTGAGTTCAAACGCTACAAGCTCATCGGACGTCTCGGGCTCAAGCGCGCGCCTTGCACGCTGTATGTTCTCCATCGCTGACCGCAGCAAATCGACGTGTCGCTGGCTTGCGCATGCAGCATCACTAAAATCAACACCGGTCGCAGTGAGTCGTGACGCAAGAGTGTCTCTGAGCCGAGAAATTCCTGTCCCTTCAATAGCTGACACGTCGACGACCTCGGACCGTTGTATCCGCGGAGAGGTTTCGCTCGGGGAAGCGAGGCGTGAACGCGCTTCGCGCGCATGAGCTTCGAGAGCGGAGTGAGCTGCTGCGGGAGAAGCCAGATCGATCTTGTTCACGACAATCAAGCAAGGTGTTTCGCCGATCAATGTCAGGATCTCGACGTCGTCCGAGTATGCGCAAGGCACGTTGGGTCCGGCAGAGGCATCGACGACAAGAATGACAAGATCGGCGAGGCGAAGCTCTTCCATGGTTCTTCGCACCCCTTCTTCCTCGATTACCTCCGAGGCGCTTCTCAGGCCGGCGGTGTCGACAAGCCTGACTGGTACGCCCTCAAGTTCTATTTCTTCTTCGACGGTGTCACGTGTGGTGCCTGGGAGAGACGAAACTATTACTCTCGGGCGACCCACTATTGCATTGAACAGACTGGACTTACCCACGTTTGATTTGCCGACAATTGGTATTCTGACGCCCTCGCTTAGGAGAGTATGACTAGCTCTTTCCGAGACGATCTCTTCGAGCGAACGCGCGCATTCATTCAGTGTCGCACAGAGAACATCGAGTTCCAGACTCTCGGTAACGTCCTCCGGAAAATCTATCCTTGCTTCCAGCTCTGCAAGAACTCCCACGACTGAGGTCTTGACGGCGCGTATGCGCTCCGAAAGCCCTCCCTCAAGCTGCCTCAGCGCTCGCTCCGCCGCCTTTCTGGTCTTGGCTGCGACGATCTCGGCCACGGCTTCGGCCTGAGCAAGATCGATTCTGTCGTTGAGAAAAGCTCTTCTAGTGAATTCCCCTGGCTCGGCCAGCCTGCACCCGGCCTCGACGAGAGCCTGAAGCACGAGCTGGCTCACGAGCATCCCGCCGTGGCAATTGATCTCAACCACGTCCTCGCCGGTGTAGGTGTCCGGCGCCCTCATGACGGTGATGAGAACGTCGTCAAGCGGCCTTCCGCCGCGATCAATCAGTCTGCCGTGTCTCACAGAATGTGACCGCGTTCGGGCGAGCGTTTCTTTTCCCCGGAACAGGTTGTCTACGATTTCCACCGATTCCGGGCCGCTCAAGCGCACTACGGCAATGGCCCCTCGCCCCGGAGCAGTCGAGATTGCGGCAATGGTGTCCGAGGCCAACCCATATCCTCCTGTAACGCTCGCCGGGAAACCTGGCAGGCCCTCCGAACGCAAGACGGGACACACCCTAATGAAAGGTCGTTGAGAATCAAGTAGGCGACACAAAAGAGAGACCCATCACCCGTCGGTCGAAGTCAGCGATCTGGGGGTTCGCTCCGGCGGAGCGATCGAGTGTGTGAATCAGGTTTGGCCGGCTTCCTTCACTGCAATCACCACTCGCTTCACAAGGCCCTCGCCGACTGCAAAGGACTTGACGGTCGGGCTGTCCTTCAGGGTGACGTGGATAACGCGCCTCTCGGAGGCTTTAAGGGGTTCCGTGACAAACTCTTCTCTTGTTGCCTGCACGCGCTCGGCCATCGAACGCGCGAGCTTGACAAGCTGGGACTCTCTGCGCTTCCTGTAGTCACCGACGTCCACCACCACGTGTTTCCAGTCCTCCGTGGCGCCACGGTTCAGCATCTTGCTCACGATGTGTTGAAGGCACTCCAGCGTCTCGCCCCTCTTGCCGATAAGAAGACCGTCCGCGCCCGTCGAACCGATCGTGACGACGGTCGCATCCTCAGCCTCGGAGGAATGCACGGGTGCGTCGAACCCCATTATTGAAATGAGGCCCTTGACGACCTCCGCGGGCTCCATGGGCAGCGCGGGTGGAGTCTTGAGCCGAACGCGCACGCGAGCCTGCCTGGTGCCCAGTATGTTGAAAACACCGCGGCTCCCTTCGTCCAACACTTCTATCTCGACGTCGTTGTCTTGCACGCCCAATCTCGAAATTGCGTTCTTTACTGCGTCATCCACTGTCTTGCCTTCTGTCTCGATGCAATTGGCCAGATGTTCGTCCATGAAAATCCACTCCCTTTCTTGGCGGCAGCGGGAAAGTATTGAGTCAGATGTGGCCGTCACACACCTGATTGGGATCTGGTTGAACCAGCCATCGTGATTGAGATTCGATTGACTTCCAATCCTCGGATAACAGACCCTCAACTGGCGGGCTGGACTGCCGGCGCCCCGTGCTCATCGGCGACAAGTTCCAGCGCTTGCTTGTTCTTTTCACCTCTTTGCATCATATATTGTTGCGCGATCGTCATGAAGTTGTTCGCTGTCCAGTAGAGAACAAGGCCCGAAGGAAGGCTGTAAAAGAAAACGATCATCAAAACAGGCATGAAATAGGTCATCGCCGCCTGCCGCGGGTCCGTGGGCGTCATCTTCTGCTGCCAGAACATGCTCGCGCCCATGATGAGTGGCAACACGTGTATTGCCACTCCACTTACGACTGCTACGGTGTCGGCCGACGAAAGATCGGTAATCCACCACACAAAATTCGCTCTTCTCATCTCGATCGAGCTCATCAACACGTTGTAGAGTGCGATGAAAACCGGCATCTGCAATAGAAGGGGAAGGCACCCGCCCAATGGATTGACCTTGTGCTTCTTGTAAAGCCCCATCACCTCCTTGTTGAGCTTCTGGGGATCCTTCTTTAACTTCTCCCGCAGCTTCTGGATTTCAGGCTGTAGCTTCTGCATTTCTCGCATCGACTTCGTGCTGCTTCTCGTGAGCGGATAGAAAAGAATCTTCGTCAACGCCGAGAGGAGGATAATAACCAGGCCGTAGTTGGGAAGCAATTTGTGAGACTCGACGAGGAACCAGAGAATGCTCTGGCTGACGGGTCTTATCCAGTTCCAGCCCAAGTTGACGGTGCGGTCAAGCCCCACGCCCAGCGCCTTGACTTTCCACAAATCAAGTGGTCCAAGGTAAAGCGTGAGAGCGGTCTGCGTCACTCCGCTTGCAGAGAGGGGAATCGCAAGTAACGCACCGGAGAGATCCTTCTGTGGATCGCCAAAACTCAGGACCGTGGAGACCGTCCCCTCCGGGGGTATGAACGCGGCAATGAAATACCTGCTTCTGACGGCGGTCCATCTGACGCTGCCGGAGTGCTCCTTGAGCGCGACTTTCTTGAAGGAACCGATGTCGTCCCGGAACATCTCGGTACCGAGGAGAGAGACCGTGGCAAGGCTACGAAGCTCCTCTTTCATGTTTGTTTCCGTGAGAGAAAGTCCTCCGCGCCAGCCGACCAGGCACTCGAGTTTCTCTTGCTGAGAGGAGATTCCGCGCAGCTCTATTTCGAGACCCACTACGTAGCTGCCATCCTTGAAAATGAACGTCTTTCTGACCGACGCCCCTGCGTCGTCAACCGCAAGAAAAGTAAGTCTTCTTATCCTGCCGGTCTTGGCATCCAGGCTGTCGCTCACCGAGAAAACCGTCGAACTGAGATCGAGCTGTCCCTTCTGAGACTTAAGCACGAGCCCGATTTCACCCTTCTCGGGGTCGCGCACGAGGTTGACCGGTTCGCCATCCTTCCCGGCGACGAATCGCTTGAGCTTCATCGCAGTAAGCGTGCCGCCTCGCGAGCTAAACGTGGCCTCGTAGAGATCCGTTTCAACCGTTATGTCTTGCAGGGTCGCGCCCGCTACGTTCACGAAGCCACCGGCGGGAAGGGCGCCGGATACCGGCACTTGGCCCTGTGCCTCCGCGGCGATGTTACCGTTGGGAATTCCTGCGCCGGCACCAATCGAACTCGAGATCCCAATCGCAGTCGTATCCGAAACTTCACTCGCTCCCATTCCGAGCGAGTCTGCAGCTCGCTGGGCCAGAAGCGCCTTTTGCTTCTTTGCGTAGGCCGCTTTCTCGGCTGGCGCAAAGTACAGTACCTGAAATATCATGACTGCCATTGCTGTGAGAGCCAGCGCGAGAAGTGTTCTTCTGTCCATCCGATGAACCTCTTCTTTCTCGTAAGATGCGGGCTAGTTTAGTTCGTCGATGCCGCCCGGGTCAAATGGGTGACACCTCAGGAGTCGCTTGAGTCCCAACCAGACTCCCTTGCCGGCGCCGTACTTGCTCACGGCTTGAGACGTGTAATCTGAACAGCTAGGATAGAACCTGCAACTAGGAGGAAAGATTGGCGAGATAAGGACCCTATATCCTCTAAGAAGCAACAAGATACTTTGTTTCACGATTCCCCAGACAGAGAGCTTCGAGTCACCAATCTACGATGACCTGAGGCCGGCTTTCCCAAGGATGGCTGCCATTTCGGCCAACAGGTTATCCCATTCCAACTCTCCTATTCCCTTGCGGCCCACAAAGATAAGATATACGTTGTCCGGTAGGCCGACCTTCATTCTTCTGTACGCCTCGCGAAATCGTCTGCGTATTCGATTCCGAGCGACCGCCTTGCCCAGCTTCTTGCTTGTGACGAATGCCGCTTTCCTTCCCTCCACGTCTTCTCTTAGGCAAAACAGCACTATGCTCCGCGTTTGATAAACCTTGCCGTTTCTGTAAACCCTCTCAAAGGTCTTCTTGCCTCGAAGGCCTTCTTTGCGCGGAAAGCTCTCATTGACTTTATTCATCGGGGCTTTTCGTTAGAGACAGGGCGGAGACACGGCTAGACGGAGACGCGCTTTCGGCCTTTCGCCCGTCGCCTGTTGAGCACCTTCCTCCCCTGAGACGTACTCATTCTCTTGCGAAAGCCGTGCGTCTTCTTTCTCGGTTTGTTGTGGGGTTGAAACGTTCTTTTCAAGAGAAACCTCCGGTAGCGTCTGCCGTCGAGCAGGAACGGCAAGCAATATTCTGAAAAAAGATTTGGCCGGGCAGTGAAGCGATCTTGCGCGCGATGCCGCACACGAGCCTAGCCGGTGCTAAGTCGGAGGCTGCGAGTGACCCGCTCACAACGCCGGCAAGTTACGCAGCCCAAGCCAGGAGGATTCTATGGAACGCGGGGAGTCAGAGTCAAGACTTTAATGACAACGGGCTCTCTCCGGAGCGAAAGTGTCGGGGAAGGGGACGTCTGGGGCGGGGCGGCGCGGCGCAGGTAATCCGGTCGGCACTTAAGCGCTACTCGCGCCGAGCGCCGGTCTCTATGGGGCCTGCCGGTCCTGCCATTCCGCAATTACCCACAAAGTGGTGTCTGCGGGATCGGGTGCAAACCAGAAATCAGCCATGCCGTTAGAGACTCTATAGGTAAACTGGCCTGCAACGAGATCGAGAAGGACAGAGGCTACGTTTATGTACATCCAGTCGGGGTGAAGAGGAAGCTGAGTATCTGGGTCTACCCTGTTGTCGGAGTCGGGGGCCGCGGGGCTCCAACTGAGTTTCACGTCGGTTAGTTGCCCGGCCGCCCTGTAAACCATCATGCTGTCGAAAGCGGCCGTTTCATCAAACCTGCCCCACCAGCCCATGGGGAAGCCGGGTGGGGTGTCGCCAGGCACAAAGTAAAACTTGAAATCGGGATGAAAGAGCTCTCTGTACTTGAGGGCAAGGGAATGAGCGTCCTCGGGAGTGCTCACGTCATCGTCCATGACGCTGTAGATTATCCTCAGATCCTTCAGAACATTTTCAGGAGTGTTTCGGGCAACGAGGCTCTCACGCTCTCGCGTTCGAGGTTTCGTTGATTCCGAACAGCCCGCCAAAAAAAGGAACGCGACGCAAACACCTGTCAGCGCGAAAAAAGCCAATCGCCGGGTCATGACAACCCCCCTAAGCCGAGCCAGAGTAGATGCAGAGTGAGTGCCTGTTGCTGTTAGCCTGTTGTGATTATATTACCCGAAATCTTCCAGAATTGTCAAGACAATAGCGAGCAAGAAGTAGTTGATTTTGTGATGTGGAAGGGTTAAGATACGTGTGTTGGCATGCCTCCCGCTTCTCTAGGGTCGTCGCGCCCGTTACTCCACTTCGACGCTCTTGACGTACAGCCGCATCCCGTCGAAGAGGGCACCGTCCAGGCCCACCTCGTTGCCCCTGGCGTCGGCGACGTAGGCTTCGCCCCCTATGACATCAGCGAGGGCATCTTCGTCATAGGCAAGCAGGGCGTGCCTCACGGAGAACGTCGGCGAAATAGACAACTGCTTCCCGTTGACAAACACCTTGATTCTCTCGTGAGTGGTTGCCTTCTCGTTCATTGTACCTCCGAAGTCACTCCCTGGTGAAGAAGTCCAGCTCTCGCCGCAGCAGCGACTGTCTTTGCTCTGCCACCCACTGCACTCACACGTTCTACTGAACCATCTCAGCTCTTCCCAACTTGGGAGACGCGATCTTCTCGCCAGCCTTGTTGCGCGCCTCCATCCAGGATATTACGGCGTCCCGTACCAGAAGCTGGGTGTTACGTATCTTCTTTCCTGCCTTGAAAACCGTGAATCTATCGCCGCCGTTTGCCATGAAGTCATTGGTGGCAACCAGATAAAGCTTCTTGGGAGAGATAGGCTTTCCGTCTTCCAGCGTCACGGATTGTATCCTCTGGCCGGAAGGATTGCCCGGCTTGTAGGTGTAGTGTATTCCCGAAACCTGCACTACTCCTCTTTCTGTCGTGCCCTGCTCGAGCGCCTCTTTCACTTGTGCGCCGGTAAGATACATCGTAACAATCGTATTGTCGAAGGGCATGATTCTGTATATTTCCCCTCCCGTGATGGGCCCTTCATCCAGGTCGGCCCTGACTCCGCCCGAGTTTTGGTAGGCCACTGCCGCTCCAACCGCACTCCGCATGATATCGCAGACGAGGTCCCCCAGGGCGCTTTCCTGGCGGCCCCTCACGATCGGGCCGGACGCGATGGCGACCACCCTGTCCAATTGACTCGCAAGCTTCTCCCGGTAAGATTCGATCATACACGCGACCGCTTGGTCCGGCTCCACATCCTCGGCAAAGGTGGGCTTGACCGTCTCCTCGAGGAGAGAGCTCCCTCCCTCGCACACGTCGACCCGAAGCCGCACAATCCCAAGCCGCACGCCGTTCGCGCCGGCGATGACTACGGGAATCGAATTCACTGTGCCCGAGACAACGGTGTGGCTGTGTCCACCCAAAACCGCGTCAACGCCCTCGAGTTTCGAGGCAAAGCCTGCAATGGGACCCGTGACCGTGCCGTTTTCCTCTTGGGTCCCCCCGGTGTGCGCCAGGACTATTATGACGTTTACTCCTTCATGTCGAAGCTGCGCCGCGAGCTTGTTTACCAGCGAGTCGGGGCGATCGAACCTGAGGCCCTCGATACTCTTCGGATTGATGACGACCGGGGCGTCTTCGGTAATCACGCCGATGATTCCGATCTTGAGATTCCCTTTTTGAACCACGGTGTAGGGGACGGCCCAATTCGGTCTCTTTGACCCGGAGCCGGAGAAAATGTTCGCGACCAGAAAAGGAAACTTCGCCTGTTTGATCCGCTCCTTGAGCACATCCACACCCCAATCGAATTCGTGATTGCCGACCGCGCAGGCTTCGAAACCGAGCCGGTTCATGAACTCGATCACCGCCTCCCCCATGCTCAGGTTCGAAATCGCCGAACCCTGCATCATGTCACCGCTCGCGAGAACAAGTACCGGCCCCGTCGAGCTGTCTCTCTCGGCCTCTATGTAGGCGCCCACCACGGCTGCTCCGCCAACGGGTTTCCCCGTAGCGAAGTCTTTGTCTTCGGAAAGAAGTGCTCCATGTAAGTCCGTGATAGAGAGAATGGTGAGGCGCGTGTCGCAGGTGTCGCGCTCGGCCCCTGACGGGGCCGCTTGTGCTCCCGACAGAGAAAGCGCGAGGCCCAGCGCGAGGCCCAAAGCAAGGATGACGATCCGAAACCGGAGATTCTTGTTCGAGAGCAAGAAGGAGTTGAGTTGCATTTTTGTCATCTCCCGCGAAACCGGAAACGTTGACTCGGAAGTCTCGACACGGGCCCTCGGGGTACCCCGGAGCGCCCTCGCCAAGGAAACGAAATCGCCGAGAGCATACGTTCTCGGACCGCTCTTGTCAAACTAGTACTCAGCACGAATGGAGTGCGATCTCGCATGCGCGGAATTGATGCCGCGCCGGGCGCCAACTTTTCAGTGTGGGACCGCTCGCCGCGCGCTCAAAACAGTCTTTTGTGTCGTGAAGGTTTTCTCTTGCGCGCACTTGTGCGTTGTGCTAACATCCCCACGCATCAGACAGAGATTCGTTGTTCTCAGTGCCGATGCTCTTCTTTCTCTCGGCTTTCCTCTGCGATGCCGGGTTTCTCGCACAGCTTTTGCTTCTTTGCGTGACTTCAGATTCCTGCCTGGCAGGTCGAGAGTTTACCATTTGCGCGAAGCGTGCTATTAGTGTGCCCAAAATCAGGCAAATTGACCTGTGGATGAATGTGGACAACTTGGGCGCCTCTTCCGCATTTGGTGTGAATTCGATATTTAACTTGGCGTGCCTATGTGGAATGCCTTGTGAATTAGTTGTTGATTGCTGAGGATAATTTCCGTTGGAAACTCCCGAGGTCCAGCACTTTTGGGGCAAAGTCTGTGAATTGCTCCACGGCAAGATAAACGAGCAGAGCTTTCAGACCTGGCTTAAGCCCGTGCAGCCCAAGTCAATGACTGATGGGCGAATGCTCATCCAGGTACCCAATTCCTTCTGCGCCGACTGGATTGAGCAGCACTACTTGTCCGCCATCGAGGAGGCTGCAAGAGCGGTCGCCGGGTCGCCCCTGCGCATCTCTTTCTGCATAGCACCCGAGGAAGAGAACCGCGCGCTCAGAAAAGCTGAACGCATTGGAGCCCCCGCACACAAACGCTCCTCGGTCGCGTTTGATGAGAGCCAACTCAATCCTCGCTTCACTTTTGCCACGTTCGTAGTCGGCAGCAGTAATCAGATGACGCACGCTGCCTGTTTGGCGGTTGCCGAAAAACCTGCCGTCGTGTACAACCCAATGTTCATCTACGGCGGCGTGGGGCTTGGAAAGACGCACATAATGCAGGCCATAGGTCATTACATAAGGGGCGAAAGGCCGACCAGCAGGGTGTACTACGTTTCATCAGAGAAATTCATGAACGAGATGATCGACGCGATCCAGCACGGACGCACCATGGAGTTCAAGAGAAAATACCGCAGTGCGGACATGCTCTTGATAGACGACGTGCAATTCCTGGCCGGCAAAGAGAGCACCCAGGAAGAGTTCTTCCACACTTTTAACTCGCTTTACGATGCCCAGAAACAAATAGTCGTAACGAGCGATAGGCCCCCGAAGGAAATCCACATGCTGGAAGAGCGGTTGATCTCGCGTTTCAATGGCGGACTCGTTACAGACATTCAGCCGCCCGACCTGGAGACAAGAATCGCCATCCTTCAGAAAAAGGGAGAGGTAGAACACGTACGGTTGCCGGACGACGTGGCTCTTCTCATCGCCTCGCACATCAAATCAAACATTCGTGAGTTGGAGGGATCGCTCCTCAGGCTGCTGGCGTTTGCATCGCTCGCCTCCATCCCGTCGTCGGAACTCACGTGCGCCTTTGCAAAGGAAGTTCTCAAGGAACTCATAAAGACTCCCGAAAGAAGCCTGCGGATCGATGACATTCAGAAGACGGTGGCGGATTATTTCAGATTGCCTGTTGAGGCCATAAAGGGAAAAAGGCGGACAAGCTCCATTGTGTTTCCTAGGCAGATTGCGATGTATGTCTGCCGCAAGATGACGGATTTTTCTCTCGCCGACATTGGCACAAGGTTTGGCAACAGGGACCACACAACGGTGCTCTACGCGTGCGATAAGATTGAAAAGCTGTTGGACTCTGACAAAACTGTTAGAGAAACGATCGATAGAATCATTGCCCTCGTATCCTCTTTTCTGTGCTCCCCCGTGAAGGTTTGAGACCTTGCCGCCCGATTGTGTCTCTTGTGAAGAAACCAGTGAACTGGCTGTGGGCATCCTGGGGAAAAAGGAAACCAGTGTCTAACATGTGCAGAAAACAGACAAAACCCCGGGATTATTCAGAAACAAACCAACAACACATCAATTGATAACCAATTGTCTTATAAACAATTAGGAGAGAATGTATCGTTGATTAACACATTTTACGTCCCCTACATATTCAACTATCTTTAGATATAAAGTATGTAGAAGTATAAAAAGATGTATATAAACGTCTCGGCCGGTCTCTAACATTTTGGTTTTTGTTCTTTCAGAATTTTGGGTTTTTGGGACTCTTACAAATTGGTTTTTTTGGCATTCTTTGGATACTTGGTTTTTGGGGTGTTGCAGTAACATTAAACCTCCGGTCTGATGTTCGTCGTAACCAGAGAACGTCACTTTTTGCCTTGAAAAGGAACGTTGTCTTTCATATACTCAACCCAAGAAAACTGTTGTTTTTGCAACACACTAAACCACTCTTAATTGGGCCAATCCTGGGGGTCTGCTTCTCGGCTTTTGAAGGACTCTTTTTCAAACACTACTGAGGACAAACGACCACCCTGCAGATGTAGCTGAGTCTGTCTTTGTTTGGGTTAGTTCTTATGGAGGGGTAAGATGAGATTCACGATCATGAGGCCGGAACTTGCGCTGCTCATGAACAGGGTGATAAGCGTGGTTCCTCCCAAGAGCACTCTTCCCGTACTGTCGACCGTGCTGCTTGAAACCAAAGAAAACCTCCTGATGGCGACCTCGACTGATTTGGACATGTCCATTTCCGCGAGGGTCGCGTGCGAAGTCTCCCAGGAGGGTTCCGTCTGCATTCCGGCCAAACGTTTTGCCGACATAGTCAAGGAATTGCCAACGGATGAAGTCAGAGTGGCAGTGGAAGATTTTCGGGTGAAGCTGGAGTGCAAGCGTGGAAAATTCGGCATAATGGGCATGGAGTCGGTTGATTTTCCAAAGATGCCGGCCTTCAAGTCGGAACTGAGATTCACCCTTCCGTCCAAAATCCTCAGAACGGGTGACAGACGGTGTCTTTACGCGGCGTCCACTGACGAGAGCAGACCCGTTCTCAACGGCGTTTTTCTTCAACTGCTGACGAACGAGCTCCGGATGGTGGCGACCGACGGCCACAGACTTGCCAAGGCGTCCTTCTCGGGAAGCTTTGTCAAAGAGAAATCTGAGGTGGTTCTTCCCCCCAAGGCCGTCAGACAAATTGTGAGACTGATTCCGGAGGAAGGCGGGGACATAGAGATTGCTCTAAGCAAGAGCTACATCATGGCTGAGATCGGGGAAACGGTGATATGTTCCAGGGTGCTCGAAGGTCCGTTTCCCAATTACGAACAGGTGATTCCGAAAGAGACGAACAAGAAGCTCACAGTGAACAGGGAAGAGCTCATGGCCGCAATAAAGAGAGTCTCCATACTTTCAGATAACGTCACTCACCAGATCAAGTTTTCCCTCCGCAGGGACAGGGTGAATCTCAGCGTGAGCACGGCAGACATTGGCGAAGCCCAGGAGACCGTGCCCGCGACGCTTGAGGGCGAGGAGCTGGACGTCGGTTACAATGCCAACTACATTCTTGACATTCTCAAGAGTATGGATTGTGATGAGGTCAACTTCTCCCTCAACACGCCTCTTACGGCCGGTCTCGTTGAGCCGGCCCAGAAAGAGGAAGGAGAGGATTTGCTCTGTCTGATCATGCCGTTGAGATTAACGGAGTAGATCCCGGATGGAGCACATTGCGCAGTCTCTCGAAGGACTTCTGAAGAAGCTCGAGCTTGACAGAAGGGTTTTAGGGTGGAGCGTTCTAGATGTGTGGGGGGAGGTTGTGGGACCGCGCATAGCCGCGAATACAAGGCCGGTGACCTATCGGGATTCAAAGCTCTTCGTCCAGGTTGCTACTACCATCTGGATGCACGAGCTTTCTTTCATGAAGGAGGAGATTCTTAGAAGGCTCAATGCAAGGCTAGGGGAGAGGGTCATAGAAGACATTGTCTTTTCCCTCGCACGCTGAGAGGGGGCTGAGAGCTTGCGGACCGATTCAGAAGAGGAAGTGGAAGTGGTGCAAAAGGAACATAGCTACGACGCGAAAAAAATACAGGTTTTGAAGGGTCTCGATGGTGTAAGAAAGAGGCCCAGTATGTACATAGGCAGTACCGGCGCCCCCGGACTTCATCACCTGGTGTACGAGGTCGTGGACAACAGCATTGACGAGGTGCTCGCCGGGTTCTGCACCGCCATCTCGGTTATCGTGAAGAAGGACAACAGCGTCACGGTCGTGGACAACGGCCGCGGCATCCCTGTCGACCTTCACCAAGCGCAAAAACTCCCGGCCGTTGAAGTCGTGATGACGACGCTTCACTCGGGCGGCAAGTTCGATGCGGAGTCGTACAGAGTGTCTGGCGGACTGCACGGCGTGGGCGTGTCCGTTGTCAACGCCCTCTCCGAGTGGCTGGAAGTGGAGGTTGCGCGAGACGGCAAGATCTACCACCAGCGCTACGAGCGCGGCAAGACCGTGAGCAAGCTCAAAGAGACAGGCAAGTCCAAGACCAACGGTACGACCATAACCTTCAAGCCCGACAAACAGATATTCGAATCGATCGAATTCAGCTTTGACACGCTCTCCCAGAGGCTCAGGGAGCTGGCGTTTCTGAACAAGGGCGTCAAGATCGATCTCAACGACGAGAATACCGGCAAGAGCCACGTCTTCAAGTACGACGGCGGAGTGGTTTCGTTCGTGAAATTCCTCAACGAAAACAAGAACGTGCTTCATCCAAAGCCGGTCTATTTCTGCAAGACGCGGGAAGGCGTCGAGGTCGAAATCGCCCTCCAGTACAACGACTCTTATCTTGAAAACATATTCACCTACGTGAACAACATAAACACGGTCGAGGGCGGAACTCATCTCATCGGGTTCAAGGCGGCACTGACAAGAACAATCAACAACTACGTCCAGAAAGAGGGCCTCGCAAAGAATTCGGACGTCTCACTCTCGGGCGAAGACGTGCGCGAGGGACTCACGGCGGTGCTGAGCGTGAAGCTTCGAGATCCGCAGTTCGAGGGGCAGACGAAGAGCAAGCTCGGCAACAGCGAAGTCAAGGGTGTGGTCGAGTCGATAGTGGGAGACGGCCTCACCGAGGTCTTTGAAGAAAACCCCTCGGTGGCGCGAAAAATGATCGAGAAATGCATTGCCGCCTCCAGGGCTCGCGAAGCTGCAAGAAAGGCCAGAGAGCTCGCAAGACGAAAGAGCGTGCTCGACAGCGGTTCGCTCCCGGGAAAGCTGGCCGATTGTTCTGCCAGGGACCCATCAATCTGTGAACTCTACCTCGTGGAAGGGGACTCCGCCGGCGGTTCGGCCAAGCAGGGTAGGGACAGGCGATTCCAGGCGATACTCCCGCTCAAGGGGAAGATCCTCAACGTGGAGAAAGCGCGCCTGGACAAGATACTCTCAAACGAGGAGATCCGCACACTCATCACGGCTCTGGGCACGGGAATCGGTGAGGAGTTCAACGGGGACAAGACGCGCTATCACAAGATCGTCATAATGACCGATGCGGACGTTGACGGCGCTCACATCCGCACGCTTCTCTTGACCTTCTTTTACAGATACATGAAGGAGTTGATCACGAGGGGCTACATCTACATAGCCCAGCCTCCCCTGTACAGAATCAAGAAGGGGAAGCAGGAGCTCTATGCGTACGACGACAAAGAGAGAGATTCCGTTTTGAACAAAATCGGGAGGAAGGGCATAAGTCTCCAGCGCTACAAGGGGCTCGGCGAGATGAACCCCGAGCAGCTCTGGCGCACGACGATGGACCCGGAATCCCGTGTGTTCTTGAAAGTGACGCTCGAAGACGCCGTAGAAGCCGACAGAATCTTCACGATTCTGATGAGCGACGCCGTAGAGCCACGCAGGAAGTTCATAGAAGAGAATGCCCTCCTCGTACGAAACCTTGACATTTAGGGAGAGGGCTCGGACGCGCGCCGTCCTTCGGGAAAGACGGGGGCGCCGGCGCACGAAGTGGAAGATAGGGGGACGGGGGAATGCGACATGAACCCTCATAAGGAAAGAGTAAGAGCCGTCTACATTGAAGACGAGATGAAAAGCTCGTACATCGACTATGCGATGAGCGTCATCGTTTCGAGGGCGCTTCCGGACATGAGAGACGGGCTGAAGCCGGTTCAGAGGCGCGTGCTCGTAGCCATGAGGGACCTGAACCTTCTCCACGATCACGCTTACAGGAAGTCCGCAAAGATCACCGGCGACGTGACCGGCAACTATCACCCGCACGGCACGGTGGCCGTATACGAGACCATGGTAAGGCTGGCTCAGGATTTCTCGATGCGTTATCCCCTCGTGAACGGCCAGGGCAACTTCGGTTCCGTGGACGGCGACGCCGCAGCGGCAGAGCGTTACACCGAGGCGCGACTCACGCTGGTCGCCGAGGAGATGCTGCGCGACATAGAAAAGAACACGGTCGATTTCAAGCCGAACTACGACGAGACCAGGCAAGAGCCCGTGGTTCTCCCTGCTCTCGTTCCCAATCTCCTCGTGAACGGCGCGTCCGGCATCGCCGTCGGAATGGCCACGAATATCCCTCCGCACAATCTCGGGGAAATATGCGACGCGATCGTGAAAGTCATTGAAGAACCCGATGTGCCCCCTGAAGAGCTTCTCGCTATCGTGGAAGGGCCCGACTTCCCGACGGGCGGGATAATCTACGGCCGGCAGGGGATCAGGGACTGCTACCTCAACGGTAAGGGCCTCATCATAGTGAGGGCCAGGGCTAAGATCGAGACGCAGGAGAAGAGCGGCAGGGAATTCATCATCATAAACGAGATACCTTACCAGGTAAATAAGTCCGCCGTTCTGGAGAAGGTCGCCGAGCTCGTGCGAGAGGGCAAGATAACGGGAATCTCGGACGTGAGGGACGAGTCGGACAGGGACGGAATGAGAATCCTGATCGAGCTCAAGAAAGACGCGCAGCCTCACGTCGTGTTGAACCAACTCTTCAAGCACACCCAGCTACAGAGCACGTTTGGCGCGAACATGATTGCGCTTGTCAAGAACCGGCCCAGGGTTCTCACGTTGCGCGAGATGATAGGCCTCTACATCGAGCACCGCCAGGAAGTCGTGAAACGAAGGACCCAGTTTGACTTGGACGAGGCCGAGAAGCGGGCCCACATTCTGGAGGGCCTCAAGATAGCGCTCGATCACATCGACGAGATAATCGCGCTCATCAAGAAATCCCCCGACGTTGATACTGCGCGGCAGGGCCTGATGCAGAAATTCAAGCTCTCCGAGATACAGGCCCAGGCCATTCTCGACATGAGACTCCAGAGACTGACGGGTCTCGAGAGGAAAAAGATCGAGGACGAGTACATAGAAGTCATCAAGCTGATCGAGAAGCTCAGGGGCATCCTGGGGAGCGCGAGGAAGATAATGGAAATAATCAAGAACGAGGTCCTCGAGCTCAGGAAGAATCATGCGGATGAAAGACGCACGGAAATCATGGCGGCGGTCGACGAGTTCGACGTCGAAGACCTGATCGCCGAAGAAGACATGGTCATCACCATTTCCCATTCCGGGTATATCAAGAGGCTGCCAGTAAGTACTTACAGGCGACAGAAACGCGGAGGCAGGGGAATCACGGGCGCGGCCACGAAAGAGGAAGATTTTATCGAACACCTCTTCATTGCCTCCACGCACACCTACATTCTATTTCTCACCGACAAGGGACGCTGCTACTGGATCAAGGTTCACGAAATACCTCAGGCCGGCCGGCTTTCGAGGGGCAAGCCCATCGTGAACATGATTCAGCTTGGGAAGGAAGAGCGAATGGCGGCTTTTGTCTGGACCAAAGAATTCGACGACACTCACCATCTTGTCATCGCGACGCGAAAGGGCATGATTAAGAAGACCGTTCTTTCAGCCTACGGGAATCCTCGGAGGGACGGCATCATCGCCATCGGCCTCGACGAAGAAGACAGCGTGATTGACGCCCGGATTACGGACGGCAGTCAGGACATGATTCTCGCGAAGAGGCAGGGGAAGGCGATCAGATTTCACGAGAAGCAAGTGAGATCCATGGGAAGAACCGCTGGCGGCGTTAGAGGCGTCTGGCTTGATAAGAATGACGGGGTCGTCTCGATGCTATCCGTGACCGGCGAGGGCACGCTTCTCGTTGTCACAGAAAACGGATACGGTAAGAGGAGTCCGATTGACGAGTATCGTCTCACCGGGCGCGGCGGGAAGGGAATAATCACCGTGAAGAATACGCCTCGAAACGGCCCGGTCAAGTGCCTGAAGCAAGTGGGAGACGACGACGAGCTCATGATAATCACCGCCAAGGGCGTGATAATCCGTCTTCCCATACGCGGGGTGTCCGTGATGGGCCGTAACACTCAGGGAGTGAAGCTGATTCAACTTGACGAGGGCGACAAAGTCGTGGACGTTGCGAGGGTAGTGGTGGGAAGCGAGGAAGAGTAGGAGACCGGGCCGATTGTTTGACAGGAGGTGTTTCAGTTGAAAAGAGCATATTTCGTGATCGGTTTGTGCGTGGCTTTAGTGCTCGTCGCCGGGCTAAGCTGTGACCGGCAGAAGATGATGGACAAGCTCATGCAGGATCCGGCGGCAGTTGACCAGCTTGTGAAGGGCATGATGGCAAACCCCAAGGCAGTGGACAGCATGATTAGCTCCATGTGCGCCGACACTGTCTCGACTGCGAAGATCATGGACAAGATCGCTGGCGACAATGCGCTCGCCAGTAAGATGATGGAGAAGCTCATGGCCAACACCACAATGGCGGATCAGGCCGTGGGCATGATGATGGCGGACCCAGCGAGAGTGGCGCAGATGAAGGCGATGATGAGGGGAAAGAGGTAGGCGGCACCCGATAACAGCGGCGGCCGCAGACGCGAGAAGAGGCCGTGGCTGTTGGAGCAGCCCGTAGCGGCCCGCCGATAGTTGTGACACAGGACACACGAGCCTTGAGAGCCCCGAGCCCGGCGGGGCCTCAAGGCCCTCGATGGCCCACGTTTCAGACTATTCCTCCAATACTCTCTCCCTCTTTTTCCACCACTCATTGATACCCTTCAAGGAAGTCAGCCATCCGTTTCTCTCGACGCAATAGTGCAGGACCCATCTGTACAGTTCCTCGCACGTCTTATCAAGAAAACTGTGAGGATGAAGCACAATAGCCAAACAAGCATTGGTCTCTGCTATTCTGTCAATTAGTTTTCGCACAACGTCTAGAGACATTTCCAAATCATACTCGAGGGCATTACTGCCGAACAGAGCACCTTCGTGGATAATTACAGGAACCTCTAGAAGAGGGATTACTTCTTGGTTCAGAACGTCGAAGAAGTGATATGGAAGCGCAGTCCCACTTCTAAAACCGATGTTTCTGTTGAATCCCAGTGAACTGTCAACCAGCAGTCCCGCATTATACTGGTTTCTAGGCGTAGTATTTATGTCCCAATTCAACCAATGCTGGCGCGTAGTTATTACTTCTTTTCCGATAGCATCCTCAATCATTTTCCTCTGCTCTTTTAGCATTTCAGCGTCAGTTGCCGAGTAATAACTTCCGTGGAGTCCTATATCAAACCCTTCCTCAGACATGATTCTCATCATCTGAAGAACTCGAATATTCTTCCCCCTGAATTTGCAGGGATCATACAGAGAGTAAACGCAATCGTATTTGCTATACTTCCTCAACGGACACACTGCAAAGAAAAACGATGAAACTACCCCAAATTCCCTCTCGATTTCTAACGCTACTTCTATCGTTCTTTCTGTGCTCGGATGACTATAGGTCTTTGTTATGGCGCTTCTTACGAGTGGCCTAGCTAGGTTCGAGAGCCTTCTTGACGGCGCACCCGGAGTGACATCGCTCTTGTCAGACAGGTGTTTCCGTATCTCTCGAATCTTCTGTCCGAAGGTGGCCTGTTCGCTAATCAAATCCACATCATGTGTCAGGCAAACAGCGAAATCGTAATTGTCCGGCCACAGCCGCTCAAGCGGAACCTTTCCCTGCCTTAACCCCTCTCGAATACCGGAGACCCAGTAATCCACCTCGGGAATCCAGAGCCTGCCTTCTTGATAGTTCAAGGAGAAAGAATGTTCCCATTCGCCCCATTGGTCGCGGTGCTTCTTGTCATACTCCTCAACGCGAAGAAAAAGCCTCCTAAGACTGTCTGGCATCTCGGGTATCTCGATCGCCTGAGTATTCTTCAAGCCAAGCCAGAGGCGAATCGTTTTCCTAAGATAAGCATTTACGGGTCCACTATTGAGCTCAATATGTGTCACTCTTACTCCTGCTTATCCTTAACTTGTTAGTAAAGCTCGTTCTCTCAACTACGGTTGCCTTGATGGGAATCTTGTGGAGGACTTGATGAACATCGCGCCATTGCCCGCTAGCTTCCGTCAAGTAGCCGTTAGGAGTTTGATTTTGGAGAATTCTCCTGGAATCGCTTCAGAAGACGCCGTGAAGCAGCGGGGTAAACAATACGCTGTCTCTTCTCAGGAAGAAGCTATCATTAGACTTTAGAAAAATCAGAGCCTCTTCGTTTCGGCTAACAAAGCCAAGCAGCCTACTGGCCAATTGTACTCCGGCCTTCTTCTCGTGCAGTGCTGAGTCATAGAACACAACGCGTCCCGCCTTAGTTTCTTTGGCCCTCTTTATGATGCAGTAGAGCAAGCCGAGCGCTTCAAATCCACCACCACCTACGGAGTTATAGGCGACTATTTCTAGATCATGGCCATCCTTCAAGTTTCTCCTTATGACCGCACACTGCCTTATAGGGTCCTTTGTTGTCACCGTTTCAAGGAGCCCCGTTTTGAAGAACCACGAAAAGTTGGCCGCATTTCTCGCGAGGGTCCACGTGTTCTCATTGGTCAGGGCGCCAGGAGGGATAGTCATGAACTGTATGGGCTGATTGGAATCACCGACTATGTGTCTATAAGAGGATAACTTGAGAGAGATCAAGAGGACCACGTAGAAGAAATTCAACAGTATTTGCTGGAGTACGAAAACGGTTCCCAAAGCTAGCTTCTTTCGGAGAGAACTGCCTGAATCCGAAATGAACTTCGGGGAAGATATGAACATGTACTTTGTCTGCCTCGCGGTTCTTCTCTTGCAACCCGCCATTCTATGAATGAGCCCGATAACGTCGTCACAGATACCGTGGATTACCTTTATGCTGGGCTCCTCCAGGGTGGACTTGTAGAGGTGGGCAGCGATAGAAACCACTGCGGGCACTTCAAGGTTGCCCTCTTTGATGAGTTTGGACCGGTGCTCTCCTTCCAAGAACAAAGCTTCTGCCTTTGCCGACAATTCTGTCTTGCCGTTAACATATATTTCCATTGGGATTGTCGCACAATGACCAACAGCCTTACCTTCTACGTAAGCAAACGAGTGAAAGGAATAGCCCGAGGGATTCTCATTGAATATTGTTCTGCAAAAGTCTATCGAGCTATACTTCTTGTCGTATGTCCCATATAGTCTTGCAACCGCCCCCAGCGTTTCTGCGTCAAGCGGCCCCTTTATTACCTTAATCTCCATATCTTGATCTACTCCTCTGGAGTTCCTTCTCGGGTCTATTCGCCTTTCAAAGATGTTTGCTAGTAATGACTCTTGTGAGCCAACTCAGCCGACTTTGCCGAACGGCTATCACCTTCTCCTGTGCAGCAATTCAGCTGTTGTTCACCATTTCATAAGGGTTTCTGGATTGATTGACGAATGGTAGCGCGAATGAACCTCCATGTCAAACACTCCGAAGGTGTTAGATAGTGTAACGTATCGTGGGAATTGGGAGATTGCAGGGAACAATAAGATCTGGCCTATGCCTTCGTCTGGCGGTCTAGCTGCGATGCGACTTAGTCCTCCGGAACTAGTCACAAGGTGGCCCATCTGGTCGTGTCGATTCCATATTATTTGAGGAGCACCGCCTTGCGGGTCTTGACAATCTCTCCCGCGTCCAGCCTCACGAAATAGACTCCGCTCGCCAGCTCGGGTGCGTTCCAATTGAGAGTGTGCCAACCCGAAGACATCGGCCCCTGCCACAGTACCGAAACCTCGCTGCCGCCGATGTCAAAAACTGACAACTTGACGTGCGCGGCCTCTACCAAGTAGAAAGAAAGTAAAGTAGCGGGATTGAATGGATTGGGAAAATTCTGTGCCAGGAATACCCTTTCCCTGGGTGTTCTCGGGGCAACGAAGTCATCATCCACGCCAACATAGGTATCTTCGTAGTGTTGCCATATCTCATCTGGACCAAGCACACTGCCATAGATCTTTACTTCATCTATTATGCCTGAGAAGCAGTTGCCTCCATACCACCAGCGTCCCACAAAGACATCTCCGTCGTTTACACCAAGAGAACCCTCAAACGGCCGTTCCATTGTTAGCTCGCCGTCAAGATAGAAACAGATGACGCTGTCCCGAGAAGAGACCGTTCCAGCTATGAAATGCCATTTACCGTCGTTAAGAGCGACCACAGAATTAGACTCAAAGCATGAACTACTGTTGCACGCTGCGAAGGCGAGTGAATAGTCTTCATCTACAGAGCCACATAGTGCGTACCCGGAATAGTAAGGAGGTTCAACTCCACCCCTGTGCGATTTGTCAAAGATATGAGGCATCGATGACGTCTGCGATGGGGTCATCTGAACCCAGGCCTCTACCGACACCTCATTGGCGAGATTGTATGCCGAGATATTCGGAATTCGCACATATGAGTTAACTCCGTTGAAAGAAAGCGCGCTGCCCCTTATTCCCTCCGTCCAGGCTGCGTCGTACACGACCCCATGGTTCGCCAACGCGCTGTCTGTCGCAACGCCGCCCTCTCCTTCGTCGAACGCCCAGTATCCAATACACTGCGGAACAAGGGAAACTCCACTCCACATATTTCCCGTAATCCGGTACGAGGAGCAAGACCCGATGACCGGAACATAGGAGGAGTATGCGATGAAGAAGCTCCCGGGGCGTGACGTACATGCTGCAGGATATAGTTCGTGCTCTGCCCCACTGGAAATAGGCACGCCCGCAGGATCGAGAACGACCCCCGAGGGTTTTACGCGCGCGGCGTACACGTCAAAGTAAATGCCGCTACGCAAGTCCTGCCAAGCCACTACGTAGGTGGTGCCGTCGAAGACTAGGCAAGGGTATAGTTGATGGAAGGGCGCCATTGAGATTACGATTCCACCGGGGTCCAGTACAACGCCAGCCGGTGTCAGCCTTGCCCCACAGACGTCAAAATCAGTACCACTCCGATTGTCTTCCCACACTGCGAAATAGTTGGTTCCATCAAACTCTATTGCCGGCAGATACTCCTCCGTCGCCGCCGCCGATACTAGAATTCCTTGCGGTTCCAGAACTTCGGCAGACGGAGTAACTCGCGTGGCGTATATGTGGCTGTCCCCTTCATCGCGCGTGTCCTGCCATACCACCATGTAGTTTGTGCCGTCAAAGGCCACCGCCGGCCAGTGTTGCATGTTCATTTCTGCAGAAATCGCAAAACCGTTCGTGTCCAGAACGGTGCCGGATGTGCTCACGCGCGCTCCATAGATATCACAATAGACCTCGACTCCGCTGGAGCGAGCGTCCGCCCAAGTAACCAGATAGTTCGTACCGTCAAAAGCCAACGAGGGAGCATACTGATCGCCCGAGGCAGTAGAAATCGGTATTCCTGAAGGGTCGAGCACACTGCCGGCAGTGTCTACGCGGGCCCCGTAGATGTTCCACCCCGTCAAACTGCGGTAGTCTTCCCAGACCACCATGTAGTTTGTGCCGTCAAAGGCTACGCTTGGAAGGGCCTGATCGCCCTGTGCTGTCGAGATAGAGATTGCGTCGGGGTCGAGAACATTGCCGGAAGTATCCACTCTAGCCCCGTAAATGTCCATTGATCCAGTCCGAGTGTCATACCACACCACGAGGTAGTTTTTTCCGTCAAACGCCACAGCAGGCCAGTACAGCTCATTTACAACTGAGGAAATTATTATACCCAGAGTATCGAGGACATCTCCGGAAGTAGTCAGTCGAGCCCCAAACGTATTCCACTCTTTTGAAGTGCGGTAGTCATCCCAAACTACGAGATAGCTGGTTCCGTTGAACGCAAGCGCAGGGAAATACTGCTCATTCACCGCGGATGAAACCAGTAAGCCGCTTGGGTCGATTACACTGCCGGATGCACTTACCCTTGTCGCATATATGTCACACAATCCGTTTCGTTTATCCTCCCAGACCACAACGTAGTTTGCCCCGTCATATGCAATCGCCGGCCAGTGCTGCATGTACGACGCAGTAGAGATCGCTATGCCGCCGGGGTCGAGTACATTCCCCGATGTGTTTATCCTCGTGCCATAGATATCACACTCGACATCGCCACCGCCCTTGCGGCCGTCTGCCCATACGACCATGTAACCGGTGCCGTCAGATGCAACATCGGGAGTGTACTCATCGAGTAAGCCTGTGAGGACAGCTATACCGGAGGGATCCAGCACAGTTCCGGATGTGCTGACTCGCGTTCCGTAGATATCCCAGTTCGAACCGCTGCGACGATCCTGCCAGACCACGAGGTAGCTGCCGGCGCCGAACGCTATCTCAGGATAATACTGATCTCCAACGGATACGCAAAAAGGTATTCCGGTAGGATCAAGAACGTGCAGAGATTTTTCAACCCGTGCCCCATAAATGTCGGGAGATCCCGAACGCCAGTCTTGCCACGCTACCATGTAGTTCATCCCGTCAAAGGCGATAGTGGGTCGAAACTGGTCACCAGAGGCGTCGTAAATTGGGACCCCGTCCGGGTCAAGAACATCACCCGAAACACTCACTCGAGTACCGTAGATATCCCACTCGTAGTTTCGCTCATCTTCCCAGACGACAAGGTAGTTGGTCCCGTCGAATGAGACGGAAGGCCATCTTTGGCTTCCGAGGGCCGTCGAAACGGGTATTCCGCAGGGATCAAGCACCTCTCCCGAGGCGGTCACTCGTGCGGCATAAATGTCACCATAAATCGCGTCGTAGCTGTTGCGCGCGTCAGACCAGACCACGAGATAGTTGGAACCGTCAGACGCAACGGCAACACTCCGCTGGTCCAGCCTCACTGGCCCGTAAACGGTCTCGGCTCCAATTAGAAAAGGCGGTCCGACCTCACCTGTACCGGCATCACCTGCAACAAGCGGGGATTCTTTGGCCATCGCAGACCTGTTGCCGTCCACCATACGTACAACTCCCATGGGGTCAATACGCGGAGGAGATCCTGCATCACCGGGGCGAGTTCCAATGTCAGAGAACGCGGCGCCCAAACTATCAGGCTGATGCGACTCTCCCCAACGTTCATGTGCCAGAGTAGAGTCTGGAGAATAGAGCAGAAAGACTGTTACTGCCATGGCCAGAATGGCGGGCGTGCGCCTTCTCAGAGCGGGCAGGAACCGCAAACGGAATGTTGTGACGATAGACATGGTATGCCTCCTCGTGACACCATTAGTGCGGGCGATCTGGCACAGACTATTCTCAAGAACTGCCTGGCCAGAAGGACCAGAGCAACTGGGCTATTGGAGCCGAAATGTAGGTCTATGTTATTCAAGAAGGACTAATTCAATCGCAACTAATCTTAAGTCTGCCCAAGGGATAGCCTATCACAAACAAGGTGCTTTTTCAATCGAAATGTGGCCTCGGGGTAGAGTACGGTTGTTTGTGTCAAATGGGTTTGAGGGTAAAGAGAGAGGGTGTATTCTTCCTGTTGTATCTTGGCGGACGTTTAGACGCGCTTCGTAAGATCCTTGTAATAAACTGGCCTTCTGTCTCTGAAAATTTGATTTCCCGGCGTTGCCTTCTTGTTCCTTGCCTGTTCAGGTCGAATTTTCACTGCCATTATTCTCTCCGTCGCCTCGGAAGCTCTTGCCAGAACGCCGCCGAGCGGGTCCGTTATCTGACTGCTACCGGAGAATGTTAGTTCCACCTTTCCCTTTATTTCTTTCCCCACCCTATTGGCAGTAATGGTGAAGACCCTATTCTCGATGGAGCGCGTCTTCATCGCAGCCTGGCAGTATGGTAGAACCAGGTTGGACGGATGGCATATTATGTCCGCGCCCTTGAGAGCAAGTGCCCTTGCAGCTTCAGGATATATCCAGTCGAAGCAGATCATCAGGCCTATTCTTGCGTTCTTGTATCGCCACACCTGGAAACCCGTGTTGCCGGGGTGAAACCATAGTTTCTCCTGGTTGAAAAGATGGGTCTTTCTGTATTTTCCTATGAGTCCTCTTGGACCTACCAGGATGGCGGAATTGTAGAACTTTTTGCCTTCCTTTTCCGCGACCCCCGCAACTATTGCGCATCTCTCTGAGCGACAGAACTGGATGAGCTCGCGAGTAGTGGGTCCGGACGGAATTGGCTCTGCGAGGTCGCCAAGTTCTTTTCTCGAACCGAAGAGGTAGCCGGTTGAAAAAAGTTCGGGGAGTACGTACAAGTCTGACTTGGTGGAACCGAGGGTGCCCAGCGCCGTGAAAAGATTGTAGTCAACGTCGCCGTAAATGGGACAACTTTGATAGAAAGCGACATTCATCATGACCTCCCCTCAGTTACTGAAGTTCCTAAAGTCGGACAATTTCTGCCACCCTCCCATTCTGATCTCCATCCTGGACAACGAACGGAATTTCAAGTCCTGCTTAGCTCATGGTAGAGCCCTTCCATCTTGGCCATCTCAGCTTCGTAATCCATGCCTTCCATTACTGTATCTAAGCAGGCCCTGGAGAGCTTTTCTCTGAGCGCATGATCCTTGAGAAGTCTAAGAATAGCAACTGCCAGGGCACGAACATCTTTCGGCGGCACTACGAGGGCGTTGGTCTCGCTCTTGATGAGCTCGCTATACTGTGGGAGACTTGATACTATTGGCACAGTTCCGCACGACATTGCCTCGAGAACGGTCTGGGGCATTCCAGAGTCGGAGTCCGGAATCGAGACAAGCACCCGAGCGAGATTCAGAAAGAGTGGCATGCGACCGGGAGGGATCTCCCTGAGAAATACGACGGAGCCCTCGACGCCAAGTTCCTTCGCGAGGGCTTTCATCTCCTGGATGTAAGGCTCCTCGCCCGCAAGCTCTGAGAAGATGAACTTTGCTGCAGGGATTTCATTTATAACAAGCGGGATGGCCCTGATAATCGTTTCCGTGTTGTAAAGCCTGGTTATGAGGCGCGTACAGAGGACAACCGGAACCTCTCCCAGCCCCAATTCGTTTCTCAAAGAATCAGAGTTGAGGCCCGATCTGAACTGTTTTCGGTCCACGCCGTGGCCCACCATGTGCACGTTACCTTCCGGCTTGCCCAAGTCAATGACTCGTTGCTCGAGGAAGCGCGACTGCGCAGTTACGATGCTCGCCCTTCTGAGCGCAAACGGTGTCAGCTTCCTTCCCAAGAAATCGGAGAACGCCCCCTGGTCTTCCAATACGTCGCCGCCCCAGACCGTTATGATGAGGGGCTTGAAGAAACTGAGGGCGGCAAGCCAGCCATAGACACGAACGTAGTGCGCGTGTAGCACGTCGGGTCTGGCAGTCCGAAGAACAATGATAATCGGCAGAATATTCACGAGCAGCAGGAGCTTGGGCAGGCCAGACTTCCAGAGAATACGATGGACCCTAACACCGGGTAGCTCCATCTTGGTGGGGCTCAGAACCGTAACCGAGTGGCCGCGCTTCGCAAAATAGGTCACCCATCTCTGTGTATGCAAGCTTCGCAAATCCGCGACGTAGCAAAGGCGGAGCTTTCTGGGTTTCCCCGAGGTATTCATTCTCCCTTTGCCCTCAGCCCTTTCGTCTCTTCTTCATGCAGGTCTCATGCACGCTTCGGGGCCGCCATACTGAGGCGACCTCACACATATCTATTAACCAGTCGTTCCACGCGCGCCCTGGTTCTCTTGTCCCCGAGATGGGCTTCCATCACCACGTGATAGAACCCCTCGTCCTCCTCTCTGAAGCCCGCTCCTTTTGCGCAAGCCAGAATCGCGCGTTTGGCGGGGACGATCAGCCTGACTCGGGGCAGGGCCAATTCGTGGGCGAGTTTTCTTGTGCCGGAGAGTAGCAAGCCGAGCGCATTCTCTCTCAATTCTGCCACCAGCTTCACCAGGAGTCTGCCCTTCTTTCGCTGCGGCGAAGCGATGAGAATACCGAGCGGGGAAGCGACGCCGGAATCCGGAGGCCGCCTGGCGATAGACCGCCTCTGCGGCAAGTCCGCCCCCTGGGGCGGCAGCAGGCCAAGGAAGACTTCTCGCTTCTTGAAGGACGCGGCGAGAAAATCTCTGTTCACCTCGAAGAACGTCCATCCCTCCGACGCAAGTCCGGCCGCGCAATGCACACCCGCGTTCGCGACCGCTGCAAGCGCCGTCACGGGGTCCGACGTTCGCTCAAACACACTGCACCGTCTCCCGTCGGAGGAGGCCGTCAGGATGGAATACTTCCCCACGAGCCTCAGTCCCCAGCTCTTCCCGATGTGCAGCGAGGCTCGATTTCCGGCCCCGGTTGCGTAGCGCACTGTCTCCGCCCCCCTCCTCAAAGCCTCCTTCGCCAGAAACCCCGTGAGAAGATGCGAGATGCCCGCTCCCCTGAACGAGGGATCAACCCTCAGGCCCTCAAACCACATCTCTCGCTTGTTGAGAACCGTGAGCTTCGCCGTGCCGACCGGCCTTTTCCCAATAGCGGCGATTGCGAAGAATCCCCTCTTATCCTTCACCCACTCATCCCACACCTTGTCGATGTAATCTCCCCAGTCTCCCCAGGTGCGGCGGCAGAAACCCAGCACGACTTTTTTGTCGGAAGCGCGGGCTCTTCTGATCGTGATTGATAGAGCGTTGCCGGCCATTCTCATCTCCCTCTTGTCTCGGCCCCTCGCGGTCTAAGAGTGACAGCCTATACTGAAGATGCGGCAAAGTAAAGGAACATGGGCGCGAGTGGGGGGGAGTACGTAGGCCCTCGCGGGGCTGGCGAGGTACAACATGCCGTCCCTCGCCCACCCTCATTGACAATCGCCCAAATCAGCAATAGAATGAGCCTCTTGTGAGTTTCGGAGTTGCGGGTTCCGATCCGCGGGTCCCGATTCGATCCGGTTTCTCCGGTTCCCCGCTTCCCGTTTGTGCTCAGGTCCATAATCAGCTCGGGTAGAAGCAACGCCGTGCAAATAGATAAGAAAACTCTTCGCTGGCGCTTTCTCGTTCCGCTCTATCTTTCCAGCGTTGCCGAGGGGATGTGTCTCACGGTCACGATGTTCTTCATCCCTCTGTACGTGAGAAGAACCTTCGCCCACACGAGCCTTCTCGCCATAGCGTCAATAGTGGCCATACCATCGGGTGCCATGTTTGTCGCGAGCAACTTCTGGGGGGCGCTTGCAGATTACACCAGAAAGCTCAAGCCCTATCTTCTCGTCGGGCTTGCCGGCTACGGAGGCTGCCTCTATGCGCTGAGCGCCTCACACACGACCACCTCCGTGGTGCTCGCTGCAACCATATCCTCGTTGTTTTTCGCGGCTCTTCGGCCAATCTCTCAGTGTTACGTGACGCTCCTGCGCGAAGGTGAAAAGGGTCGCGCGATCGGTGACCTCATGGCCTTCCAGAGCCTGGGTTGGCTCATCGGCGGCATCGCCGGCGGCTATCTGTTCGAGCCGATGACCGGTGTGCCCGTCAAAAGCATACTCGTGGGCGGGGCACTGTTTGGCGCATTTGTGTTGATTCTGGTGGCGGTTCTGCTCAAGCCCCTGGCTGTGAACCAGGTGCCCCATCAAGAGACCGGCTCATGGCTTCACGGTATGACCGCCGACCTCAGGGCGCTCTACGGCTCCAGGGCTCTTGTCGCCACCTGCATTCTTGCGGGGCTCTGCTCCGGAGGGGTCTGGGTCTTCTTCGGCAACTTCTCTGTTTTCCTGACGGAATATGCCAAGGCGTCGACGACGCTCCTCGGATGGGCGATGGCGTTGTCCACTCTCTTGGGAATGTTCACGTTCGGGCCGTCCGGGAGGTTTGTCGATAGGGTGGGTCCCATCAGGGTCTTGACTCTGGCAGTCGCATCCTATGCCATCGTCTACGGCCTCGTATCGCTGACAAAGGATCCCATTTTCATAACCATCTGCTTCTGCGTTCCGATCTACCCCCTGTTCAACGTGAGCGCCATAACGCTTACTTCGGAACTGAGTGGGAAAAGTACCAGGGCCGGGGGCTTGGGCGTCTTAGCGGGCGTTCTTGCGTTTGCGCTCGCGGCTGGTACACTGGTGGGTGGTGCGATTGCAGACTACGTTGGTCTTGCAGTCCTTCCGCGATGCACGTTCGGAATTGAGATTGCTTGTCTGGCTGCGGCTTTCGCGTCAGTGAGATTGTTCAAAGTGCTACCGATCAACATAGGGAGGCGAGGTTTCGGCAGTGTGGCCGAAACCGCTTGACGAGCAAGGCCGGGACGGCGCAGTTCTCGCGCGGCTTTGACAGCGGACATGGCGGTCCGAGCGACGATGCTAGAGCGTTTCGTTTGCGCGGGCGAGTCGAGCCCGCCTTCGGGGTGAGATTGATGGAAATTGTACAGGTAAGAGCAGGGGATAGCACGGTAGAGCTTCTTGAGGGCGACATAACCGAGCTCGAGGTGGACGCAATCGTGAATGCGGCCAACACCGACCTGGTCCTTGGAACAGGTGTCGCGGGCGCCATCCGAACAAAGGGAGGCCCGAGTATTCAGGAAGAGTGCGACGCGGTCGCCCCCATCGGGTTGGGGCAGGCAGTTGCGACAGGAGCGGGGGAGTTGAGGGCAAAGTATGTCATCCACGCAGCGGGCATGGGGCCTAACAGGAGAACAGGTGGCGGCATAATCACCACGGTCACTCGGAACACCCTTTTGTGCGCCGAGGACAAGAAGGTCAGAACGATCGCCTTCCCCGCCATAGGAACCGGGGTCGGCGGGATGAAGGTCGAAGAATCTGCCAGGATAATGCTCACAGTAGTGCTAGACTATCTGGAAGAGGGCACGAGCTTTCTCAAGAAGGTCATGTTTGCGCTCTACGGTTCCAGAGCCTTTGATGTTTTTAAGGTTGAGCTCGAGAGGCAGTGTGAAGAACGTGGGCTAAAGATGGGTGGCGCGTGAGTCGGCCGTCACCAGGAGGTCGCGATGTTTGCTGGAGAAGACTTTGAGGCTGAGTTACTGAGTATCCTCAAGGGGCTCATACGGATTGACACGTCGAATCCCCCGGGAAACGAGATCCGCGCCGCGGAATTCGTCAAGGGCATCCTGGAGAACGAAAAAATCCCGGCGAAGGTTCTCGCATCAACGCCAACGAGAGGTAGCGTGGTTGGCAGGATAAAAGGCAACGGTGACAAGGCTCCGCTTCTCTTGCTGGCTCACCTGGACGTCGTGCCCGTAGAAGCTCAAAAGTGGAAAGTCGATCCCTTTGCCGCAGAAATGAAGAACGACTATGTCTGGGGAAGGGGCGCGCTCGACATAAAGGACCTCACCTCCATGGAACTCATGGCCTTGCTTCTTGCCAAGAGGGCGGGGCTCAAGCTCAAGAGGGACGTCATACTTGCCGCGACTGCCGACGAAGAGGCCGGCGGCACATACGGAGTGAAGTGGCTCATACAGAACCACTTTGATGAAATCAAGGCCGAGTACGTCATCAACGAAGGTGGTCTGGGTCTTAACCAGAACGGCCGGAAAGTGCTTTTCTGCCAATGTGCCGAAAAGGGAATTTGCTGGATCAGAATCAACATCAAGGGCGAGGGGGGGCACGGCTCTCTTCCAACGCGGAATAACCCCGTCTTGCTTACCGGCGAAATAATCTCCCGAATCGGGAAGCACGTTTTTCCGGTTCTGAAGACACCAGTCACAGAGAAACTCATCGCGGGCCTCGAGAAGCTCGGGTTCCTCTCCAAGGGAATGCGAGCGGTTGACGTATTTGGTAGCGGCGAGAATCTTTCTACCGGCGTATCTACTTTCGACAAGAGATTGAATGCCTGGATAAGAAACACCGCGACGCCTACGCTCGTCAAGGGCGGCACCAAAGTCAACGTCATTCCCATGGAAACGGAGCTCTCGGTGGACTGCAGGGTGATGCCGGGCGTTGACCCGGGAGAGATATTCAAGGCCGTGCAAGCCCTCGTGGATTCACCTGACGTTCAGTACGAGATATTGCAGAATAAACCCGGAACCGAGTCAACAATGGATACAGAGCTGTGGAAGACTCTCGAGAGTAGCCTGCACGATGTCGATCCGAAGGCGGCGTTCTTGCCCTACCTTTCTCCCGGCGGGACGGATTCGGGCTTCCTCAGGGAAAAGGGAATAATCTGTTACGGCTTCGATCCTGCGTTTGCGACATGGGAAGAGTGGGACACGGTACACGGGATTGACGAGAGGATTTCCACGGAGAGTTTGGTCAACGGCGCGCTTATTCTCTTCCGCGTGCTGGAGAGATTCTGTACGTAAAGCCTCCGGCGCGGGAATCGCCTCAGCCTAGCCGCGCTTTTCTGAAGCCTTCCGGGGTGAGCCCCGTTTTCTTGGTGAAGGCTCTGAAGAAACTGGATTCACAGTTGAAGCCGACTTCGCGGCTTATCTGTTTGACCAACAGTTCCCTTCCCCCCAGTAGCTCCATTGCCTTGTGAACCCTGCGCGTTGCGATGAAATCCCAGAGGGTTTGCCCCGTGTATCTCGTAAACTGTCTGGATAGATGCTCGCGCGTTACCCCGAGATGGTTGCTTATCTCCGTCGAGCTTCTTATGCTCACTAGATTTTGATCTATGTACGTCATGGTTCCGATGATGATTGCTTCCGGGCCCGCTCCGAACGTCGCAGTATTGGTTCCATCGTCTACCGGACCGAGTTCCTTGTGGATGGCCTCCGCCAACTTCCAAATGTCTCCCGGGTTTTGAAAGAACCATTTCGCGCCGAGACTCTCCATCTCGCCGCGAGTAGATGCGTCATCAGACGACACGAAGACAAAGATGGGGAGGACAGTCTCTTTGGGATCCGCGGTTCCTACCCAGCGTTTCGCCCGACACACTTCGGCAGCGTCAGGGTGAGAGGGCCTGGCGCCGAGAACCAGTCCGTCAAGGCGATCCGTCGAGCGGATCGTCGAGAAAAGCTCATCGTCACCCCTTGCCAAGAGAAAACAGAAGTGTTTTCCGAGAAGTTGCCCGAGGGCTCTCACCGTTGAGGGTTCGAGCCCAAAAAGGCAAACTCGCCTGAGAAACACCCTGGCCCGCCGCCTCGATTTTTGCACGGCAAGAACCGACGCCCTACTCGGTATCATGTGGGATTGTAACCTCCGTCAGTCTTGAGCCACCGGTTGTGGGGGCAAGACTCATGCCTGAACCCATTAGAGCGTGAAGCCGTATCTTTGACAAGGCAAATTGCCATTCAAATTGTGATTAATGTTTGACAACTGTGACTTTACGGCGGATTGCGACGGGAAAAGCCGCGGCCCCCACTCAAGCGTCGAACGTTTCCATCGAGCCGCTCAAGGGTTGACACTCTTTCCCGATCCGCCTACTATCAAATCAAGCAGCATGGGGGCGCAATCGCGCCCGGCCTTGTTTGCCTGATCATGTTAGGTAGCGCGCCTCCGAAGGAGGCGATTGCCGGAGTTCTTGCTCGGAACCGAGGAGGACAAGTGTCAAGGACATCGACGAAGTTTCCGAAAGGCACACGACACGTTCATCCGTTGCATCGCGGGCCGGCGAATCGCATCGCTCGTCTTTCGACCCACGGTTGGGTCGTCGCCGTGGTGCTGATCTGTTGCGCGCAAGTTCTGTTCCTGCCGGCGTGCTCGGCCCAGCAGAGGATTCAAGGTTTTCCCACTGGCGACGTCGTCGTGTTTGATAACAGCAGGGAGCAGTTCTGGACGCCTTTCGATGCCGGCTTTTTCGGATACTCGGAGCTTACTGTCTCATTGCGCGACGCAGGATTTGTCGTCACGGAATCGAATATACCGGTCACATATTCCCTTGCGTTTGAACCTCGCGGAAGCGTCCTTGTCATGGGACCCGCTGTCGGCCAGAGATATACGACGAAGGAAATCAACGCCATCGTAGAGTACGTGAAAAATGGCGGCGGGCTCCTCATCCTTGGTGAAGAAGCGGCGCCGGGCACCGACAATTTTCAAAACACTTTGGCCTCAATGTTCGGAATCAGATTTCGGAACGTAACCGTTGTTGACACCGCGAATAGCATCAGAGGCACGGCCGGCCAATGGATCCTTGCCGGATCAGACTTCTTCGGCGTTGGGAGCGTGTCCCTGGCCAGATCAGTGCAGTTGATCACGACCGGGTCGGCCGTCAGCGTGCTCTCTACGGGAAAGACCTCCACTCCCGCTCAGGCCATAGTCGGGGCCGCCGTGAAGTTCGGCAAGGGTCGCGTTGCCTGCGTGGGCGACAGCCAGTTTCTAACAAACGGCGGGAAGAAGGAGCTCGGAATCGAGTGCGCTCAGAACAAGGAGTTTGCTCTGGCCCTCTTCTCCTGGCTTGCCGGCAAGGAAAGGAGACCGACGTCCCGCATTGTGCCGCAGTACACTCTTGTGACTGCCGACTACATTGTTCTGAAGGTCAAGGTCGAGGGAACCACGGACCTCGCGGCGCATATCCAGGGTGGCACTATCGAACCGGACACAGTCAGAGATGCTTCGGGAGAGCTCACTTTCGCAATCAGCGTCAAAGAGAGTGGATTTGTTGAGTTCGTAGGTGACGACGGCTCCCGGAAGACAGTTGTCTTCCTAAAACCTCCCAGTGGCGGCATCGGGGCGTACCTTCTTTTTGACACGCGTTGCTACGGCCCGGACATGGCAGCTCCAGTGAATGGCCTTCTAGACTTTGCCGTCTTGCTCAGGGACAAGGGATTCTGGGTGTGGGCAATTGAAGAGGGGGTCGTCGACGTTTCGAGCCTCTATGCGGTTGTCGTGGTAAATCCGCTCAGGAACGATCCTCTTCTCTATGCGGGGGAGCTCAAGAACCAGAGACTGAGATGGCTCCTCATTGGCGATCCTACATCGAGCATCGGTGTACATAACGAAGTGGGCGAGTGGTTTAGAGAGGGGCAATTCCCCGACAGGGAGGCTCCCATTGCGGCCCTGGCGAGAGCATTCGGCATCACGTTCCTTCCCTTTGTGATTTATGAACCCATTCCATCCAGAACCGCCGGCAGACATCCCACGTTCCCCATCCTGAATCTCGGGAACGAGAAGTGCTACGCCTTCAAGTGTGGAATCGTCGAAGCCGAGAACGCCAGGCCCATACTTCTCGCTTCAGACTCTGCGTGGGGCCTGGAAGGAGGGATGGGTGTGAGGTCGGGCGAAAATCTGGCTAAGCCGGGCAAGTACGATTACAAGAAAGGAGCGGCCGTGCCGCCAGTAGCGGCAATTCTGTCCCGAAACGCGATGGCCCTGGCAGATCTTCATATTCTCTCGAGCCAGCACTTGCTGAACAGAGGCAACTGGACCTTCGCGTCCGACTTGGCAAACTGGCTGGCGGGGCAGGAGTTCAGGGAATACGAGTCTGAACCTTGAGGCGAGGCGGAAGGCGGCAGAAGTATCCGAGGCTCTGGCGCGCACCGAGCAGGGGCTATTCGCTCGCGTCCGGTTTTCGCACTATTCCGTGTGTCTTCATTCTGTAGAGAAGCACGTGCCTGGGAACCTTCAGAATTCTCGCCGTTTCGGACTTGTTCCACCGGCTTCTCTGAAGCGCCCGGAGTATGACTTCTTTCTCGGCCTCGTGCAATGAGACGGGCTCCTGCAACTGGGGTGAGTCTCTTCTGAGCATCGTTCTTCCGAAATCGTCGGGTAAATCGTTCTCGTCCAGAAGCTGCGAACGCCGCATTACAATCATTCGCTCCACAAGATTCTCGAGCTCTCGTACGTTGCCGGGCCAATCGTAGCCAGCGAGCCTCTCGACAAGTTCAGGTGAGGATTGAATGTTCTGCCCCGGGGCAAGCTTCTCAACAAAGTGCCTCAGAAAGAGCGGTATGTCCTCCTTCCTCTCACGAAGAGGAGGGATGAATATCGGAATTACGTTGAGCCTGTAGAAAAGATCCTCTCTGAATGTTCCGTCTGCGACTTTTCGCTCGAGATTTGTGTTTGTAGCTGCGACTATGCGCACGTCCACTGCGACCGCCTTCTCCGAACCGACCGGCTCTATTACCCGTTCCTGCAATGCCCTGAGTATCTTGGCCTGAAGTCCCAGCCCGAGCTCGCCTATCTCATCAAGGAAGACAGTTCCGCCGTCGGCGATCTGGAACTTGCCCCTCTTGTCCCTGATCGCGCCGGAAAAGGCCCCCCTGACGTGGCCAAAGAGCTCAGACTCGACGAGCTCCTTTGGAATCGCGGCGCAATTCACGGGAACAAACTCACTCGTACTCCTCGCGCTCGTCTTGTGTATCGCTCTGGCAATCAGCTCCTTTCCGGTGCCGGACTCGCCCGTTATGAGGACGGTGGCGTCCGTCGGAGCAACCTTGCTCACCAAATTCAGTACTTCCTTGATGGCAACGGAAGCGCCAATGATTCCCTTGGAGTAATCTACGCCGTCGAGGCGGCTTCTCAGTTCGAGGTTTTCAGTCTCGAGACGTTTGAATCGGAGCGCCTTCTGGATGGTCAAGCTGAGCTCTTCTTGTTCGAATGGCTTCGTGATGTAATCGAACGCGCCCAGTTTCACTGCCTCTACGGCCTGCTGCACGGTCGCGTAGGCCGTTATCAGGATGACCTTGATTCCTCGATCCAATTCCAACGCCCGCGTCAAGAGCTCAAGACCGTCGAGTCCCGGCATCTTCATGTCTGAGAGAAGCAAATCGAAACGCTCGTTCCTCAGAAGCTCCAGAGCCCGAGCTCCGTCCGGCACGGCTTCGATTTCGTAGCCCTCCTGTCGCAATCGGAATTCTATGACGCGACGCAGACTCGCGTCATCATCAGCTACGAGTATTCTGAAGGACACTTGATCTCCCTCCGCGAACGTAAACGCCGGTCCCCGCTCTCAACACTACGCCGTATCTATCCCGCCGGCAGAGGCAACAGGATCGTAAACGTCGCCCCCCGGCCGAGGTCGCTCACGGCTTCGACTCGACCTTTGTGCTCTTCGATAATTGACCTGACTATGGCGAGCCCAAGACCGCTCCCCGTAGTCTTCTGCGTAAAAAACGGCTCAAAGATTCTGTCCATATTGTCTGGCGCAATGCCGCTTCCCGTGTCAGAAAACCGTATTTCCCAAAACCTCTCGCGATTTTTCGTCGTCTGTCCAAGCTCAACAATGATCTTGCCGCCTGGCGGTGTAGCAGCAATCGCGTTAAGAATCAGGTTGATGAACACCTGGCGTAACTTCTGCGGGTCGGCCCAAACACGATCGTCGAAGCTTGGAATGTTTGACTGGAGCGTAAGTGACGCCGAGGCAATCTGAGGTTCCATCTGTCTCAGAGTGGATGCAAGAATGTCGCCCAGCCTCTCCAAAGAGAATTGACACGGCTGCGGCCGTGCGAAATCGAGGAAATTCTGCACGGTGCCGTTAAGCCTTCCCACCTCCCTGCCTATTATTTCGGCGAACTCCTGTCTTGGAGAGTCGGGCGCCAATCCCTCAGCGAGGATGCCCGCCGCGCCCTTGATTGACGCAAGCGGGTTCTTGATCTCGTGTGCCACTCCCGCAGCCATCTGGCCCATCATCGACAGCCTCTGCGATTGCTCAAGCCTGGCTTGGGCCACCTGCATCCTCTTGCGCTGAAGCCTCTCGCGTTCTACGAGCGCTCCGGAGAGAGAGCCGATCGCAAAATAGAAGACGATCTCGATCAGCTCGCCGGAGAGTTCCCCCATAGGAGTTGCCGTGCGGACAATGTAGGGAATTACTGCCGTTGATATGACGAGAGCGCACGTTATTCCGCCGCGAAGCCCGAACCAGATTGCGGAAATGACAATCGGTATGTAACACAACCTGCCGTGTATGGCCTTCAGCAATGGACTGTGGCCGGCGTGCGTGTGCCCGCCGAGCCAACCATAGTGGACGGCGAGCGTAAGCGAGACTATGGCAGCGAGAATCACTATCTTGGAAGACGAGCCGGACGATGAGTTGGATGAGAATCTGGGCGTCGCACTGAGATCCATGCGTAATATTGTACACTTGTCTATTGGAATTTCAAGGCAAATTCTCCAGTTGTCTCGGTATTGTACAATAGTACACACCATTGTACGCGATTGTGTACTATTGTACAGTCAGACTGACCCGCCGACCCCGTTCGTTCCGTAACCTTTTGATAGACAACGCATTACGGACCTCTAATGTTTGGCACGAAAGTTGTTAACACCTTTCTGGTGAGATGAAGAAGTCAGTGACACTAGGATTCTTTCTAATGGCGTTACTAGGGATGGCGTTATCGGGGAACGCGTTGTCAGGGATGACGTTAAGTCCTGTAGCTTCAGGACTCGTTGAGTCCGAGGCTCGCCAGGAACCCTACGCGTGGCCCGGCGACAGCCTTCTTTCTGCATACATATCAGAGGCGCTCGCTGGTCACCCCGAAGTCCTGGGGGAAGAAGCAATGGTGAAGGAAGCTCGAGCGCGAGAAAGGATGGCATCCTCGTGGATGAATCCGATGGTTGTGCTGGGTGTGATGGACGCAGCACCGAGCTTCGATCTCAACAAAAATCCGATGACTGAGAAGCAAGTCGGCTTGATGCAAACGCTCCCGTGGCCCGGAAAGTTCTCCCTCGGAAAAAAGGCGGCACGGCAGGAAGTGGAGGGAGCACGCGAGAATCTCGACGCGGCTCGTTGGAGAACAAGGACGATGGTGGCGATGGCCTATTTCAGGCTTGCCGGCTTGCTTCAAGAAAAAGAGGCTCTGGAAGAGACACTGGCCCTTGCCGATGAGGCACTCACGGCAACAGGGATTGCACTATCGTCTGGCATGGAAAGCCAGGCCAATTTTGTGCAGGCCAGGGTAGAGCGGACCAGATCGGCTCGCGAGCTGGTGTCTCTCCAGAGCCAGATCGACCAGACGAGAGTCGAACTCGCACAGGCAATTGGAAGAACTACTGCTCAGGGCCTCGCGGACCCCGAGCTTCCCTCTGACCTGGGTTCACTGCCCGAAGTCGATGGCCTGATCGCCCAGGCTCAAAACGGACCGACACTCAAAGCCATGAGGGCCGACTCTATCGTTGCCTATCTCGAACGCAAACAGGCAAGGCTTGCCTATTTCCCAGACATTACGGTCGGCGCGCGCTATGGCTTTGGCGGCCGAATGCTCGATGAGGTGCCGGGTGAGCCTGGGACTTTCGGATGGATGAACAGGGAAGGCAGGGTTTCGATTGAACTCAGTTTTCCGATTCCTTTGTGGGCAGGTGGAAATCAAAACGCTCAGATTGCGGAGCGAACGGCTCATCTCGAAAGAACGAAAGCAAACCTGGCGAACGAAAGAATCGAGCTCCTTTCCGATCTTCAACAAATGTATCTGGAGGCGCAGTCTCTGGCGCAACAATTCAAGATCACCAGAGATTCTCTTCTCGTTCCCGCGAGGATGGCGTACAGAGCGGCGATTATTGATTACCGGGCGGGCAGATTGCCCTGGATGAATCTAAATAACGTTCGCATGTCCGTGTCAATGCTCCGCATGGAGGCGGCAATGGAGGCGGCGGACTATCTCATGAAGAAGGCGGAGATCGAGGGCGCGATTGGAAAGGTTTTTCCTTGAAGGGTTCTTCCACAAGGAGTGAGAAAAACATGAGACGCTTCTCAAGAAAGACTCAGGTAATCATGGGGATAGCAGTGGTTGCGATCGTGGCAATCTGCTTTTGGTTCGCCCTTGCCAGCATGCGGACTTCAGACGCCAAATCGCAAGAACTCTACGTGTGCCCCATGCATCCGCAGGTAGTCCAGGATCATCCAGGCGATTGTCCGATCTGCGGCATGAAGCTCGTGAAGAGAACCGTTGAGCCCAGCCAGGGCGAGGACCGCTCAATGGCGGCAGGTCATGGAGAAGATCGCTCAGAGATACCGGGTGGTGCCGGCGAGACGGGGGCGAACGGTTCTGCGGACAGTCTTGCCGGCACGGTTTCGTTGAGCCCTTCGCAGGAAATCATGGCAAACGTGGCAGTGGCTCCTGCTGAGATTGGTGACCACAAGAACGTGCTCGCGCTGCCTGGCCGCGTTGTTGCCGTTGAAGGTAACGACGTGAGGGTGGCGCTCAAGGCCATGGGAAGGGTTGAGAAGCTCTACGTCTCAACAACCGGAGAGAGGGTGCGAAAGGGGGAACCTCTTTTTGAATACTATAGCCCCGACATCGGCGCTGCGAAGAGAGAACTGCTGCTCGCCCACGAATCTCTGGGTCAAGATCGAGACGTGCTGGTGGGCGCGGCCAAGTCAAAACTCAAGTCCCTTGGTCTCTCCGAGAGTCAAATAGACGGCATCAAACTTGGAACCGTTCCTTCGGATCTCGTAACCGTAACGAGTCCCATATCCGGTGTTGTCGTAGAGAAGATGGCAAAACAGGGCCAGTGGATGATGCCCGGGATGGACGCCTACGATGTCGTGGATCTTTCCAGCGTATGGGTTGAGGGGGTCGCGTATGAGACAGACATCGGACGACTCCATCTGGGCGACGACGTTGAGGCGACCACTCCCGCTTATCCAGGCGAGAAACTCGTGGGGACGATAAGTTGGATTTCCCCCGTTCTTGACACGGCGACGCGGAGCCTTCCTTTCAGGATGACAATTCCAAATCCAGCCATGAAGTTGAGGCCGGAGATGTACGTCGAAGTGCGGTTGGTTCAAAGCCAGGAGAAACAAGTAGTGCTTCTTCCCGAAGACGCCGTGCTTCATCTGGGTGAAAGTCAGGTTGTTTACGTGGAAGTGGCGCCAGGCCGTTTCGCGGCGCGTAACGTCATTGCCGGAGCTGCAGAGGGGGGGCGAGTGCCCATCTACTCCGGCATTAATCCCGGTGAGATGGTGGTCGTCTCCGGCGGCTACCTCATTGATTCAGACGCGAAGATAAAATCCGTCGGGCAAGCGGCGCATGCCGGCCACGCGAGCGCTAACCGGTAGAGAGAGCTAAGGGTAGAGAACGTCAATGGTAGAGAAGATCATCAGATATAGCCTCGACAACCGTCTCATCGTCATCGTCTTTTTCCTTTTGGTGGCGGTGTGGGGCGTGTGGGCATTGTCCAGGACTCCAGTGGACGCGATACCCGACCTGTCGGACAACCAGGTCATCGTCATGGTGGACTGGATGGGCCGCGCCCCTCAGATCGTGCAAGACCAGATCACATATCCGCTCACTACGACGTTCCAGGGGTTGCCGCACGTGAAGGCGGTGAGATCGCAGACCATGTTTGGTCTTTCGATGATCTACATCATCTTCAAAGACGACGTTGATGTCTATTGGGCCCGTTCTCGCGTTCTCGAAAAACTCGCAACCGTGAGCGGTCTTCCTTCGGATGCAAAGGTTGTGCTCGGCCCGGACGGCACGGGCGTGGGTCACGTGTACTGGTACACGGTCGAGGGTCGTGGCTACGATCTCGGAGAGCTGCGCGCCGTTCAGGATTGGTACCTCCGATATGCGCTCAACACCGTGCCCGGAGTTGCGGAAGTCGCATCAATCGGCGGATTCGTGAAGCAATACCAAATCGAACTCGACCCCACGAGGATGGCTTCGCTCAACGTTTCCACGATGGACGTAATGGAAGCGGTCAAACGTTCTAACGTAGACGTCGGGGGCGGTCTGATCGAGCGCGGCTCCATGGAATACCTGATAAGAGGCCTCGGTTACGTCAAGACCAGGGGGGACCTGGAAAACGTAGTCATCAGAGCCTCGGAAACGGGCATCCCCGTCTACCTCAAGGACGTTGCCAATCTCCAGATGGGCGGAGAAATCAGGCGCGGGCTTCTGGACAAGAACGGTGAAGGCGAAGTCGTCGGCGGCATAATCGTGATGCGCTACGGCGAGAACGCCAAGGCCGTGATAGGCAGGGTGAAAGAAAAGATCAAAGAGCTCTCGCGTGGGCTTCCGCCGGGCGTCGAAGTCAAGATGGCGTACGACAGGTCTGACCTCATAAAGGCCGCCGTCCACACGCTGGAGAAGGCACTCAAGGAAGAAATGCTCATCGTCAGCATTGTGATCTTTCTCTTCCTTCTTCACTTTAGAAGCTCTCTCGTGGTCATCCTGACTCTTCCTCTGGCCGTCCTCATTTCGTTCATCATCATGTATCACTTCCGAGTGACGTCGAACATAATGAGTCTCGGCGGAATTGCAATCGCGATAGGGGCGCTTGTGGACGCCGGAATCGTGGTCGTGGAAAACGCGTACCGTCACCTTTCCGAGGGAACGGACGAAGACAGGAAAAACATAGTCGAGACGGTCTACAGAGCCTGTAAGACGGTCGGCAGGCCCATCTTCTTCTCGGTCCTGATAATTGTTCTTTCCTTCTTGCCCGTGTTTCTCTTGACGGGTCAGGAAGGAAAGCTCTTCTTCCCGCTTGCGATGACAAAGACGGGCGCAATGGCCGCGGGCGCAATACTCGCCATAACCATCGTTCCCGTTCTCGCGACGTTCTTCCTCAGAGGGAAGCTTCGCCCCGAATCACAGAATCCGATTTCGACTTTCTTGATACGAGCGTACAGACCTCTTCTCAATTTCGCGCTCAACCACAAGCGAGCGGTACTCGTGGCCAGCGCGCTGATTCTTGTCGGTACCGGCCTTCTGGCTATGAGCATCGGCCGGGAATTCATGCCCGCACTGGATGAGGGCTCGCTTCTTTTCATGCCGACGACACTGCCGAACGCTTCCATAACCGAGGTGAAGCGCATCGTTCAGGTCCAGGACAAGATCATAAAGAGTCTCCCCGAGGTGAAACTCGTCCTCGGAAAGGTAGGCAGGGCCGAGACGGCGACCGATCCCGCTCCGGTTTCCATGATCGAGACAATTATCTTGCTCAAGCCCAAGTCTCAGTGGCGGAAGGGGATGACGAGAGAGGACATAATTGCGGAGCTTGACAGAAAGCTCCAAATACCCGGCGTGACCAACGGCTGGACGCAGCCAATCATCAATAGAATAAACATGCTTGCCACGGGTGTGCGAACCGATCTGGGTGTGAAAATCTACGGCGAAGACCTCGGAATGCTCGAGCATCTCGCCGTCACGTCGGAAGAGATTCTCCGCAACGTCCGCGGCGCGGCCGATCTCTTCGCCGAGCGAAATCTGGGAGGAAACTACATCGACATAGACGTTGATAGAGAAGCCATCGCCCGCTACGGCCTGAGGGTACAGGACGTCACCGACGTCATTGAAATGGCTTCCGGCGGAATGAATGTGACTACGACCGTGGAAGGGAAAGAACGCTTTCCGGTCCGCGTGCGGTACGCGCGCGAGTTCCGCGATTCACCCGAGAAGCTGAAGCGGATTCTCGTCATGACCCCGAGCGGAGCTCAGATTCCGCTCGAACAAGTTGCGAGAGTGATGGAGCGGCCAGGCCCGGCCATGATAGCCACGGAACACAGTCTTCCCCGGTCGATCGTTTTTCTCAACGTGAGGGGTAGAGACATGGGCAGCTTTGTCGAGGAGGCGAAGGCAGCGTTGGACAAGAAACTCAAACTGCCCCCGGGCTACTACATCGAATGGTCTGGGCAGTGGGAAAACCAGATACGCGCGAAGAGAAGTCTTCTCATAATGATGCCGCTGGTCTTAGTGATGATATTCATCCTGCTTTACTTCGTCTATCACTCGGCATCAGAGGCCGCCATCGTGATGCTGTCAGTGCCGTTTGCGCTCACGGGTGGTGTAGTGTTCATGAAACTTCTCGGATACAACTGGTCCGTCGCAGTGTGGGTGGGTTTCATCGCTCTTTTCGGTGTCGCGGTGGAAACCGGCGTGGTGATGACGGTGTATTTGCATGAGGCACTGGAACGAAGGCTACGCCAGAGGCCGGCGGGATCGGAACAAATCGGCATACCGGAGCTATATGACGCGATTAGAGAAGGTTCCGTCTTGAGGCTGAGGCCGAAGCTAATGACCGTTGCGACCACGCTTCTCGGCCTCGTGCCCGTGATGTGGGCGACCGGAACCGGCGCGGACGTCATGAAGCCGATCGCAGCGCCTTTGCTGGGGGGGCTCCTTACGTCTGCAGCCCACGTGCTTCTCGTTACGCCGGTAATCTTTGCTCTGACGAAAGAAAGAGAAGTGAGGAGGGGGACGCTTAAAGTGTCGAAGATTTCGTTGGGTGAGTGAGAGGATTAAGGACCGGTTACTGGGACCACGAGCAGCCGCTCAGGAACAGAAGGGGAGACAACTGCGGTGGAGCGGACGCTCGTGGAGAATGCCCCGACGCAACCAGAGCTCGACAACCCCGGCGACCGGTCCTTATACGCCCGTGCAACCCCTGAGGGTTCGCGCCGGGCGGCGTGTCCGAGAACAAGTGACTCGTTCATTGTGGATTTCGTGGTCTGAGGTACTAAGGAGGAAAAACGTGAACAGGTTCAGGCTGGTTTTGATTGTCGCTCTCGCTATTACGGCTGTCCTCTTGGCTACGGTTGCCTTTCCGGTCTGGGCCGGGTGCTCGAAGGCGTGCGGAACGTCATGTGGCAGCAAGTCAAGCGCTTGCCCGATGCAAGGAACTTCAGTGACAGGTAAAACGCAGGGAGGTTCGACAACTTGCCCGATGCAGGGGACTTCAACCGCGGGCAAAGCACAGGGAGTTTCAGCCGCCAGTGCGGTTGGGCAAGTTCAGGGTTCATCCTGCTTCCTGGCATCCTACTTTGAGATGAGAAGCCTCCTCGCCCAGGACAAGATGAAGGGGCTGGACAAGCTTTCAAAGACTCTCGCCGGCGAGACCGGGAAGTTTCGGAAGGGCCTTGCAAGCTCCTCGAAGAACGGTGCCCTCGCAGGACAGATCACCGCGCTAAAGGACATCGAGAAGGCGGCGTCCGCAATGAAGACCGGCAGCCTCGAGTCTGCACGTGAGAGCTTCAAGGGGCTCTCGCGTAGCGTCCTTGCATACGTCAAGAGCTACGGGTGTAGCGCGCCGGTCTACAGCTTCTACTGCGACATGGCCAAGGAGAGCTGGCTACAGGATACGAACACGATAGGGAATCCCTACTACGGCTCCAAGATGCTCAAGTGCGGTGTCATGATCGGCCGTACGGAGAATGGGAAGTATGTAGCTGGAAAGCACGAATAACTTACCTCGGAGCCTTTTCCGCCAGTTCCCTTATCTTCTCCTGAATGCTTTCAGGCGAACCCGCCCCCGTATTCACTACGTAGCAGGGAACTGCTTTGAGAAGCCTGCTGAAGAGGAATCTCTGTAGCTGGAATCTGTCGGAGCTTCTGACGAGAAGGTTTGGATTGAGAAACGGCTGCGCCCGCATGGGCCCCGTTCCGGAAGCGAAGTTGCCCTCTTCGAGCAGCCTGAGGGCCTCGTCCGCTTCGAGCTTTCTAACCGCGGGGGAAACCGCGTCGCGGCACAGAATCACGAGAATCTTGACTGAAGTGCGCTTCACGTGTCCTGAAGTGCCCCCGATCCAGTACGGGTCGAGCATGGCCCTCGAATCGCGCGAAGCCGCGTAGCAATAGCCCTCTCCTCTGTCGATCCTGCAAGAATCGACGTCGGGGCAAAACTCGTGCGTGCACTCGTCTCTCTTCGTGACGACGTTCTCGAGCTTGCTCTTGTCAAAAAGCCTTGCGAGCTGCGGCATCTTCTCCACGGAGTTGGTTCTGACGTAGAACTTTCTCTCGGGGACGTCGGCCAGAACCTCCCTCTCAAGGTACCTGAGGCAAACGAAGTCAATCGCCGCCAGTCTGGCCCCGTTAGCCTTGAGAAGACCTGCAAGGTGCGTGAATTTCCCGACTCGCGGTGGTCCCATAAGAAGAATCCCCGAACCGCCGACGTCGATTGCCGAAGCATGGACGCAATGAAGGCCGGACGTTTTTTCCGAAACGTCGGCCAGCATGCCGATGGCGAGGCTCCTCAGTTGGCCGTAGAACGCGGTATTGAAAACAAAACCGGTGTGGGAATCCGAGTTGTAGAAAGTGCGCGCTTCTCTGCCGGTCACGTCTTTCACACCGTAGATGATGGCGTGAGGTTCAATGTCTGCTTCGAGCTGAGCGGGGTACCAGTTCTCCGCCCAGAAATCCGAGAAATGAGGGCTATTCGTGCGGAGCTGTATTATCACGCCAGAGATGCTGGCATTCCATTCGAAGTAGTTGTCGTACTTGAGATGCGCGTCGGATTCCGCAACGAGCGCGTTCCTGAGATCGAGGCCGCTCACCAGCTCCGTCTCGACGTACTTCCTGACCTTCGTGGTTACGTTGTTGAGCTCGAGCGGCTTCACTTTCTTGGGAGCTTCCAGCGCCGCGAGGGCGTCGGCGATTCTATGCATTCCTTCTTCGATGTTTTTCATCGACGTAGCGTAGGAAAGCCTGATGTGCCCCTCGGCGCCGAAGGCTTCGCCGGGAACAACGGCCACTTTCGCCTCTTTGAGAAGGTAGTAAGACAAGCCGTACGAGTTTCTGACGGGTGCCCCATGAAACTGTCGGTCAAAGTAGTAGGAGACGTTCGGGAAGAGATAGAACGCGCCCTTCGGCTCAAAACAAGAGACGCCCGGAATCGCGCGCAGACGCTGAACCATGTAATTCCTGCGGCGATGGAACTCCGATACCATGCGCGGGATTTCGAGCTGCGAGCCCCGAAGGGCTTCCAATGTCGCCATCTGCGAGATCGAAGTCGCGTTCGACGTGTTGTGACTCTGGATCTTTGACATCGCGGCGATTATCTCTTTGGGCCCCGCCGCGTAGCCGATTCGCCAGCCGGTCATCGAATATGCCTTCGAGACGCCGTTAACGACTATGCACTGCTTCTTTATCCTGTCATTGAGAGAAGCGATGCTCACGAACCTGAAACCGTCGTAGACCAGCTTCTCGTAGATTTCGTCTGCAATGACGAGAAGCCCTTCCTTGACTGCGACTTCGGCAATCGCCTCGAGGTCGTCCCGCGTGTACGTGGCGCCGCTCGGATTGCAGGGATAGTTGAGTATGAGCGCTTTCGTGTTGAACGTGAGCGCGGCTCTCAGGTCCTGCGGCGTCAGACGGAAGCCGTTCTCCTCTCTCGTGCGCACGAAAATGGGATTCGCCTTCGCGAGCCTCACCTGGTCGGGGTAGGAAACCCAGTAGGGGACTGGAATGATGACGTCTTCGCCTTCGTTGAAGAGCGCAACCGAGATGTGGTAGAGGCTGCACTTGGCGCCGGGCGAGACGATTATTTCGTCGAGCTTGTAATCCAGCCCGTTGTCGCGTCTCAGCTTTTCGATGATCGCGCGCTTTAAGTCCGCGATGCCGTCGTTGGCCGTGTACTTGGTGAAGTCGGCGTCGATTGCACGTTTGCCGGCTTCCTTCACGTTCTTCGGCGTGGGGAAGTCGGGCTCGCCGACGCTGAAGTCGATCACATTGATGCCCTCGGCCTTCATGGCGAGGGCGGTCGCCCCTATGCGGAGCGTCGGGGAAAGCCCGATGCGATTTACTCGCTCAGCCAACAGTTCTGAAGGATCTGCCATATTCCAATAACCTGCTGAGTGCGGTCAGTGCTAACGGCGCAGTAGGTTGTCGGTGCAATCACTACTGCCGACGCAGTACGTCCAAAGCTTACAGCAGTAACTTCTGCGGCTTGCTCAGTCTATCATTCCTCCGCTCTTGCCCTTGGAGCTTTCGGAGGATTCCTTGGATTCCTTTCCGGCTTCCTTCAGTTGGCGAGAGCGTGGCAGGTTCGAGAGAAACGTCTTTATGTCAGTCCCGGTCAGAGACTCGATGATCGTCGGAAGCTGAGCGATGATGGTTGCAACCTGGCCGGTAATCTGCGATGCGGCGCTCGCATCGCCGGAACCCACAAGTACGATCTTCTCGACTTTGGATAGAGGCTCGGACACCGCCTTGGCAAGATCGGGCAGAGTTTTCATGTAAGTTTCGTAGATGGCGGCCTCGTTATACTTGGACCAGGACTCCGCCTTTCTCAGCATGGTCCTGGCTTCGGCTTCGCCCTTTGCAGCCATCGCTTCGGCCTCGGCCGCACCCTGAAGCCTGATGCCCGCGGCTCTTCCCTTGGCTTCGAGTTCTTTCTGGTAAGCCTCTGCCTCTGCCTCCATCTTCGCCTGGAACGCCATGGCCTCGGCCGGTTTCCTCACGGTCGCCTCTAGTTCCTTCTCTCTCCTCGCAATCTCCTTCGTTTCGAGCTCGATTGATTTCTCTTTCTCTATTAACTTAACCTCTGCCTCTTCCTTCTTGAGCTCCTGAGTCATCTTGAATCTCTCGAGCTCATAGGATAGGTCTGCCCGGGCACGCTTCTGGTTGACTGTCGCCTGGAACTCCGCGCGCTTCGTCTCAAAATCTCGCGTTGCCGCTGCGATCTCAACCTCGGCCTGGAGCCGCACGACGTCTCCCTCTTTCTTGGAGATAGCGGCCTTGATGGCGGCATCTTTTTCTGTTTCCGCCTGGGCGACGGAGGCGTCTCTTTTCACCTGAGCGATCTTAGGCGCACCGAGAGCCTCGATGTATCCTTGCTTGTCGCTGATGTCCTTCATGGAAAAAGAAACGAGCGAGAGCCCCATGCGTGAGAAATCCTCGGAGGCAGCCTTTTCCACGCGGTCGGCGAATTCTTCCCTGTGCTGGTATATTTCCTCGACGGACATCATACCCAGCATGGCGCGGAAATGTCCCTCGAGCACATCAGATGAAACCGACTTAATCCCGTCGGCTCCCGCAGTAAGAAACTGCTGGGCAGCAAGCCTTATTGAGTGTTCGTCGTCCGCGACTCTCACCTGCCCCTGTGCTTCGGCAGTTATCAGCACGCCCTGGCCGGTTAAAACGTCCTCGACCTTCAGAGAAATGGGGAAAATATCGAGCGGCAGCACCTGCGCTCTTTCAACGAGCGGCATTATGAACGTGCCGCCGCCTATCTGGACTCTATAGCCGACGGTCCTCTTCGTGCCGTCAGGTTCGACAATCGTGTGCCTTCTTCCTCCGGAGATTATGAGGGCCTCGTTCGGGCCGACCTTTCGGTAGTTCAAGGCCCAAAGCACAAAAAGGCCGGCGGCAAGAGCGACGACTACTATCCAGAACACGGGCATGGTGAGAACCCCCTTCCTGAATTGCTTATTGCCTTATCAATGAATTGCTCGCTGTTATATCAACAGTATAAACGGAAAGAAGATAGCACAAGAGAGGGGCGCGGGGCAAGGCCGGAAAACTGTCTGCGTACCATGCAACGCCCCCCGGATTGCCCATAAACTCCCGCGAACGACAATAGACTTGAAGAACTCCTGTGAAAGCGCCAAGGCAACTCAGTGCAGTCACACTTAATCATTTGGACGTCCATTTGTGAAGTAGATCTTCGCTGCGGCAGGCAGAGTGGCGCGGTGGGGCTTTTTCCATCAGCGCCAGCCGCTGATTAGCTGCTTCTGTAAACGTCGCGCCGGTGGCCGATCTTCACCACGACAACCACAAGCAAGTCGTCCTTGATCTGGTAGACAATACGATAAACACCAACACGGACTCGATATCTTTCTTGCTCCGACAGCTTCTCACATCCCGGCCCCCGCGGATCGTTTTCAAGTGCCTTGAAACACTTGAGAATACGAGCAACATCCTTGTTGGGAACCCGCCGAAGATCCTTTGCGACCGATTTCCTGAAGACCAGCCTATATCTTCCCATGCGCCTTCAAGTCTCTGAGCAGTTCTTCGTAACTTAGCGTAGGCTCATGCGCGCGCTCACGGAAGGCCTCGAGGTCCTCTTCGTCCTCCCGAAGTGCCATCTGAACAGCATCGTTTACGAGATCGGACAAGCTGCGCTGTGTGTGAATTGCCTTGATGCGCAGGGCGCGGTGAAGATCTGGTCTGAAGTAGACCGTTGAACGCTTAGCAAGCTCACTCATGAGAAACACCTCCATGAGAGAGTATAGCATCATAGCGTTATTATGTCAAGACGTCAAAATGCCGTGCCAGGCAAGCAGCTGGTTAGATGCTGAGGTACGGATACAAGCTCTGCAACCGTGAGATCTACACCGAGACATCGGAGGAAGACGGCACAGACGCACCGCTCGCGTTCGGACTTCTTGTGGTTGGACAAGAGATGGATCGTCTCGCGATTGTACTCAAGTAGCTCTCTTCTATATTGTTCGAATTCCCTGTCGGTCATGATCTACCCTGCTTCGGCATCCAACGGCTTGAGTTGACCGGTGGTGTGCAAGTGGAGCGAATCGAACCGCTTGGTTGAGTGGTTCGTTAGGTGGAAGTCACTTTTTCCTTTCATGAGAGAAGGGCCAACCAGTTGCTTTAGAAAATAGATACGCGAACCCCACCCAAAATAGCAATCCAGCAATAAACCCGACCCATGCGTTTCCAAGAGACAGGAGCGCCCTCTTCAAAATTGCCCATAACAAAAGCCCTCCGAGAAACACTACAATCCCTAACACTATCTTCTTTGAGATATCAGCGCTCATACTATTCCCCCCAGACAGCCAGAACCTTGACATCTCCTCTACGCAGAATGAAATTCCTTTCTGCTATGCTCAGTTCGGAGATAACTGATGATACCTACGTAACAGACCAGAACCACGAGTGACGCAATTCCGCTACCCAGGTAATTTCCAAAGATACGTGCAGTGTCATCTATTAAGTTCTGACGTGCGGGAATGACAATTCCCATATGGTACATTGTGCGGACAATTGTTAATGATAAGGTGATAGCGACACCTTCTGATGTGTGCCTATTCCGCGTGTACATTAGCCAACCAGAACCAAGAAGAGCCAAGCTGTTCAGTAGGCAGATAAAGGAGAATAGTCGCCAGATTGTTCCTAGGGCTATTGCAATTTCACTGCGGGAATCTAGTACGAGGTCCATACTGGATCCAATTGTTCCGAAAAATCCAAACACTAACAACAAGATTGAGATAGCCGTGGTTGATCTTCTCTTCATCTGAGTCTGTACCTCAAAGCGACCAGAATGCTCTCTTGCATCTAACGCAATCGGCATCAGCTGCGGCGGGGCAAAGTTCTGTGGCAGATGCGACTCGACTGGCGGCATTGCGCCAGCAGCACGCCGGTGTTCGGCGGCCTACGAAAACACGCCACCTCTATTGCCCGTCCAAGAATGCGCACTTCCATCGCTCCTCTGGGTCCTCGAAGCGTACAGAAGCTGCCTCGAACTCTTCCGGATCAAACGACCCTCCCACCCAAGTCGATAATCTGTCATGCTCTTCATGATTGGGATCGGCCAGCGCCTCGAGCAATTCCTTGTATCCCCACGACCCGCCGCAATCCTCCGGCGGGCACGCACGTCGGCCGGCAACACAAACGGGATAATGCAACGAGGAATCGCGCGGACCGACCTTCTCAAGAACGATGGCATGCTCCCAGCCATCTCCAAAGTCGTACAGATAGTCGGCTTTTCGGTCAGCCAGCGTTAGGAAGCGTGCAACTGGGATGTCCCAGCCGGGAAGAACAACGGGTTCATCTGCGAAATCATCTTCGGAAGGAATCCCTATCTCCAGGAGTATTCCAGTGGTGGGGGCCCGCAACTTGAACGCGTGCAGATGGTAATCAAGCCAACCCATGGCATCTTGTATGGCGACGTGCAGGTCCCAGAAGGTATAGGTACACGGGACCTGGATCCGTCGCCAGACTGGAGGCTTGACCTCCTTGAGCGTCACCTTGAACTGTAGAGTGTGGTCAAACCTGTTTCTCACATCGTATGACTTTCCTTGAGCCACGCCCGCCATGTCTGGCGAACGGCGCGGCTGAGCGGTGGGGTTCTCCGTCTGCTCCAGCCACATGTCAGCAGGCGAATTGTATTTCACGTCTGCCTATCAACTCGAGCGTACAGGACCCGGACGCCATCGCCCCAGTCTATCCAGCGACTGCCCGGACGTGGCTCGCGATGGGCAAAAGAGCCATCCTCATCAATGAATATCGATAGGGCGATCTTGGCCTTACCGTTTTCCACGTACTCGTGAATGCGGTTCAGATCTTTCCCTACTCCATCTTTGCCCCAGAAGACGACGGGAAACTTGCTTCTCAAGAGATCCGGTCTCTTATGAGAGGGTTCATACTTGAACTCAAGAGCGACTGCGACAGAGCCCTCGGAATCCAGAATCACTAGGTCAGCGCAACGGCTTCTGCGTTTTCCAGGGAGCATGGGATAGTTGCTGAACATAGCATAGGGCAGATTGTTGCTCTTGATCTCGGAGTTCATATGTTGCTGAAGAGTCCATTCGATGTCGCGCTCCACGACGAAAGGAAAACGGCGATAGTTTTGCCTGAGCCATTCCAGGGATGAATCAACCAACTCCATCGGAGCCATCATTTCGCCTTCTTGCCTGCTAACTACGGCTCATGACGTTTCCAGATAAGTGTCTTTAAGAGGTGATGTACCTGTCGCGTCCAACCGCAGAATCTCACCAGTTCTTCATAATCTCCCCGAAGCACTCGAGGCCGCTCGGGATGACGGCGCCGTAGCCGTGGCCGGGCCTGGTCCAGGCCCCGGCAAGATACAGGTTCTTTATGGGAGTCGAATGCCCCAGGCGACTCTGGCCTGAATTGTCCAGCGTCTGATCCCAACCGTAGGCAGCGCCTCGGTAGTTGCCGGTGTAGCGCAGATTCGTGAGAGGGGTGCCGATCTCCTTGACCTCAATCGCGGCCCGTAGCCCCGGCAGGAGCCTTTTTTCCACGCTGTCGATCAGGACGTCGGCCATTCGTTCCTTCTCTTTTCTGTAGGCCGTCTTCTCGCCCTTGAAATAGTCGGTCTCGTATTGTTTCCAGTGGTCGTACCCCTGGAGCGACAAGACGTTGAGTGTGTTCTTTCCCTGGGGCGAATAGCCTTTGTAGAGGTTGTCGTAGAGCATGAGTCCGAAGCCACCATCTTCAACCTTTGCGTTGACCATGTCCTCGTAGGCGGCCTCGGGGTCATAGCCCGGCTCGCAGAAGATCTCGGTGTCGGTGATTCCAAGCCCGCCGACGAGGTCCTTCTTCAGCCCAAGGAACACCTGGAAGCTCGAAAGACTCACGCTGAACGTGTCCATCCGGGCGAGGTAATCCTTGAGATACTCGCTCTCATTCATCATGGTGTGGAACGTGTCGTACGCGTTGGCGTTGGACACGACGACCTTTGCGCCGTATTCTTTCCCGTCAGCGGTTCTGACTCCGTGAGCCACGTGGTCCTTTACCAGAATCTCGCTGACCTTCGTCCCCAGAACCACCTTGCCGCCGCGTTTTTCTATGAACTCCACGAAGGCATTGCTTATCTTCTGAGATTGCCCCTTCGGATAATAACCGCCCTCGGCAAGATAGCTCATCGTGGGAAGCGCGTAGTAAAAAGTCGAGAGTCTCGAGGGCGGAAGCCCGTAGTATCCCCACATCACGGACACAATCGCTTTGAGCTTCGGGCTCTTGATTCGGGAGTCCACCATCTGGCCCCACGTCCTGCTGTAATTCTTGAAGAGATATGGGAAGTCGGCGGGGAACGTGGCCATGTCCACCTTGCCTCGGGCTGCCGAGTACTTCTCAAGGTCGCTGACCAGTCCCTTCATGTCGCCGAACAGCCCCTCAATACCTTCCTTCTCCTCAGGAAAATGGCCGACCAGTATTGCGACGTACGCGGGAATGTCCTTCTGCGGCATGCGGAGATCGTAGTCAGGGAAGATTGCTCGATAGAGGTTTGGGTGAGGGACAAATTCAATGTCCGCGATCTCTGGAAATCCCGGTATCAGATTGTGTATGCCCGCTCTTTCTCCCACCACCGTGGAATGCAAGGAGACGTCGAAGCTGAAGCCCCCGGGTCGCTTGAACGTCGTAGCGTAGCCGCCGGGTTTGTCGTGCTTTTCCAGAACGAGTGGCTTGAACCCTTGGCGGGCAAAAGCGGCGGCACAGCTTAGTCCGCCGAGACCGGAACCGATGATGATAGCGTCGAAGGCGCTTTCTCCGGCCCGAGCGCTTCCGCTCCCAGCCGCAGTCATCGTCGCCTCAGATTCTCCTTTTCCCGCCTGAGCGTTCGCGCCCTTCGGGAATGCATTCCAATCGAGAGCTGCAAGCGACACTCCGGCAAGCAGCTTCTTCAGAAACTCTCTCCTGTCTACGTCAAGCATTAGTCCTCCGCGCTAACAATAGTAGTATGGTTGTAAAAGCACCTCCGCCCGTATTGCCCCCCTGCGCTGATCGTGTTTGCCAGTGTATAGTACGATCTACCGCAACAACACGATTTTCTTTGCCGAGATGAAGTTCTTTGCCTCCATTCTGCAGAAGTACACTCCGCTTGCCACGCGGTGCCCGGAATCGTCTGTGCCATTCCACGGGATCGAATAGGCGGTCGGCGAAGCCTGCTTTTCTTCGTTCACCAGTCCCTTGACGACCCTTCCAGTAACATCATAAATCTTGATCACGACCTTGCCGGATTCCTTGACGGAGTATTTGATCGTCGCCATCGGATTCATCGGGTTGGGGTAGCTCTGATAAAGCACATTCGCGAGCGGTGGAGTGGAAGGCGTCTCTGGCTGCACGGCCACGACCGGCAGGAATCCGTGCACCTCGAAGTCGTCATACCATCCCGTGAGAAACGCACCCGGGTACTCTCTGTCCTCGAGCCAGATGCGGTCACTGGGAACTACCGTCGTATTATACTGCACTACCCCCATGGAGGCGCCGAATACCAACAGTTCAATCGTCCGCACTGTCGGATCCACCTTTATCTCGAAATCGGCGTACGCGTATGGAGGGGTGGGGGCACCAAACGGCGGGCCGAGTGGGACGAGGTTCGACCAGTCGCCGGCGATGTCCACCATGACCGGTGAGTCCTGGTTCATCAACCGCAGGCGGGCGTGTCCGAATACGAGCCAGTTCGCTTCATAGAAGTCGCTATATGCAAACCAGAACTTAACGCTGTACGGCCTGGAGAAATCAGCGTTGATGAGCTCAGAATATGCACTTGCGAATGCGCCAGGAGCCGAACTGCCGCTCACGCCCATGCTGTAGGGCGAACTCATCGAATACGTCGAGAGGTCTATGCCGGCGCCACCGGCTCCGAAGCGTTCCCAGTAACCGAAGTCCACGATTGCATCCGAGAACAACCACGTGGTCGGCGCCGTGGGTGTGAACCCGTAACACGAAGTGCGGTTCCAGTCATGTGCGTACATGCGCCATTCGTACCTGGCTTCCGTGGGTACCGTGCCCAAGGTGAACGCAAACATCTCCTGAGACGCCGCGTCGGCGACCACCAGGTCGAGCTTGTTGTTACCGTCAATATCACCTATGGCCGGCGCACGGTCGGCGAGTGCGCCAAACTGTACTGGCCAGCCCGAGACCCACGTACCGTCGCCATTCACGGCGTAGATGTTGCCCTGGTCCGTCGCGGCGACGACCTCGTAGGCGTTATCCCCGTCAACATCGGCGATGACCGCGGAGCCGCGCACCTTGCCCTCGACGCGTACCGGCCAGCCGGCCGCCAGCTTCGTCCCGTCTCCGTTGAAGGCGAACAGAGTGTCGCTGTCGCTCCCGAAGACCACCTCGAGAGCCGCGTCAGCATCAAGATTACCGAGGCTCGGCGCGGAGTAGCCCACAGTCGCCGTAACGTAGACGGGCCAGCCCGCGCACCGGCTTCCGTTCGCATTCCAGGCGTACACACTGTCGTACTTTGCAGTTGATACTACTTCGTAGCTGCCATCACCGTCGATGTCTCCGATGGCAACGGCTTCGTCTGGCGTGCGGCTAAGCGAAGCGGGCCAACCTGTGAGGCTTGCGCCATGAGGCTTGAACGCATAGATCTTATGGTTGCCTCCAGGGACTACGACCTCAAGGCTGTCGTCGCCGTTAAGATCCGCCAGAGCGGGCGCGGCCCGCGAGACAAGTCCCCCCGCGTACACCGGCCAACCGGTCAACTTCGAGGCGTCGCTACCTCTCCAGGCGTAGACGGAGTCCGTCACACAGACGATGTCCACGAACCCGTCTTTGTTCAAATCGGCGATGCTCGGCGTCGTACTGACTCCGGATCCCGCGGCTCGCGGCCAGTTGGCGGCGCGCGCGCCATTATGCTTGAACACGTAGAGGCTGTCATTGTCCGCGCCTATAGCAATCTCTAGCCACCCGTCACCATCCACGTCGCCGAGAGCCGGCGAAGAACCGCTGATTTCTGCGCCGACCTTCTGCGGCCAGTGGTCGAGCTCCTTCCCCCTGCCGTCCAGAACGTGCAGCGTACTGTCGTACGTTGCGAACACGACCTCCTCCACACCGTCTCTGTTAATGTCTCCGAGCGCAGGATTGGAGCTCACATGATCGTCAAAAAGCACGGGCCAGCAACCGGGTTGCGGTTTTGGTGCGCCACTGCTCTGGGGATATCGCCAGTGCATGGCAGACACATCACATTCGTTCAGAGTGCGTTTGTGCGTTTCGTTGGAATCACTAAAACAGTACATGGTGGCCTTTGTGTCGCACGAATGCCCGAAGCTCATCCAGTGGCCGAATTCGTGCGTAGCCACGCTCTCGAGGTCGTATTTGCCACGCAGGCAGGAATCAGCCCGCAAAGCAGACCAGGGCACTGCCGCGTTGTCGTTGAACGTGATGTCACATTCATAATTATAGTTCTGCGCGTCCCACCACCAGTGCGCAAGGCCGTACGTGAGCGGGGCGGCGTTTCCCATGTCTTCCCACGAGACGACGTTGAATCCGTCCTTTTGCACGGGTTCAGGGTAGGCCCCGGAGTCCTTGTCCGTGACGCCACCGTAGCACCCGGCCCAATAGGCCGTCAGGACGTTTTCCCAATTGGTGAGCGCCCTCTGCACGGCATTGAACTCATTCCCCGTGCAGAGGGACGCCCCATTCTGGTTGATGTAGTATGTGACAGGCAGGTCGCTATCGGCCCACCTTTGGAGGTAAGGATACCAGTAGGCATAGCTGCCTGCATTCTTCCAAATCGTGCAGCTTTGGTCGCAATCGCCCTCGGGGCATGCGGCAAACGTAGCAGTCGGGGAGACGCTCAGGAGCAGAGCGACAACGAGGAGACCGGTGACTGCAAGTAAGACACCGAAGCATCTACTGAGTACCGGCGCGTGGGACGAAGCCGGCCCCGGCCAGGTGCACGCGCACTCAGCTAGGAATCTGCGCTCAGACGTAGACCCGCACACGGGCGCGGACTTGTTCGTAGGGACCGGTATGTTTACACTCGCGGCCCCGTTCGCAAGCGCGAATCTCTTCACAGGCTTGGACCTGTTCAGGTTGTTCTTAAGCTTCATCGTGATCACCCCCGGCCTATTTCTCCTGCGCTCTCTTTTCCTGCGCCTTTACGATGGACTTTACTCTCTGCACAAAATCGCCGAGCGGAAGACCCGCCTCGCGTACCTTTCCGTTCTCGACTGTGAACTTTCCTTGGAAGAGCCCCTTGACCTTCATCACAGACTGTTCCTCGCTCGGTTCGACGAAAGTGACGACCGTCTGGCCCTTCGCGAATACGGGAGTGTCCTCGACCATCAGGCCGACACCGTCCACTTCTCCTCCCGGGACACGTATCGTTATCGTTTGGGAACCCGTGCCCTTGAACCACTGATCGACCGTCACTGTCACGTAAGTGAAGATAGTCTTCCCATCGGCGTCCCATTGAGACGTGATGTCTGTGACTTGGCCCTGAATAATGCCGGTCGAGCCCTCTGCAAGCTGTGCCAGCGTTGCCTTCTGCATGAGCGCCTCAGATTTGGGCGCCGCGAGGGCGAGAGCAAAGATCGCCGCAATAAACATAGCGGCGACCGCATACGATCGAAACGTCCTTGCTTCCATAGACCTTCAACCTCCTGGATCTTGGTATCCCAGACCTTGGTGTCCGACTGTGCACGCCCCGATTCTCCGGTTCCTGGGGGCGGTCGATACTACCGTAAGACCACGATCTTCTTCGCCGAGATAAAGTTCTTTGCCTCGAGCTCACAAAAATATACGCCACTCGCCACCCGCCGCCCCGAATCGTCTGTGCCATCCCATACGACTGAATACAACGTCGGAGAGGCCGGCTTCTCTTCGTCGAGCAGTCTCCTTACGACCCGTCCTGCCACGTCATATATCCGCAGCGTGATGCGACCCGATTCCTTGACGGAGTACTTGACTGTCGCCATCGGGTTCATCGGGTTTGGATAACTTTGATAGAGCGCGTTCACGAGCGGCGGAGTGACCGGAGTCGCCGGTCCAACCCCGACCACCGGTGGGTATCCACGCACTTCGAAGTCGTCGTACCAACCAGTGAGGTATTCGCCCGGATACTCTCTGTCTTCCAGCCACGCCCGGTTGCTTGGAACCAGGGTCTCCAGATACTGGCCCGTTCCGAGCGGCGCACCGTTGACCAAGAGCATGACTATTCTTGTCGATGGATCTACGTCGATCTCGAATTCCGTAAAGGCCCCTGCGGCACAATACGAATAGAATGGCGGGCCGATGGACGCAAGATCGGACCAATCTCCGGCCCTGTCCATTAACACGGGCGCGGTCGGGCTCAGCAAGCGCAGCCGGGCATGTCCGAACACGATCCAGTTTGCCGTGCTGAAATTGTCATAAGTGAAGTAGAACTTGATGGAGTACGGCTTCGTGAAGTCGACGTCGATGAATTCCGAGTAGGCGCTCGCGAAGTCGCCCGATGCGGGGCTTCCCACCATCTCCATGCTGTAAGGCGGACTGTAGTAAATAGAGGAGAGGCCCACGTGAGAACCTCCGTGCCCAAACAGTTCCCAATGGTCGAGGTCTGCGAACATGTCGGAGAAGACTATGGGAATCGGCGTGCTCGGCGCGTAACCATGGCGCGAAGTACGGTTCCAGTCGTGGCCGTACATACGCCACTCGTACGTGTTGTTGGCCGGGACTGAACCGAGGCTGAATGCGTAGAGCTTGCCCGGATAGGTGCTGCCGACCACCATGTCGAGCTCGTTGTCTCCGTTGGTCTCTCCTATGGCAGGAGTTCTGTAGTACCCCGACTCCGGATAAGTCTTGGGCCAGCCGTTGACCGTAGTGCCGTTGCCGTTGAAAGCGTATATTTTTCCTTTGTCTGTTACCGCGACGACTTCGTAGGCGTTGTCAGAGTCAATATCAACGATGACGGCAGAGCCTCTGACGTATCCATCCACGTACCCGGGCCACCCGGTCACCCTCGATCCGTTGCCGTTGAAGGCATAGAGCGAGTCGCCCTCCGAACCAAACACGATTTCTGGTGCCCCATCCCCATCGATATCGCCAAGGCTGGGCGCAGAGTAGTCTACCCAGACCGGGACGTAAACTGGCCAGCCGGAACACTTGCTCCCGTCGTGATTCCATGCGTACACGCTATCGTGTGCCGAGGTCGCGACCACCTCGTAATGGTTATCAGCGTCGATGTCCCCTATGGCCACGCGGTCGTACACCTTGCGGCCCGTGCTTACCGGCCACATGGATGGGCTCATGTTGGCCCCGTGAGGTTTGAGTGCGTACACCTTGTAGTCGTAGCCGGAAATGACAACCTCGAGGCTGTCGTCTCCATCGAGGTCGGCCACGGCAGGTCCCGCAAGTTGCATGTTTCCGCCAAGTTTCACGGGCCAGCCTGAAATAAGATTCCCGTTCGCCCTCCAGGCGTAGACACACGAATCCGTAGACGCGCAGATGACATCGAGGCCGCCATCCTTGTCCAAATCGGCGATTGCCGGGGTGCTTCTCACGTACCAATTTGTTCCACGGGGCCAATTGGACACGAGTGAACCATCGTGCCTGAATGCATAGACGCTGTCACTGTAGGAGCCGACGACGATCTCCAGCCAGCCGTCGCTATCGATGTCTCCGAGGGCCGGCGAGCCGTCTATGCAGTTGCCTGCCTGCTTTGGCCAGCCGTAAAGCTCCTCGCCTCTTCCCGTCAGAACGTGCACGCGGCCGTCGTCACCCGCCACGACGATTTCGTCTGTTCCGTCTCTGTTGATGTCACCGAGCACCGGATTCGAATCAACGTTCGCATCAATATCCACCGGCCAACAGCCGGGCTGAGGCCTGGGCACACCGGCGCTCTGCGGGTACTGGGACTGCATGGCTATGATGTCGCAGTCGCTCGGGCTCCTCTTTTTAGTCTCGTTGGAGTCGCCCCAGCAGTACATCGTGGCTCCGATATCACAGGAGTGGTAGAGATACATCCAGTGACCCAACTCGTGCGTGGCGATGTTTTCGACGTCGAATCTTCCGTGAATGCACGAATCGGCCTTCAGCGCAGACCACTTGACGGCGGTATTGTTGTTGAGCGAAATATCGCCCTCGATAATCGAGTCTCCGGTTGTGCTGTACCACACATATCCATAGCCCAATGAAAGAGGCAAACCGCCGCCCAAATCTTCCCAGGAGATGACGTTGACCGTGTCACGCGCGGGCTGAGCGTGGTCCGCGTTCGAATGCCTGCTCGTCGTGCCGCCGTAGCACGTCGTCCAGTAACTCCCGATCACTTGTTCCCAGTTCGTCGTGGCCCTTTTGACGGCGGCGAACTCGTCTCCCGTGCAATCAGCGGCCCCGTTCTCGTTGACGTAGTAGCTGATGGGCATCTGGCTTTCGTACCAGCGATCGGGCGCGGAGGTGGCCCAATATGTAAGGGTGCAGCCCGTGTTGCAGCTGTCGAGTGGGCACTGGAGTGCCATTGCGGGATCGATTTCCGGCTGGCCCACGAGCATCAGGAGCGCCAAGCAACCTAGTATGAGCGCAAGACCGGCACGACTAATCATGGCGGAATCCTCCCAGGACGCAGGTCCTTCACGCTTCTTCGGTAGGGCGGCAAGCCGGAGGAACGAGTGTGCGGGTGGGATGTCGCGAGGTGAAACGTGACAGGCATTACAGAGGCACCCCGGTTTCAGTCGACTGGCATCTCACTCGCTACGCGTGGGCTCCAAACGCGTTGGTTCCAGCGGCGACGCGCGCGAGAAACCTGCGACAAGGCTACGCAGGCAAGAAACAGCGCAGGGCTTCCTCGTTTCGGGCACCTGCTTCTTGGAAATACAGCCTTGACTGACAAAGAATGCTTTTGCGGGATTATAACACAGTTACGGCGTCACTTCAAGGGCAGAGAGGGGGTAGATTGTGTACGGTACAGGCAATACCGCATCCATCACGGCCGCCTGCCTCACGGCTGTCGGCCTGACGGATACGCGCTCGCCCTCTTCAAGTGGGCCCTGACGAAGTAGATCAATCCGGAGGCGATGAGCACAAGCACGACCGCGTCAATCGGCCCGCTGTATTTGTGAACCACTTCCCAGTGCCTTCCGAGGTGATATCCAAGCCAGGCAAGGAACGTATTCCACGCGCACGCGCCGATTATTGTGTAGAGGGAGAAGTGAAGGAGATTCATCCTTCCGGCTCCTGCCGGTATGGAAATGAGGTGGCGGATCACGGGGATGAATCTACCGATAAGAATAGTTATCGTGCCGTGTCGATGAAAGAACCGCTCCGTCGCTTCGAGATCGTGAAGATTGAGAAGAACGTACCTGCCGAATCTGATCACGAAGGGTTTGCCGCCGTAGTAACCGACCGCGTACGATATCAAGGAGCCGACTATGCTTCCCGTCGTGCTCGATATCGCCACCCACAGAAAACTAAACCGGCCTACCGTAATCAAGCACCCGGCAAAAGGCATCACGGCTTCGCTTGGAACCGGCGCCACCATGCTTTCCAGCATCATGAGAAACGCCACGCCGGGATAACCCAAGACGTCAATCAGATGTGTGACCCACTGTATGATTGTCTCTGTGAAACCCACCTGTTTCTTCCTTCTGTTGCAGCGACGCGAACCAAGCGTGCGGCGCCGTCAGGGTCGCGCTCAGACGTCGAAATACGCGGACACCTCGAACGGGTGCGGCCGGTTGCGTACGTCGTAGTATTCCTCGCGTTTCACCCGGATCCACTCTGCTATCTGACCCGGGTCGAACACTTCGCCCTGCAAGAGGAAATCGTGATCTCGCTCAAGCGCGTCCAGCGCTTCTCTGAGAGACCCCGGCAACGGCTTGATTGATTTCCGCTGCTCTTCGCTCCAGGCGAAGATGTTCTGATCTATCGGCCCGAACCCTGCCTCTCGCGGGTCGATCTTGCGTCGAATGCCGTCGATGCCGGCCATGAGTTGGGCCGCCAGCGCCAGGTAGACGTTGCACGTCGCGTCGGGCGGGCGGAATTCGAAGCGCGCACTGTCCGGCTGATCGGCGTACTTCGGCACACGGATTGCGGCGCTGCGATTGCCCAGGCTGAAGAACGCGTTTACCGGCGCTTCGTAGCCGGGCACCAAGCGTCGATAAGAGTTGGTGGACGGATTCGTGAACGCCAACAGTGCCGGGCCGTGTGTCAATAGGCCGCCGATGTACAACAACGCGATGTTGCTCAGTTTGCCGTAGCCGCGCGAATCGTAGAACAAGTTCAGATTGTCCTTCAATAATTGCTGGTGGAAATGCATGCCGTTGCCCGCCTCTCCGAAGAGCGGTTTGGGCATGAATGTCACCGTCTTCTGGTTGCGCCCGGCCGTCATTTTGGTGACGTATTTGACGATTTGTGTGGCGTCGCCGCTGTGCACCATCGCCATCATCGGGGTTTCTATCTCGCACTGGCCGGGCCCGCCGACTTCGTGGTGATGATACTTCACCTCGATGTTCATCGATTCCAGAACCATCACCATTTCGCTGCGCAGGTTGAACAATTGATCCTTCGGCGGAATTGCGTGATAGCCACCGTGGCGTGGAATGAGATGGCCGTGGCCGCCTCGTGAGCTTTGCCAGTCGGCCTCACTACTTTCCAAGCGATACGACGCGGCGTTCACTTCGTTCTCGAAAGAGACGCTGTCGAACACATAGAACTCGTACTCCGGGCCCCATCGGCTCTCGTCCGCGACGCCAAGTTCACGCATGTAAGCCTCGGCGCGTGTCGCGATGTTGCGGGGATCCCGCCCGAAGGGCAGCTTCGTGTCGGCCTCGTAGGCGGAGCAGATGAAACTCAGGGTAGGCACGTCCCAGAACGGATCGCGAAACGCCGTCGAGATGTCCGGTATCAGCACCATGTCTCCGGCCTTTACCGGACGCAATCCGATGGCGGAGGCGTCGAACGCGACACCGTCGCGCATCAAGTTCTCCCCGAATTGACTGGTCGGCAAAGTCACGTGATGCCAGCGTCCCGCCAAATCGGTGAACTTGAGGTCTATCATCTTGATCTCGTTGTCGCGAATGTGAGCCAGGGCGGCTTCAAAGTCCGCGAACATCGTCTTGTCCAAGTCGCGTCCGTGGAAGTGGGAAGTGTCGGTCTTATGGTACACAAACCCTCCGATTTTGCAGAGACAAGGCGTTCTCCATCATTGTTCCAGCGGATTTATGGTCAACGCCTGAATCTCATCCTCAGTGTAGCCGAGATCCTTCCAGTCTAGCACTCCATTGGGATTGTGGCAATTCGAGCAGGAAAGGGCGCCTTCACGCCTAATTGCGTGATCTATTTCCATGGACGCATTGTTGGGGAGCCAGCGGGGCTCCACTTTTCTCATGCTGAGGACGTCTTTGTACGACGACGCGTTCCAACCTTTGGCGCCCATGAAGGTCATGAACTTGTTCATCAGATAGAAGTCGAACATCCAGCCGTACATCATTTTCATCGTGCTTTTCTGCATCTCTTTCTGTGCGGCAAGATTGGCGTCGCCGGTTGCGTAATAGGTGGGGAAATTGTATGGAACGAACATTCCACCGAAGGGTGTGATGTTCTGAAGGTCGATGTGCTGCTTACCGTTGTATAGCTTCATTGCATAGAGCTTGGATTTTCTGCCCTTCTGAGCGATCGGTCGCATCACTCGTTCGTACCATGCACGGTAGTCGAATTTCTTGTACTCAGGCCAGACATTGGTGGGTTTGTAGAATCTGTAGAGGTTCCTTCCGTTGGGATTGTCGCCTATGGGATTACCCAGGAATGAACCGTCTCCGTTCCACCACGCGTAGACGATGCCCCTTCCAGGCCCGGTTTCCTTGACGACGTCGTCGTAGATGTAGATTCCAGGCTCTTTCTCGAAGAGGGGCGTAGAGAAATCTCTCATTGTGACGTTGTCAGAATTTAGTGACGGAATATGACAAGTCTGGCAAGCAACCTTTTCCGTATGCGCGTTCAAGAACTCGGCCGTGTTCGCATCCACATCGACACCGCCCCGGTGAGGCTCATCGGAGTGACACTTCTCGCACGTCACCTCCACGTTCGGAAGATCGTTTGCCATCATAGTCGTGGTATGAGTCCCCTTGGCGATCAAATGCCCTTCCGTCGCGTGGCAGTCAACACAAGAGATGCCTCCTGCCGCATGGACGTCCCACGAAGGGGAATAGGGGGTTCCTCTCTTCGAGCCCGGATGCCGAATCCTCGGGCGCTCTGCCCCGAGGTTTAGCGAGCTCTGCATGTATGGGGCACCCAGCGAGTCAACATAGACGTCGCCCCCGAAGTTGTGTTGGTGGCAGCGCAGGCAGTTCTGCGCAGTGGGCGTGGTGACCGACATGGCGGCTCTCATGGAACGATCTTGTCCCCACCTCAAGCGGCCGTTCTTGTCGGTAACCACCTGCTTCTTGTTCATGTCGTATGCCACTGCGTGGCATACGAGGCAGTCGATCGCGTCCTTCTCTGCGCGAAGCGTGCGATAACCCGGCATGATCTCTCCGAGCGGCGCCTGGTATTGGCCGCCGATGTGACATTGACCGCACCCCTCAGAATACGTCCTGCCGTCTTTGGTGTTGACAAGTTCGACCCACGCAGTCATCGCAAAGGAACCGGGTTTGGGACACGGACGATCGATCTTTCCCATCGGGAAATTATCGGCAAGCACACCGTTGAACCCGTAGACGTTGGGGTGTCGCTTGGTGAAAAAGCGGTAGTGGGCCGAGGTCAGCAAGTTCTTCATCAGGCTGACCTTCTTCTCTTGGCCGGTCACGGCGTCCTTCACGGTGATGACCCAGTGACACTTCAAGCAAGTCTTGGGCCCTTCGTAAGAAAGGATTCGCGCTTTCTTGAATCGCTCTATGTGATTGAACGGCGTGGAATACTGCTGCGTCAACTGCTCGGCGAGGGCGCCAAATTCTTCCGCGGTCACTCTTTCCACGACGAAATCAATCTTGCCTGGGCGACTGTCGGGCGGGAGCATGGAATTGATGAGGCGCGGCCACGCCGCCAGCACAACGAGGATCAACGACAGTACTAGAAGGGGCACAACGAGTCTCGGATGTCTCATTCTCTGTTTCCCCCCGACACGCCACGCGTCGAAGCCAAGTCGGCATGCCGCAGCTCTCAGCCGCGATACCGGTCAGGACGACTCGGATCCACCGGATGCGGGCTATTTTATGAAACGCAACGAAACTGGGTATTTGTAGTCCTCCCCGTTGTTAGAACGAACCGCCGCAATAATCGGGAATATGGTCATCAGGAAAGCAACGACAATCAGAAACGCGAAGCCTATCAAGAGAAGGCATAATATCGCAGATATGAAGAGAACAATGAACATGGTGATCTGAAAGTTCACCGCTTCCTTGCCTTGCTTATTGATGAAGGGATGGTCCTCTCTCTTGATCAGCCATACAATCAGGGGGCCCAGGAGAAAGCCGATGCCGTTTCCCAGCAGACCAGACAGCGCACTCAAGTGGCATATCATGGCCCATTGTCTTGCGTTTCGAGGGATTTCGACCGTCGAAGCGTTGGTGTTCATGGATTCCTCCAATCCGTTGATCCTTGAAAGATCTTGTTGCGCGCCTTCCTAGGAACGCCTATCCGGGTTGACACCCAAAATACGACAGTTTCAGGTCCTTCAGAATATTCCTAACATCCTCCACTTGGTCCTTCCTTACCATCAATCTGACAGGATCGGCAAGCGGGTTCACGTAAGCAAAATACTCTCCCTTGAAGAAATAGTCTATGTCCTCACCATCTAGAATACTCTTTATCAGGGCGATGTCGCCATGACTATAAGTGGCCAGGATCTCTTCGTAATCCACAAACTCGGGTTCGGGTTCAGGCGGTAGCTCGGCGACCAGATCGACATCGCAGTCCGTACACCTGAGGAATCCTTCGCGATATTCTGCTCTACATTCTGGACAAAACATGAAGGACCTCCAACGCTACTTGCTCGCATCGTGTCCACACCATGACAACACTACCTTACTTCCGAAAGAGCCAATAGGCACAGATCGCGTACCCGATTGCGACTGGGAACCCAACGTAGGACAGTTCGTATGGGATTGTTCGCGTTCCAACCGCGATAGGCCAGTGATAGATGAGCCTGAGGAGGTGGAACGTCCCAACGAAAAAGAAAATAGCCCCGGAGATAATGAGGTACAGCTTGTAGATCATGTTCTCGCTCATAACGTGATCTCTCCCGAAGTTATGGCCGGTTACGCCTCACCGGCCGGCCGCTTTAGTGTACCACTTTGCCGCGCTCTTCGATCCAGTAAAACCCGACCAATGCACCATCCTGATAGACGCCGCAGACTCGTCCCACTGTCTTAACGAGTTCGGCAAACTGTGACCAGGTCATCTGCATGAGTTGTGCGGTGCGCTCGAGATAGTCGGCTGCGTCGATGCGCAATAATTGCAGGAATTCCTCCGCCTGTTCGGGGCTGGCGGGTTGATAGGTCAACATATGGCTTGTCCGAGCGTCTGCAAGTGCTCCCACATGTGCTCTGCTTGGCGGCGACACACCTTTGTGTGGGTCCAGGCCTCACGGGGATCTTTCGTCAGAAACCTGGTTGGGACGTGAACGGTCGTGCGCGCCTGTAGCGGGACCGCAAGCAGGTATTCCCCTGCAGCCTCGAGCAGGCGTTCGATGCGAGCCATCGGCGTCTCCTCGGCTCGCGCATCAGGCTCCGGCAACCCATCGTCAACGCGTGAACAATACCACCAGACACAGTTGCCGATGTGGGTCAATGTCTCGTTCACAGAACGATACTGGACCGTGGGCTTATGCTCACGTTGGTCTGGGGACAGAGCGGCGACCATCACTCGAATGCGCTTCACAACCTGACGTGCAAAGCGGAGATGTGCGGCAACAGCAGTGTCGTCCAGCGGATGGCGATCGTGGTCGAATAGAACGGCCGGATTCCCGGAAATCCAGAGAGGCGAGCCGTCTCGACGTTCCGTCTCGACAACCCGAACACCCGTGAAGTCACCGATGCGCGCACGGCGCACGAGTGCGGCAGCCTCTGAGTTGAGGTCAACTAGATCCTCAGCAAGGAGCCATCGTGAGTACCTGGCGATCTGCCCCGGTGCAATGCCTTCCGCCCCTTCCGGGTCATTAGCGCGAAAGCACAGGCCTGGGAGCGCCGGGACGTGTGCGAAACAGCCCTCACCCGGCGAAACCTCAACGAGAAGGTCAAAGGGGGGCAGCTGAGAGTGAACATTCTGGTCGTACATGGTCGTCCTCTGGTCCTTCATCGTCTGGAAACAATCGGGCCATGCTTCGTTCGATGTAGACCTCCCAGCCCGGGGGGTTGGGCGCCGGCCGGGAGAGGGCCGGTGACCCGTGCGGTGAACCGGCCACGCACTGTGACCGGCGGCATGTCCCAGTACTCACTGCCCATGACGGCGTCGATCGAGAAATCAACGATCATCCCGCCTGAGCAGGGCAGGTGGTGAAACACAATAAAGCCGCCGGATTCCTCCGTGTCCGTGGCTAGCTCATTCGGGAGATCCAGGAGGAATAGGTGCACGCTGTCCGGTTGGTCCCAGACGAAGTAGTTCGGAAAGCGCAGAGTGTCCCCGATCTCTATGTCACGTACGACTGCCCGGAGCACCCAGCCTTCCGGCTGCTCTAGACTCCCGAACCACACATGCAACGAGGGGACCGGAACGAGATCGGTCTCCCAGGGGCCGCACCATACGAACGTTTCCGCGGCGGCTGAGAATTCCACCACGGATCCATTCTCCCGCGTGAAGACAAGTGAACCGTTGGTTCCCCCCGAGGGCTTCACGGTGTCGTCGTCTCCACAGCCAGCCAACATCGGAACCAGCACTATCACAAGCACCCATATCCTGCACACAAAGCACATCAGAGCAAGCGGTCTCATGGTTTCATCTCCAAACGTGTTAGACAGCCCAACGGTGTGGCGCTCACCTGTCGACTGCGGAGCAATACAGCCGATGACCACAACGCCTTCTCTCAATGCGGAGCAGTCGGGCTGGTCGAGCGCATCGCTAGACGGCTTCTATTTACATTCGGTAGAAGAGCCTTTGTCTTGTTCTTCGACATCAAGAAGCTGAATTGCTTCTTCAATTCTCTCGTCAGCAAGAATCCACAGTTCGGGCCATACCTCTGGTGCCGGTATTGCGCCCCCTAGCGGTGAGAGTAACTCGTTCTTAATCATACACCGGATACCATGAGATTCTAGGATTGTCTTACGAAAACTGCATTCCATTGGGTTTATACTCGTGAAAACCTTTTTCAAATCCTTCCTCCTGCTTCAATAGTCAAACTGACCGGTTCACGGTTTTTGAGCAGCTTGAAAGGGAGAAAAGCTGGATAGTATACCCCACCACTTGAGCGCACAAAGCATCTTGCTGTTCCAGGACGAGTCCATGTCAAGGAACCGTTTGTCGCGAAAGGCGTGCTGGTCCGAACACGGCGACGATTATGATGGCCGCGAGGCAGGTCATTCCAGTCACTAAGAGAAAATCCTGGACAGAAATAACGCGACCGAAAGCTACAAAAATCGCGGCGGTGGCTGTATTCCCCGCGGCGTGGAACAGACTGACGATGAGCAAACTGCCTTTCGCATTGTTGTAGAGCCATGTGTATAAGACTGCGGAGGCAACGGTTCCGATAAACCACGCAGGGAAGGGGAAAGTGGACATCGGATTGCTCCTATCCAGGAAAAGCGGCAAATGCCACAAGCCCCACAAGACACCAATGATCAGACTGGAGAGGAGCGCGCTGTGGCGAGCTTGTAACCTCGGTAATGCAAACCCGCGCCAGCCCACTTCCTCCCATAAGTTGAACAGCAAGTAGGTCAGAAACATGGATAAGACGATAAACCACGGGCCGACCAATCCGAAGTCAGGCGTTGGCTTGCCTAGGAACATATCCAGGCCGACTACGGCAAGCAGAATCACAGGCTGCCAGAATAGCGCGACGCAATACCAAACAACGCTAACTCGCCACCGGAGTAATGGCGCGAACAACTCTCGAACGCCACGTTTCCCGGCCAAGACTAGTGTAACAATGAGTGCTGCGAAGGTCGGTCCGCCACCGCCAAGCAAAATGAAGAGCGGGCTTTGGATTGGAAAGAGACCGCGCGAATACGCGGCCTGCGGGACCCAACCCAACCACGAGATGACGAAAGCCAACACGTAGAAGGAAATTACTGGATGTCGTCTCATCCACTCAGAGAAAGGTGATGTCACTGTGAATACCTCCAGAGTGGGCCGCCCGACGATGATGGCTCAGCCGTCGCACATGCCGCCAGCACGGACTGCATCTCCAGGACGGGCTGCGGCCAGCTGCAGCGGCGGGTTAGGATACGACCGACTAAAACAGCTTGACAATATGTCAGATTCGATATATGTTGTAATCGCATGAATGCGAACGTCAAACCACTAGTCTGGGTACACGGAGAAGTCAAGTCTCCCCCTTTTTCTAAACAGGGGCGGCTTGAGGCGGGGTATCTCCTGCGAAGGCTCCAGCAGGGAGACATGTTGCACCTGCCGCACGCGAGGCCCATGCCCCCTGATCGGTCCGCGTTGTTACGAGCTGCGGATCAACGATGCAGGTATGACCTGGCGAGTTATGTACCGAATCGACCCAGATGCGATCGTTATCGTGGAGGTTTTCAACAAGAAGACATCTCGGACCGCAACGGAGGCTATAGAGACGTGTAAACGTCGGCTTAGGAGTTATGACAATGCGTGAGTCAAAGAGAAAACGCCTGGAGTCAAAGGGCTGGCGCTTCGGCACGGCTGCGGAGTTCCTAGGGCTTTCCCCGAAGGAGGCTGCATACGTCGAGCTCAAGGTAAGGCTTGCAAACAATTTGAAGGCGCGAAGACAGCGGAGACGTCTGACCCAGCATGGATTGGCGCGCCTAGTCAAGTCCAGCCAGTCCCGGGTAGCCAAGATGGAAGCCGGCGACCCGTCCGTGACATTGGACTTGCTCATTCGGGCCCTCCTTGCTCTTGGAGTTTCGAGCCGCGAGATAGCAAAGATCATCTCATTGCCACACAGAGCTACAGCATCCTAACGTCAGAGGTGAGTTTCGTTCTGCCCGCCACGGGCAAAACGTAAACTCCACCTCATGGCTGGACGATCTGTTTCTTCAGTCTCCACTCCTCAGGGCATCCCGGGTTGTCGGTTTGATTCCTCTGGTAAACCTCGAACCCGTTCTTCAGATAAAAGCGCCTCGTCGATTCATAGGGTTCATACTCAACGGTATCGCCGAGGGTGAAGGTTGTCAGCTCACGCAATCCCCATGCTCTTCCAAGCTCCTCGGCTCGGTGAAGTAACAGGGTTCCGATTCCTTTGCCGCGGTAATCGTTTCGTACACCCATCCAGCTGATATCCAGTCTGCCGTTGTAGACGTGGAGCGCGATGAACCCAACTACATCATCGCCTTTGTCCGCAACAAAGGTCGTGTGATGCTTCAGGTCGACGGGAATTGATCTGGTTCGGGCATCATCATCGAACCAATCGGAGAGTCCGGCGACTACTTCACGGACAGCCGGCTCATCTGATGCTGTCATGGACCTGATCTTCATGTTGTCTTCGTGTCACCCAGCGTCAGCGCTTCACCCGCCTTGCGGGGCGCAGCGGAGCAACGTCGGGTGAAAGCGCGTGTTAGCCGCCGCCCTTGGCAATTGCCAACTTGCTGGCAACGCGCGGCAGTTGAGCCTCCTCCAAGCGATGAATGCGCCACTCTGTGAGAACCTTTGCGCCCAGCCTCTCGTAGAAACCAATGGCCGATTCGTTCCACTCAAGCACCATCCACTCAAAGCGGCCGCACTTGTTTTGAATCGCGACATCCGCCAAATAGGCCATCAAAGCCGTGGCTATACCTTTCCCGCGAAAGTCCGGGGTCACGAACAAGTCATCCAGCCAGAGGCTGCGCTTTCCAGCCATAGTGGCAAAAGTGAAGAAATAAACAGCATAGGCAACGGGTCTGCCATCGACAAAGGCAAGCAAAGTATATGCGGCAGGGTGCTCGCCAAAGAGTGACTCCTGAAGGATGTGCTCTGTTGCAGTAACCTGAAGTTTCTCGTATTCCGCCATTGACCGTATGAATGACATTAGCAATGGGATGTCTTCAACCGTTCCTGCGCGCACTTCAATCTCCAAATCAGTTGTGGAAAGTCTCATTTTTCGATCTCCGTAGGAGGGCTTTGGCGGCTGACGATGCCCATCACCTTGTAATGCCTCGCTCTATGATTTACCCTTAGCTTGTTTGGAAGTTAGAATGAAATTTCGACCTTCATCTTCATTCACCTGCTTTAGAAACTCACAGCGAAGACAATCCCCAAGCTTCTCTACATATGTACCCTGCACTTTTCCTCCACAGAGAGTTCCCACAACCGCCCAGCAAAGCCTACCGCAATGCTTGCCGTTATTGACACCATCAAAATATTCATTGGGCAATGCCGCTGGGCATACGCCAAGTTTCTCTGCATTTTCACCCCCCGGCGGCCTTCCGCACTTCATCGCTTCCCAACAATTTCTTCGTTCCATTTGTGGTCACCTCCTTTTGCGTTAAGAGGCATAACGTTACGTATGAGCGGCGGGCGTTAGACCGTCCGCTCCATGCCGCAGGTTGGGCATCCATGAGCTCACACATCGGCTGCTTCAAGTTGCACACCGTGGCCTGCGCGGAGACTGCGACGTGCAGCGGCAATCCGCTTTAAGAAACGAGGATCGTTCTCCATCCTGTATTCAAACCACTCGTCCTCAGTCTTGAAACCAATAAGTACCCCAGCGGGCTTCCCATGACGAGTAATGATAATCCGCTCCTTCTCCGCGAGACGAAGAAAACGCGACAGATCATCCTTCATGGTTGAAAGAGCTACCTTCCTCATGAATGCTTACCTTTCTCTTCCAGCCATCTACTGGCCTGTGACTTAAGGATAACCGCAAGAATCTCTACCGTCCCCTCCGTTACGTCATAGAACACTCGCACGTCTCCTACGCTGAGCCGGTAGTGCGGCCGGCTGCAGCGGCAGGTTAGAAGCTAACATAGGAACTACAAGATATCAAAGCTCTACCGTTATGTCGGTCGCACTGTACGAGCCCCAACTGTCAACGTTGCGACCGTCCACGAATACGTCGCCTTCTTGCCCGTATTCCACATCGAATTCGGCAACGCCATCGGCATCTGTGTATTCCGGATCTGACGTCCCTTCACTGAAACTAAGAGCGACACGATGTCCGCTGACTGGCTCACCATCGCGAAGAACCGTCACTCTGATTGTTGGCATATCGCTCTCCTTTCATCTTCAAAAGGGAAAAGATCCCACACCGCTTCTAACGCCAGTGCTTCAGCCGCGGCGCTCCATGATCGCGCTGGGCGCCGTGGGCTCCATGCGCTTGTCAGACAGCGCCGAACCGACGGCCAGAAGAAGTGCGCCAACGACCACCCTGAGGCACGCATCCAGCACGGCCAGCAGACGCTGGTCGGACGGAATTGCCAAGCCAAGGGTCGCAACGGCATTCCAGCCGGCGTGGAAGAGAATGCAGAGGAGAATGCTCTCGGTACGACCATAAAGCCAAGCCAAGATCAGGGCTTCACCGACAAGCCCGATGGCAAACACAGGGAAGTTGGTCCCATACTGCCCGACGCCGGGAAGGACGAACAGCGGAAGATGCCATAGGGACCAGATCAGGCCGACCAGCACCGCGGCGGTCGGACGGCGAAGGCACCGCTCCATCTCGGGCTGAGCGATCCCCCGCCAGCCGAGTTCCTCTAGGCCGCCGCCACCGACCATTACGAAAAAGAGGGGGACGAGCATGTACCAAGGCCGCACGGACAATCCCCTCAGGAAATCAGGATCAACTAAGACGGCAACGCCCACCGACGCCAGAGCAAGAGCCGCGGGAAGCGCAGCTGCAATGACGTACCACCACCCCGCAACTCTCCAGCGGAAAAGTCGCGAGTGAAACTCCCCGAGGGGCGATTGCGCCCGTGTAGCCAGCACCGCTATGTAGGCGGCAATGGTCGGTCCCAGGCCGCCGAGCATGTAAAGACACATGAAAGGCGGCTGGCCGTAGACCATTGTCCGTGCGCGAGCCAGTGGCACCAAGATCCCCCAACAGGTCCATGTGACCAGAAAGGAGGCCGCGAGAAAGATTGTTAGGCGGCGGGTCATGGCATCTCCGAAATAGCCAACTTCAGAACCGATTACAGAGCTTGTCTGTCTAACGAATGTCCATCACCTGCGGGCAGCCGGGCCGCTCGTCAGGTCCATGGGCGGGTTAGCTGAGAGCACATAGAAGCGCTCGAGAATCACTTTAGACCCGCCAAACGATCACTTGCCGCTTCTGCCGGAGACCAAAACAATTGTCCTGCCGGATCCCATGTGCGAGCGTATGTATAGCGGGTTGCGTTCTCATAGGCTTCCTTGGCGAGATCAAGCTTATTCAGATATTCTGCAGACCTGCCAATGACATAGTAGCAGGTGGCGGCATCGTTGAGTGGGCCACGGGCTAAGATCTTCTGCCTTTCGGTCTGCCCAACCCTACCTTCAGATGGAGAAGAGACTTTCTGTTTTTCAAGTTTGGCCTGTTGGCGATCGGCAGCTCCTCGGAATTCGTCAATACATTCCCGTGCTTTTGATATGGCCAAAGGATAGTTTCCGGCATTGAATGCGTTCCAGGCGGCAGTGGTGAGCGCAACATTCTTGGGTTGCGATTTCAGTTCTGCTGCCCAGACAGCAAAAAGAGCAACCGAGACGCAAATGAATATGATTCCAAGAATCCACATGGTCTTTTCGATGAATTTCGGCTTTGACATTGGCTCACGCCTCCTCTTTCTCCGGTCTCGAAGTGCGCGGATGACAGCGCCTAGCCCGATCAGGAACGTGCCAAGGGCCGCAAGAAACGGGGCAAAATCTCGAAAGAATGAAGATACTTCGTGCATCTCTTCCTCCGTGTATCTGATCACCTAACGATAAGCTCAGCGGCAGCGGGGAAAAGGCTGAAGGGTTCACTCATCGTCGTTCCAGTAAGTGGCGCTCATGGAATGCGCGGGGGCTTCCCCTCTCCGCTGTCCGCTGCAGCGAGAGTTAGACGTAGCTGCTAAGCCGGAGATCGACCTAGCCTGGTACGATACTCATTGTACCGCGTGAGTTCCTGCTCAGTAAACGACTTCCGTGCGTGCCGCCAATAGTCAGGCTGTTCTTCTGGCATGGAAAAGACAGGACTGCTTTCTACAAGATGGTCAAGAATCTTCTCGATATCCGAACGTGGGTCCGTTCCAATAGGATGGATCACATTTTCGCTGTATGGCAAGTAGGTGAAAGCTCTGCCGGCGTCGAAGCTGAGTGCGGTAATAAGATCGTTGATCGCGTCGCGTACGAGCTTGAGCCGGTCGACCGGTATGATGGGCATTCCTTTTCCTTCAGCCTGTGCCACAGACGCAACCTCTCTAATCAGGTGAGCCAGCCAGTCCCTCCTCAGTTGTCGGACGCTTCGTTCAACGGTCACGACACGGTTGTCGAAATCGACTGACTTGATACGATCAGCAATCAGCAGCTTGGCGCCGTCTTGGGCATTCTGCATGAGCTCGTTCTTGAACGATCGCAACGTGAGGACATCTGCCCCGGTGTCGACAGCGATTCTCCAGATAGCCATGAGACAAGTCTCATAGAGGGTGCCCGCTATTAGAGTCCAACAGAGGTGGCCCCGGAACATGAATACATTGAAGGGAAAACGTGCGATCTTCTCAAGGAGGTAGAGGCAGGAATTGAGCTGAACAGCCTGAGACCAAAGTGCATCAAGCTCAGTGTTGTATGTGCCGATCCACTCTGGCTTCAGAAGATCTTCTGAGTTGCTGGACATGGTCTGTGCTACTCCAGATCGACGCCGCAGCATCCGTCCGTCTCAAGCCACTTGTTAGGGAGCATATCTGTCCAGTTAAGACCACACTTGATACTCAAGCATCTCTATCACGAGCGCCTCGGCGGCAGGTCCCGCACGGCGCAGCTGCTCGCGGTACTGACGGTCGTCCTCGCGAGATTGAGCGGCCCATCGGGCCTCAGACTCAGGGTCGCCAATGACAGCAATCCACGGGTGCTTCGGCCGATCAAGCAACTTTCCGAGTGAATCAGCGTAGAACTCGCCCATGGCTAGGCTCCGGGCCAAGGCAACCAGCTCCCTCACATTCTCCTGGAGCGTACGCACATCGGCGGCATCGTCAATTGACGACAAGAAGGCCAAGCGGCGAAACACCGGGTTGAACTGCGGCTTGAGAATGTGGCGATGCTTGTAATGCCTGAAAAGGCGAAGTTTCGCGCGCGGAATGGCATTGGAGGCATCATGCTGGTCGCTGAGATGACAGTTCGGGCAGAGGGGAACGAGATTCCTCGGGTCGTTATTAGAGCGATCCTGATCGATGTGGTGGAGGTGTGGCCTGTCCGCGCCACAAACGGCACACCGGTGGTTGAACTCCTTCAAGACAGCCTTCCGAACTGTCGCTGGAATCTGGTTACGCTTCTTCGGCACTCACTCCTCCATGCTCCCTGCCGATGGCGCTTACCTGCGCGCGTTAGCACGTCTGGTGGAGCGCCCTGTTAGGGGCCTTTGTCTGAACTGGGTCACATACAGGTCGAGCAGGTGGCGAATCATCTTCTGATACTGCGTACGCCGCTGCTTCGCAACACTCTTGAAAAACTCGACGCTCGACCGACTCAGCGAAATCGTCACCTTAACGGTATCTTCCCTCAACACCAATTGCTCTGGCGGAGGAAGAAAATCCTTCACAAGCTGAACTTCACCCAGTCGCTCATCTGTGTATCTTATTTTGTTCCTCATAGATCCTCTTTCCTCTCCTCCAATATCCGGTTCCAAAGATGCGAATTACATCGCGGCGATAAGTGAATCTAACCGTCAGGATTGCACCCCTGACTTGCCCGATGCAGTAGTGACGAGCTTCTCCAACACTGTGGCTGACATCCTCCAGAACAACACGACGTGCGTCCAGAAAGGCCTGCTGTGCCAGACGGAAGGGGACGCCGTGTTTGGCCTGGTTCTCTCTGTCCTTATCCTCGTCCAACTCGAAGCGCGCAGCCTTCATACATCCAGTATAGCAGAATATGGCAACAAAGCAATATTATTATATGTATTAGCGCGCAGCCCCTGTGCACCTAACGCCAACGGTGAGCCGCCGCCGGAAGCGGGAGCGAGGAACGAGCGGACGCTGGAGGCGATCGGCTCTACTGCTTTGTTATGTGGTCGTGTCAAGGCTTGGATTCGTAGATTTCGTCCATTTCCCGCGCTATTCTCCTTAGTTCATCGACATGCTTCTCGACAAAAAAAACGAAGATGCATGCACTCTTCTCGTTCAGGCGTGGTTGATCTGGTGAATTGAAGTATGTAGTCAGTTCCCCCATAGGGTACTCAAGCAGATTTAGGAAGTATGTGACGGTGTCGCACGCCTCTAGTTCCCCTCGTTTCGTGAGAGCGCTCTTGAACGCGTCGATTATTTCTGCGATGAGTTTTATATGGGCAGTGCCAAACACGGCAGGGCCACCGCGTATAGCCTCTAGCATTTTCTGGAAGTAGTAGCCCGTGGAGAGAAAGAGGTTTTGGAGCTTTTCAGCTCTAAATTGTTCTCTGTGCTCTGTGTCTTCGTTCTGCAATTTGTCCACCACTGCGGAAAGGGTTCTCTGGAGAATTTCTCGCTGTCTCGCAACGAGCGACGGGATACTGACATGCTGAAAGAAAGGCGTTCGGTCTTCTGGGTAAGTTTTCATAAGGTCGAAACCTACTTTACTCAAGCTGATCCTCGATATGAAGTTGAAGGTTCGGCCTTGTCCGCCACCTCTTTTTGTAGGATGGCCTGTGCTGTCGTTCCTAATTTCTCGAATCTCGTTAAGTAGTGGGTCCGGTGTGTAATCAAGCTTCAGGGCCTCGCAGAGATTCTCCACTGCATCCTGCTGAAGGAACAACGCTTGAAGGACGCCGTATATGAGCAGATACTTCCCACCGTAATTTTCTGCTTCCTCATGCTTCACGTATGCATCAAGAGCCAGTCCCGTATCACCAATCAGGTCAAGACAGCTACAAAGCATGTTCCACGCAGCTTGACTTTGCAGAAGTGCATACTGCTTGCGGGGGCTGTTAATAAAGTCTCGAATGTGCTGCTCTAGGTCTGAAATCGTTTCCATCTAGCACCACGAAGCGATTTAGGGTGCGCCAGGACACATAACGTGTGCGGGATCAGCTGCGGCGCACTGGCTTTCAGTTTCGCCTACGACCTCTGTGCCGTCAGCTGCATCCCGTTGTTCGAGCCACAAGTGCTACTCGGGTAGCTTGTGCCACCCGCCAGCGTGCGGCTTCACCTGGCCCCACGAAAGGCCATCCATACCCGGCTTGTACGGCCGACCGTCCTTCCTGACCGTACGCTGCTCCTTCCGTAGCGCGCAGACCTCGGCGTGCGTCAGCAGGTGGTACTCGAATGGCCTGTCGTCTTCGGCAGGGACCAACACTACGGCGAAGAAGAGCTTCTTCTGCACCGGTGGCTCAAGCATGTCCTTTCGGATCAGCACCCAGTTTGGCGCAGTCAAACTCTTGACCTGAACCTTGAACGGCTCGCCAGCAGGTGATGAGCACAGGAGATCAAGGGCCGGCGTATTGCCGAGCGTGATTGAGGCGTCATAACCGCGCCGCGAGAGCTCAGCCGCGACGGCGAGTGCACCAGCCCATGCGGTGTGATGCTGTGACCTCTTCATGCTCGGTCTCCTTGTTGGCTCGAACGCTGCGGGTGAGCGGCGGGGGTTTCTCCGTCCGCTCCAGCCGCTGGTTCGGCGAACTCAAGGTTTGGATTTTCCAGAGGCGAGGGCTTTCCAGAAGCTGCGCGCAGCCTCTCGAAGAGCGCCCCTCTTGACATCAGAACCGACGTTTTGGGCAACTTCCTTTACTAGGTCCTCGAAATCTCCGCGGGTGATTTGCCCCTCAAGAAGGTCGCGGATTACCTCGCATTTGAAACGGCCTCCGCATATGCGTGTATCAAAGGCGCCTTCCATGGCCTCTTCGACTAGCTCGTCTACCTTGAGGATGTCGCCGCCGCTCCGCTTCAGGATTTCCTCCTGTATAGGCTGCCTGAAGCCAGCTATCCTCTCGTACACGTCACTCGCTTGCTGACCCGAGAAAGTTCTGGCGAGACGTGCAAGTGCGCCGACGCCAGAGGGACCGTCAGAAGTACCAATTCTCTGCTGCAAGTCCCGAGGCAGGTCCAGAAGGCTCATGTACTTTCGGATTGTCTTGGTGGACCACGAGGTCTCCTTGGCCACTTTCTCGTATGAGTCGTGACGATCGTATAGCGACTTAAGAGCGCGCGCTTTGTCAAGGGGACTCATGTCAGCTCGGTGGACGTTCTCCACGAGCGAGATAGTCACCGCGTCGGCGTCGGCGAGGTCATCACGTACTAGACAGGGAATGCTGCCAAGCCCCGCCCTCTTACAGGCCAGGAAGCGACGCTGACCGATAACGACTTCATAACGCCCTCCGGAAACTGGTCGAACGGTGATAGGTTGCAGTAACCCATTTTCTCCAATACTGGCAGCCAGTTCGTCGATTCCAGAGTCTTCTTGACCTGCGTTGAGATCGGTTCGCGTGTTAAGCTTAGACACAAAAAGAACGCTAGGCGGTAGGTCTGCCTGACGAGTTGACATGGTTCAGTCCACCTTTATGCTTCTTGTTCGTCGAACGCTGCCGATGAGCCGCGGCACGCGAAGCACGACGTCGGCTCCAACGGCCTGTTATCTTGTCTCAATGGTATGCCGGTAACTTCAGATGCAAGACTGCCCGTTTCAGTGCCTCATCGAGAGTCCACAAACCGCAGCCGGCAAGCAGAGCTGAAGCAAGCAAATGAATATCCACCCACCCCAGATCACGGGAGTAAAGCCGCCTGGAAGCCACAAAACGCACAACCTCCTCGTGCTCAGCAACCGGGACTCGAGGTAATGCCGCCAAGAGCCTTAGTATCTCCCCACGATTACGCAGATTACCGCACGCCAACTCGCCTATCACAAAGGGATGGGTGACAACCTGACCCTTCAGCAGGAGGACCCCTAAATGCTCGTTTCCCGCACGAAGGTGTTCTACCCATACTGACGTATCCACCAGTATCATGCGACAACTCGCGCCCGTCGCCTACGGGCCGACCTCAAATCCCTCTCTGTCCCCCCAAGTTTCGCAAGCCGGCGAGCACTGGCCATCGCTATCAGCGCCTCCAATCCCATGCGGACAAGAGACGTTTTCTCGCTAACACCAGTAAGTTTGGCGGCCTCGCGGAGAAGCCCACCATCTATGTTGAGTGTAGTTCTCATGCAGATTAATATGCATCAACAATACATACGTGTCAAGCGAAATCTCACCGAGATAACGTTTGAAATCACCGGCCTGCGCGGCTTTTCGCGCAGGTCCGGTGGATTGATGGGTTGGGCGGCATATTGCAAGGCGCAATGTTTTTCGCATGTCATCAGAGAAAGCCGTGAGCAATTTGGTATAGCCGATCAAATTCGACCCAGCCGATAGTGACAGGTGTTCGGAATATGAATTTGCCCGCATTCGCTGGTGGCTCCTCCAGTGCGTCGAAGGCTTTGTTTTCTTCTTTCCAAGCTTTGACGGTACGAGGTGTAGCGTATCTACCAGACCACATTAGCACTGACTTCACAAGTTGAAGGCGATAGCGATCTTCGCGTGGTAGGTCGGGAAGGTTGGCTTGTTTCCAGAGTTTCGGTAGGTCATGTGTTGCAGGAACGTCTTCGGTTGCGGAATCGACTGCTCTTGCTTGGAGCGTATTTGCAATTACGGCTTTGACGACGAGTTCAAGCGCGACAGCGCTCTCGCGGCGAAACGCTTCCAGTATTCCAAGCTCGAAATCACCGCCCAAATGACCGCATTCGCGTGCCATCTCGACAAGCCGCGAATCGCTTCGCATATGCCAAAGCACATAGGCTGAGAAACGGGCCTTCGCTGCGCTGGACCGCCAATGTCCAAATCGCCGCCACTCAAAAACATCATTTTCGTTACCCACTGTGCAAGCCCTTCAGGAGTCGTCAGATGCTGCCGCCCAACGCCGCAAATCAGCCGCCGCGGTTAGCGGTCGGCTGCATTTGTCTTGTTAGCCAGTATTGATCTTGGTGTGGCAAATAGTGAGCTCTTGAAGCTCTGCCCACCGACCATAAAATTTGTATCGTCAACAAGTTCTGGCCACTCAGGATGTTTGACTTGTCTCAGCTTTATTGGAATATTTACTAGTTTAGAGGAGTTCTCATCATAATAGAAAGTGAGATCGTCCAATCCCTCATAATGAGCAAGATCACAGACCAAATACGCAATTGGAAAATATTTTAGAATACTGAAACAGCTCTTTGTCCCGAAATTGCCGCGTACAGCGGGCATAACAACGTCTCGAATGACAACAACATAAGGATATGGATAAACCCAGTAGAATATTCTTAAATTATCGGGAAAATCAGCAGACTCATCAAGGATAAAGTTGCGCAACTTCTCATCTATCGTTGTGTTTTCAAAATAGCCTTTTGCTGCTAGGAGATGCCCAACGATGGCCCTAATCAAAAGATTGGGTCTTGTTTCGTACTTAATGATTGGCGTGATCTCAAGTGTAGCGTTAAGAAACCTGCCAACTCCGAGAGCAAAGTCGTTGAGCACTGGATCATACTTGCGACCAAGGAGAGTGTTATTACAACCATCGCATATCGTTCGAAACTTCACTCCATTTTGAGATATCCGTACAATCTTCTCGTTTTCTTTGCCAGTAAGACGCTGCAAGATCGTTTCTTGCTCGACGGGAGTAACTTCTATGCCACCGCGGGGTGGCACATGGTCCCAAGAGAGAGAAGCCTGCTTCCTGCAAATATTGCAAAGATCAAACTTATCCCTCTTCACTTTTGCATAATAGGCTTGTGACTTCCTCAATCTCATTCTCGGCCCTGATGGCTAACGCCTGCCATAACCCGTGGGCGACGCGAAGCGGCGACCAGCGGGTTCATGGCGTTGTTGGGCATGCCTCGGTCTACTCTTTTGCCTCGCCCTTGTCCCCTGTGCTCGTCCTGCCATCAGATCGCTCCCGTGGCCCTATGATGACTCTAGTGACCTTGGAATCATCCGCGCCGTGCGTGACGAGCTCCATATTGGGTGCGACCACGTTTGGATTCGGTCCAGGCGCCGGTTGCATCGGTACGGGCACCGCAGGATTCGGGGCCGTTGAGGGAGTCTGCGCCGGCGTATCGCCTGCGCCCTTACCTTCACTATCGCTCTTGGAGGATCCGGAATTCTCTGCCATTTCTAGCCTCACTTTATTGGATTAGAAGGATGCCACCAGACGTAGAGGCCGCCGGCGGCCGAGAAAACAAGAAAGGCGACGAAAGCCAGTACGATGAAAGTATGCGCCTTGCCTAGGAGTTTCGTTTGTGCGTCGGTTTCCCGCCTATTGTGCCGGTGGCCCTGTTCGTAGTTCCTTGCCAACGCATAATGAATATCGATGTCCTGGTTGTTCACGAAGAACGTCAGCATTTCTTGATTCAGCGGCATTTTGCTTAGCTTGACACCACGAAGCACCTGAAAGGAAGCGATCCAGGCAAGAATGAGAAGGGCAAGGAGCACTCCTCCCAGGAGCAGGAGCAGGCTGGAGATTCCATCCCTCGGCGGCACGAGTGTTGTGAGCAGCCACTTGCCGAAGAGTGCAGCTAAACCAAGAAGGAAGCTCAGCACGCTTAGGAACCAGGTGGCCTTTTGCGATACTAGGTCGAAACGCCGAATCTCCTCCGCGTGGATTTCTTTCGCGAGGTTGTAAAGATCTCTGTACTTGTCCATTAGAAGCTCATGTTCCGATCGTGAAGTGGCCCGGTTGCCCAACGCCAGCGTCAGCTGCGGTCCGCCGCGATTCTGCCGCTCCAAGTGTCAATCGACACGCGAGCGGCGGCCGCCAGCTGCACGTGGAGTTGGACGGTGCTTCTTCATCGCAATCCACTTAGATAGTCTATCACGAAGGACTTTCTTATCTCGATCTGAATTGCGACGGAGCCGCTTGCCCGTGCCGTGCTCAAAATCCGCGTATGATAACTCAATAAGAGCTGTGCCATGCCGTGGCAGAACCCGGCGTCGTCGTCTATCGTATTTCAAACGTTGTCGACCTCGAGAAATCCCACTGATCGTCGGCCTTTTATCCCAGAATCCCGCCGGTTCGCCGTGTTGTTTTTCCCGGTATTCGATCACGAGATTCAGAATCGGATAATACGCATCAACAGGAAGCTTCCTTCCAGGATTCCCATCGCCTCGGAGAAAATCGAACCTTCGCTGTCGCTCGGCTTCCTGCCCGAGTATTTGGTCACACAAATCAATAATGTAATGTTCGTCTCTCATTGCCACATCTGTCCAACGGGGCAGCTCAGTGGCAGCGGGGAGTGGTAGGCATCGCGAACTCGCGCCTTGATTGTTGCGTTCTGGTCTTCTGTCATGTTTGGATCGTCGTCTAACATGAATTATGCGGAACTACGTTATCCAACAACACTGCGCCATCTCGCAGCATATCCACTCCGAACAACGCGGCCGCTCGGCCCAAACTTCCTCTCCTAGCCGTTTCTCTCGATTGTAGCGTCATAATCCTGTTTTTCCCGCGGCCCGTTACTGGTTCCGAGTATCAAAACTCTACGACTGTGACACGGAGGAAGTCAAGAACATTGTGTGACGCTGGGGGGCCTTCCTTTGTGTGCACTTGGTCAAATTGGGGACGATCCCGTGGCCGGTTAGGTATCTCTGTCTCTTGCACGCGCCCCTCTTGAGGCATGCCCATTTTCGCGCCCTCCGCGCCCCCTCACGCCCTGGGTCCTCTCGGCTCCCTTTCCCCCTCAAACCTCTTGTCACTTTCGCCCTTCGGGGCTATTATTCTATGAAGTTATGGTCTGGAGGACGATTTTGTCCTGACAGAAACACAGAGACGCCGAAACACCGAGACATAGGGATCCCGATAGAGCCACAGAAGATATTCTACCGATAGCCACGGAAGGGTTTACCAACAATGTCAGTCCCGTATGATCCTCCGCTTTATGCAAGATTCGTCGAGAATCTGAGAGCCATTCTTTCCGCGCCGCCCGCATCGACTCCGAACATACGCGACGTGACGCTGAGTGACCTCGCGCCGCTCGCCATGCAAACGGGCTTCCGTACAAGGAACGGCTCTTATTGCTGGCGCTCCGCCGTTTCTAGCAGGATGGCGGCGAAGACGGTTTTTCTGGGAAGTCCGGACGTGTGGGTGCCGAAGATGACCGACGTTCAGCGGCAAATCGTTGAAGCCGCGCCAGAGGAATTGCACAAAGTGCTTCACCTGATGCGCACGCTTCCGTTTGTGCGGCTAAAACGCAGGCTGTGCGACAACAACGAGTTCAATCCAAGTTGCACTCTCTACATGTCAGTGGCCGACCCAAAGAATCACCGCACGGCGTACATGTGGGGAAACACGCTCGCAGAACCAGACAAGAAGAAGCCCGGCCCTAATTTTACAATGATTCACATTCCCGATGAGCACTCCTTGAGGATGCAGATTCTTTCTCTTCCGGAATACGATCTCAACATTGCTCTCGGGACCGACTACACCGGCGAAGACAAGAAGGGCTTCCTGCGGCAGGGGATGTTCCGCGCAGACCAGCGGGGAATGCTGGGACTTCACGCCGGCACGAAGCTTGTCACCGTCCACGACGCCATTGACAAGAAGCTCAAGACGTACGGCGTTTTCATGTTCGGTCTCACCGCAACAGGAAAATCTACGTGGTCATGCCACCAGCTCGGCCTCAACCAGAAGCGTGGAGAGGGGACCAGGGTCGTTCAAGACGACATAGTGTTCCTGCGTTCGGACGGTAGCGCATTCGGAACCGAGGTCGGCTTCTACGTCAAGACTGATGTCGACAAGGTCGAGCAAGAAGCGATGTACAACGCGCTCAGCGACAAGACCGCGCTTCTCGAGAACGTGATGGTCAACGCCGACGGCACGGTCAATTTCCTCGACGAGCGCCTCGGGGAGAACGGCCGCGGCGTCATAAGGCGAGACAGACTGAAGGTGAAGATGGGCCGAAAGATGGTCGGCATCAGTTACAAGAGCATCGACCTTCCGCCGCTCGAGGAGCTTGATGGTCTCGTCTTCGCGTTTATTACTCGCCGCAATACTATCCTCCCCACGGCGCAGGAGCTTACCCCGGAACAGGCGGTACTTGCGTATCTTTGGGGAGAGTCAACGCACAGTTTTGCAACCGTGCCGGCCAAGGCGGGGGAAAGCGCGCGAATTGTGGGGACCGACGATTTCATCGTGGGGTCGCAAGGACGGAAAGTGAATCGCTTCCATGAAATGATAATGACACTTGTAAACCGCTACCCCGGCAAGATTCGCTTCTTCCAATACAACACCGGAGGCGTCGGAGAAATCATCGAAACGGAGACCGTAGGTGGGCAGAGCAAGAAGCGTCTTGTTCGAAAAGCGACTCGCGTGCCGATACCTCTTATGTCTGCGATTCAGAGGGGAGACTTGCGTGGGACCAACAGGTACGAGGTAGGAAAGTTCGGTACCGGAGAGATTGTTTCCTGCGAAGAGGGCGACCTCCGCGCGTACGACCCTGCCAGATTCTATCCCGCGGAAGAAATCGAGCGCTACGCGGCGGAACTCTTGGAAGGCAGGAGGAAGTTTACCGAGGAAATAGGAAAGCAGGGGCTCAAGCCTGAGATCGTGAAGCTGGCCGAGGAATCCTTCGACGTGATGAGTGGGGAAGCGCGTAAGGGAACAGTCAGGGGGGCGGCCAAAGCAATTCGCGGGTCAGTGGCCGCGCGCGCGGAAGAGGCGGAGAAGACAAAGGAGCGCCCCTTGCCGACACTCTCCGAACTTGGCTCCTCGATTCCCACGTCGCAGTGGATCACTCCGTCGTCGTTGAGGTCCCGCCCGCCCAGGCAAGGCGGGACGAGAAGGAGCTAGCGCGGCATAACGGCTGCAACCTCTTTTGTGGCCCGGGTTGCTCGGCGTCTGATTCTAATAGAGGCCTCCCCCTTGGGGAGGCCTCTACGTAATATAGTGTCCTGCTCGTCGCCAGTCGCGGTTCCTCGCAAGAGGTGCCGGCGTATCTCGTCACCGCTACTCGGTAACAGCGCTAGCAATTCGTTCCAAAATCGGTCTCGAACGCCTTCGCTAGTTTCTCACTCCAATTGTCCAGGGCTTCCAACCTGCCGAAGAAGAACCTCAAGACTTTCGGTTCCTCCACGAACTTCAACCCCTTGATCAAGTCTCGGTGCTTGTACAGCCAGGTCAGTCGATCGACGGCATACTCGATGTGTGACATGGTGTACACGCGACGCGGAACGGCGAGTCGCGCCAATTCCAGATCTGCGTACACTTCGTTGCCGTCCAGATCTCTGTCGTTAGAAATAGTGCCTCGTTCCATGCTTCTGATGCCGGAGGCGATGTAGATGGCCGCCGCGAGGGCGCCGGCGGGATACTGCGCCTGGGGTATGTGGGGCACGAAACGCATCGCGTCCACGTGGCATGCCAATCCGCCTGCAGGTGTAACCACCGGTACGCCGGTCTCGAGTAACCTTCCGACGAAGTACTCGATGAACTCCGGAGAGGCGCCTGCCACGTTGAACTCGGTCATTTCTCTGAGACCTACTGCCATGGCTTCGATCTCTTTCGTGGACATACCGCCGTATGTTGCGAATCCTTCATAGACGGGCAGCCAATCGAGTATCCTCTGATAGTACTCTTTATTGTTTGTGGCCATCATGCCGCCTCGCACTGAAGCGCTCTTGCGACCGGACAGATACAAGAGGTCCACGAGGCTCATCATTTCCCGGATGATTTCGGCGATGGACTTGTTGGCGTATTCCTTCTCGCGCGTCTTGATGAAGTACGCGTTCTCGGATATGAGGCTGGCGTCAAACACCAGTGGGATTCCGTTTGCCGAAGCCACTTTCTTCACTTCACGCAGGTTGCTCAGTGAGAACGGCTGTCCCCCAACGAGGTTGGTAGTCGCCTCCATCCTGACGAAAGGAATCTTCTTCGCGCCGTACTTCTTTATCGCGTCTTCGAATTTCTTGATGTCCAGGTTGCCCTTGAACGGGCTCTTGCTCTGAGTGTTGAAAGTCTCATCCGTGCAGAGCTCGAGAACAGTGGCGCCGGCCAACACGAAATGCGCCTTCGTCGTGGTGAAGTGATAGTTCATTATCACGTAGTCGCCGGGCTTCACAAAAACTTTGGCGATAAGATGCTCGGCCGCTCTACCCTGGTGCACGGGTATCGTATAGTCGAAGCCGAGAATGTCCTTCACGGAACTGGCCAGCTTGTAGAAGCTCTCGCATCCCGCGTAGGCATCGTCTGCGACCATCATCGCGGCGAGCTGGTTATCACTCATTGCGTTGGTTCCGCTATCTGTGAGCATGTCGAGGAAGATATCTCTCGTTCGAAGCAAGAATGTGTTGTAACCGGCTTCTCCCATGGCCTTGAGCCGGTGTGCAGCCGGCGGTAGGGTGGTTTTCTGCACAATTCTTACCTTGTGCATCTCTATTGGGATTACTTTGCCGTTAGATAGCTTGATACTCATTTATGCTCTCCTCCACGATTCAAGTAGAAGTGCTTCCGGAAACCAGCAAGAGGCGTCTACCGGTCGGACCTCGCGGCCACGCGCGGCTGTTCGCGACGCTTTACCACCCCCTTTTCAGTATCCATCATTACTTATCGATAAATTGCTCCGAATCGGTTTGGTTCGGGTTCACCCAAGAACCCTTCCAGAGCGGCCAAGTGCGACCCCCATATCCAAACCTACGCATTATACATCAGGGCTCACGATGGAGCAAAGGCAAGAAATGCTGGTGCATCTGGTCCTACTCGATCGTGTGGAATTGTGTATAATAAGCGGGATCAAACCTGAGAAGCTGAAACCCACGATCGAACGACGCTCTACGTTGCGGCCGTGCTTCTGTGCCAGCTTGAGCCCTAGGCGTTAGCAGGGGTTAGTCGGATCTGACGATGGGTAAGGAAGCCGGTTCAGTTGGCCTAAGCCCGGTCGTCCATCCCGTCGCCTAATGAGGAGAAGGGAAACCATGAAATTCTCTACAAAAGCCATACACGTCGGCCAGGAACCTGATCCGCTCACGGGCGCGGTAATCGTCCCCGTGTATTTCACTTCCACGTACGCGCAGGAGAGCCCGGGAAAACACAAGGGCTACGAGTACTCGAGGACGCAGAATCCGACGAGGAAAGCCCTCGAACAGTGTGCAGCGGCCCTGGAGAACGGGAAGTACGGTCTCGCGTTCGCATCGGGGATGGCGGCCATCAACAACGTGTTGAACCTCCTCAAGAACGGCGACCACGTTGTCTGCACGGACGACATGTACGGAGGGACCTACCGCATACTGGACAAGGTGTACAGCGACTACGGGATCGAGTTTTCCCTTGCCGACAGTACCAATTCCTCAAACGTAGAGTCTCAAATTCGGAAGAACACAAGAATGCTCTGGATCGAAACCCCGAGCAATCCGCTGCTTCGCATCGCCGACTTGCGGGAGATCGCTCGGATAGGGAAAGACCGGGGAATAATCACGGTCGTTGACAACACTTTTGCTACCCCCTATTTCCAGTTGCCGCTGGACGTGGGCATTGACGTGGTTGTTCACAGCACGACCAAGTATCTGGGCGGTCACAGCGACGTGGTGGGAGGACTCGTCATCACAAACAACGAGGAACACTTCCGGCGGCTCAGGTTCTGCCAGAACGCCGTTGGCGCCGTTCCGGGGCCGATGGACGCCTGGCTGGTGCTGAGGGGAATCAAGACTCTTGCGGTGAGGATGAGAGAGCATTTCACCAACGCGCTCGAAGTGGCGAAGTTCCTCGAAGCTCATCCCCGCGTGAGTAGAGTCATCTATCCGTGGCTCGACAGCCATCCGCAGTGCGAGCTTGCCAAGAAGCAGATGTCGGGGATGAGCGGGATGATTTCATTCGAGATCAAGGGAGGGCTCGACGACGCGAGGCGCTTTCTCGAGCGAGTGAAACTCTTTGCCTTGGCCGAAAGCCTCGGTGGCGTTGAATCTCTCATCGAGCATCCGGCAATAATGACTCACGCGTACGTCCCGGCCGAAATGCGATTGAAACGAGGCATAACAGATTCTCTCATCCGCCTGTCGGTCGGAATAGAGAACGTAGAAGACTTGATCGACGATCTCGCCGCTGCGCTAGGGTAGCAAATCTCGCGTACGGTCGTGAAATGAAGATTTTCGTGCGTCCGATGTCACAACTCGCGCCTTCCGTGGTGGAACTACTGGTAGGAAACTGCTTTTTCTCCACGCCTGGGTTTGCCGAAATCTGGCGCACCAAAGGAGGCAGGTCGGTTGCCTGGGTAGCGGAAAACGACGGCGAAATCTCTGCAATTCTGCCCGGCGTCGAGTTTGGTCACGGCCGGCTCTGCAGATTCATGAGCATGCCGGACGGTTGTTATGGCGGAGTCTTCTTTGCAAAGGGACTCACCCGAGAGAGGGAACCGATCGCTCAGCGATTGATTGACGAGATTGTTCGTCGTCGCTACTCGAAGACGTACCTGTTCGATTTCTACGGTTCGGTCCCCTTGCACCCGAGGTTCGAGACCGTCCTGTGCGCCACAACGCTGGTGGACATCTCCGATCCGGAATGGGTGCCGCCTGACAGGAAGCTACTGTCGCAGATCCGCAAAGCAGACCGCGAGGGAATCCGAGTCGAACCGTTTGACTGGGATCAACACAATAATAGATTCATGAAGCTGGTACGCTCGACTGACAGGCGACACGGCCGTGCGCTCAAATACCCCGCGTCATTTTTCGAGGCTCTTGCCCGACTGGCCCGGCGAGACAGCAGGATTCACTGGATGTGGTGCGAATACGACGGGAAGCCGGCCTCGTCGCAGATCTACGTTGTCGAGAACGGGGCTCTCCAGGCGTGGCAGACGTACTTCGACAGGGAGTTTTCGTTCCTCAAACCGAATCAATACATGCGATTCATGTTGTGTCGAAAGGTGGCCAAACTCGGAATCAAGCGGCTGAATCTGGGTGCGACTCCCGGGGGCGCAGTAGGGTTGGCTCGTTACAAGAGCCGCTGGGGAGGAGAGCCGTTTCTTTACAATTGCTACGTTCTGAGGACCGGGCTCGGCAGGATTTTGTGAGCTGCCTCTCACGACGTCACGCCTGTTTGCTTCGTTTCTTCTTGATCGGTTTTAGCGGCTGGCAGGTCGAACAAATGAAAGTGCTGTTACTACCGGTCTTGATCTTCTCTATTTTTGTCCCGCAGGTAGGGCAGGGTTTGCCTTCCTTGTAGCCGATGATAATGTCTCTGGCCTTGAATCCTCCGGGTTTCCCGTACAGATTGAGTTCGTAGAAGGCGCCGCCTTTCCTCGCGCTAGGGCGGAGACCCCTATCGATCGCCTTCGCGAGCGCATCGAGCTCGCTCTCACCGAGCGTGTCTATCGTTCGTAACGGATGCAATCGTGCCATGAACAGAATGTCGTGTATGTATGCATTCCCTATGCCCGCAATTCGTGATTGATCCAACAACATCGACTTGACGGCGCCCCGCCGTCCCTTGAGTATTCCGCGCAGTTCCTCGGTCGTCACGCTAAGCGCGTTCGGCCCCAGATCAGCAGTCATGGCGTGTTTGTCGAGCCTGTCGGGCGCAACGTAATGGGCGTAGCCGAACCACCAGAAGTTCAGTGAGAGACAGGTGCGGTCGCTGAAGTAAATGATCAGTCGGCGCTTCTTCGGCAGGGCCGTGCGCTTTGTGAGCAATATCTCGCCACCCATGCCCAAATTGATGAGCAACCACCCGCGCGTCGTCTCGACAAACAGCCACTTGCCGCGGTAACTCACATCGACTATCTTTGCGCCGGCGAGCCCGGCCTTGAACGCCTTCGCCGAAACGTTCAGACACTTGGGTTGCAGCACCTCGATCTCGGCAATCGTTTTTCCGGCCAGCGCCTCTTTCATCTCAATGGCCCTGCTCATGATCTCCGGGAGTTCAGGCATTGTCACCTCCTAAGAAACGTGCCGCGCGTCGACCCGGGAACAGTCGCCAGGGCGCGGTATCAATCCCCGCGAGAGAAACCCCACAAAAGGGGAGCGGTCCTCCCGGTATAGGATCGGTCTCATGACAAGAGCCGTTATGTCTTGTTGACAAGATATATCCCCGTCAGTATCAATAGGCCCCCGGCAATCTGATTGATCTCCAGTGATTCACCGAGAATTGGGATGGCCGCCAGAGCCGTGATTACCGGCTGCCCCAAGAGGGTGACGGAAGCAATCGACGCCCTTATGTGTCCCAGAGCATAATTGATGGACAGCCATCCCACCACATGCGTGATCAGACCCAAGGCCAGCAGAGCCGTCCACGACTCGTACGAGAAACCGGTCAGCCTCTCGTGCCTCAGCAGGCAGACCACGAACAATGTTAGAGTGCTCGACAGAGCTGAAATGGTCGTGAAGGAAAGCGTTCCGGACTTCTCCCTACCGATTTGGGCGACCAGCAGATATCCGGCGTAGAAGAAGCTTGCAATGATGGCCAAGGTGTTGCCCAATCCGAACTGCATTGTCTTGATTCTCTCGAGACCCAGAATAAAGAGCATCCCGCTGAGGGCGACAATCATTCCCGGCCAGTAAAGTCTCCTGAACCTGTCCTTCAAGAAGATCATTGTGCCGAGGCCGACCCACACCGGTGCAAGATACGCGAGGACCGTAGCTGATGCGGCACTGGTGAAGAACAACGATGTGTTCCAGAGGGAGAGATCGAGCCCGAAGAAAAATCCGGCCAGGGTTGACAATGTCAGGGTACGTCTGTCGGGGAGCGCGCGGTAACGGAGCGACCATAAGGAAACCAGTGCAACGGAGGCGATGAGCATTCTGTAGAAAGCCGAGACGACTCCGGGCAGGGCTGCCAGGCGCACAAAAATGGCGGAGAAACCTATGCAGACCGTGCCCACCACCAGGCAAAGCCTGGCCAATAGCATCAGTTGTGACGTGGGTTGCTTGGAGGTCATTCGTTCAGTCCGTCCAGCCTCGATGCCGTGCTGGAGGTCTCTCACCCCCGGCCTCTCACACAAAGTCGCTCAGGAATTGTGTCACCTGTTCGACGGCGCGGGACACAACCGCGGACATTTCAGACGAGAATTCCGTGGACGAAGGCTGAATGGCCAGAAGGTAATGACCGCTATTGGCTGCGCCACCGTCCTCTTTATCGCCTCTCCTGCGGCTACTATCACATTCCAGAATCTGTCTGTAGAAATCGAATAGGGCCTTGTGTGTCGTGACGTGATTCGACTTGACTGAACTCAGAGGAAACAGCCCCACTTGTCCGGGCTCGGCGCCGAAGTCCGCCGCGTCGATGAATACGACGGGACCTTCGCCAATCTCCGCCAGATGCGAAAGGAACTTCTGCCATTCGTCTTCAGCCACGGCCCTCTGACAACCAAGCGACTTCAGTCGTCGGGCAATAACGATACCCAGCCCGTCGTCTGCCCTATCGACGTTTCCGAGTCCCACGAAAATCGGACGCGCCGGCTTCTCAGATTCGGCGCCCCCGAATGCCGAAGACAAGTTGAGTTTCCAATTCGGCCTTTCGGTCCTCTTCACTTCTACCAAATGAGCCGAGCACGAAAGGCACGGATCGTAGGCCCTGGCGATGGTCTCAAGAATCGTAGTCGGGTCGTTGTTGAAATCGGACGGCAGGTTCTCGACTGCCAGTCTGAAGTACCGCTCGATGTCGTCCAGGTTTTGAGCCGTGGGAGTTATGATGTCGGCCTCGGCTACCCGGCCGTCCTTTATACGATAATGGTGATAGAGGGTTCCGCGCGGAGCCTCGACCGCTCCGGTTGCCTCGCCGTCTGAGCGAGTGGCGGAAACGACAGGGGGATCTGCCAGCGGGATTATCTTGTCGATCAGAGCAGGAATTTCTTCAATGCAATACACCATCTCGATCGCCTGGGCCATTATGTTGAAAAGGGGATTCGTCTTCCATCTCGGCCCGTAGTATTTCTTGAAGCATTTCGCTGCCTCGCCGGTCAGTCTTTCGCCGAGCAGGTTCACTCTGGCCAGCGAGCCGACGGAGAAGGGCTTTCCTTTGTAAAGCGAACGCTTGGCGAAGGAGTGCGGTACCACTCTCTCGTTCGTCAGCTTCTTGTAGTCTTCTATGCTCAATTCTTCCTTCGACGAGAGAAGAACCGTGTCGCCGACAAATCCAAATTTGCCGTCCTCTGGATTACAGGCAACGTAAAGCGTGTCTGACTCGAAGAAGTCGGGCAAGGAGAACGAGCCGACGAGATCTGCCGCCTTGACGGCCTGTGGCAGCAGCTCTTCGGCCAGATTCTTTATCTCCGTCAGTTGTTGCTTGGAAGGAAAGCGGCCGAAGCCACCGATGATCGGATTCTCGCCGTGTATCATTCTGTCGGCGGTTGTGGCCATGATCAGGTTGCCGAATTTCTTTATCTTGAGAGCGAGCGCTACTTCGTTCTTGAAATCATCCAGCAGGGCAATCGCCGAGGGTCGATTCACCAGGTCCGGCAACGAGAGAAAAAAAATGTGGAGAGAATGGCTCTCTATCATCTCACCAAAATGCATCAACGTTCGAGTGAGATGAGTCTTGGGAGGAACGGTTATCCCCAGGGCTCTCTCCATGGCTCTGAGGGCGGAATAGCGGTGAGAGAGCGTGCAAATCGCGCAAATCCGACAAACCAGACTCACGTCTTCTGCCGGCGTCTTTCCGACGGTCAGGCTCTCTATCAGTCGCGGTCCCTCGAAAACGTTGAACAAAACGTCCTTGATTTTGTTGCCTTCCATCTCGACCAAGATTCCGCCGTGTCCTTCTACCCTGGCCAACGATTCAATTTCAATCTTCATTGTCGTTCTCCCAGTTGTGCATTTCTTCTTCGAGTGATCTATCCTCTAGGGCGCGTCTTCGCGCGCCGGTTTACTTTACGTTTCCAAGTTGCTTCAGATATTCGACGATTCTCTTGCCGCCGAAGTTTCTCACTCTTCGCTCTATGTCCTCGGCCTTGAATCCCTTCTCCAGGAGGAGGTGATACTGGGCAAGAAGGTTGGCCTCCTCGTAGGGTCCCCAGCATCCGACGCAAGGGATGTTGTAGCTGGGACACGCTCCGCCGCATCCGGCGGCGGTCAGGGGGCCGAGGCAGAGCACGTTCTTGACCAAGAGGCACTGGTTTTCCTTCCACTTGCATTCAATGCAGACCGGGAACCCGTAGAGCTCCGGATTGTTGCCGTTTATGATGCGAGTGAAGGCGTGGAAGAACTGTTTTGCATCGATCGGACACCCCGGGATGTAGCCGTCGACTTTGACGAAGTCATCAATCGGTCGAGATTCGAAAGCCTTGCCGACGGGAATCTTGTCCTTGCCATACACTTTCTTGAACCTCTCTTCCCATCCGCCGAGCCCCATATTCATTGCCTGAATGCCTCCGAAGCAAGCACAGATACCGATGGCGAAGACTTTCTTGCTTCTCGAGGCTATCTCCATCAGTTTCTCTTTCTGTTCCTCGGTCGTAATAGAGCCTTCTATCAAGGCGACGTCCAGTTTCTCCTCCACGTTGTCCCGCTTTGCCATGAGGAAAGACGAGACGTTCACCACCGTGAAGAAATCAACTAGTTCGTCCTCGGAATGAATGATTGCCAGGGCGTCACCGGCGCAACCAGTGAACTCGTAGATTCCAACTTTCAGATCGGTTCGTCTCATAGGGTCTCCCTGAATTGGCTAGGTCTACTACAGATTGGCTCCATCCTTCGTCGTCGGCCGTGCGGCACAGTCAACCGCCCTCCCTAGATTAGCTCTCTCATGCGGAGAACGTCCCAGTAAGAGAAAACGGGGCCGTCGAGACAGGCGTACATGTAATCGATCGCACAGTGCCCACATTTTCCAGTCCCGCATTTCATTCTACGTTCCAGCGTCATCAGAATCTGATGCTTGGGGATATTGAGCTTGAGAAGCTCCGCAATCACGAATTTATACATCACCGGAGGGCCGCACACGACTGCGTACGTGTTCTCCGGGTTGACGTCCTTCACCTGATCAAAGAGGCAAGTGACGAGACCGACGCGGGCGGGCCATTTGCCCGTGTCGTCCGCGTCGACGGCGAGGAGACACGAAAGGTCGTCTCTTTCGCACATGCTGAAGAACTCTTCGCGGAAGAGCATCTCCGCGGGTTTCTTGGCTCCGTGGAGGAAGTGAATCTTTCCGAAGAGTTCCCTGTTGTCGAGCGCGTAAAGAAGAAGAGAGCGCAGGGGCGCAGCACCAAGTCCACCGACGATGAATATCAAATCGTGGCCGACCATTTTCTCCATCGGGAATCCGTTCCCGTAAGGTCCCCTGACGCCGATGGTTGAATTCTCTTTCAGCCTGAACAGGGCATCCGTGACCGACCCCACTTTTCTTATGCAGAATTCAATCAATCCCGGCCGGGACGGCGAGGAAGAAATCGAGAAGGGAGCCTCTCCGGCTCCGACCACGGAAACCATCATGAACTGCCCCGGGCGATAGTCTATGGAGAAAGCCCTCTCCGCATCGAGAGGCCTCACCTGGAAAAGGCGAACGTCGTCCGTCAGATTGTATCTTCGGACGATTCGCATCATCTCAGGGTAAAATGGGTTACACTCAGTCTGCCTGGCATATTCGATGCTTTTCATTACCCCTCCTTCTTCACGGCGAGTCTTTTCCAGAAGGCGTCAACGGTTTCACCTCGCAATGCCTGGGCCACGGTCTCAACGTTTATGCTCACCGGGCACGTCAGGATGCATCTGCCGCAGCCGACACAGGCGTACTTTCCGAAGGCCGATATGAACGCCTGCAGTTTGTGCGTGTACCACAGCTTCAGTCGGTCCGATCTCTTGGAGCGGAAGTTGTGACCGCCGGCCACAAGTGAATACTCTCTGAGCATACAGGAATCCCAGAACCTTCTTCTTTCACCCTCGTCGTTATGAACGTAGAAGTGATCCGATACGTTGTAGCAATTGCAGGTCGGACAGACCATGGAGCAGGAACCGCACGACAGGCAGCTCAACGCGAGCTCTTCCCACAGATTGTCGTTGTACTTGAGCTCCATGAGATCCGCCAGCGCCGTGAACGGAATGTCGAGTTTGAATTGACCGTCGCGCCAGTTTTTCCAGTCGATGAACTTCTGTATGTGCTTCACGTCGAGCTTTTCTTCGAAGAGTTCCGGTTTGAGTCTGAACAGGTCGTCTCCCTTGCTCGAGCCGATCCACATCAGGTAGAAATCGCCCAAGTCAGAGAAGTACAAGTCAAACCCTTCTTCGATCACGTGGGTGCGGGTCGAGAGACAGAAGCACTTGTCGTCGGGCACGCAGGAATGCCCGATGATTATCGTGTTTTCCCTTCTCTTAAGCCAGTAAGGATCTGGAAACGCACGAGTAAAAAGTTTGTCCAGAATAAGGATGCCGTGAATGTCACAAGGATGCAAGCCAAAGACGATCTTGGGGGAGATTTCGGAAGAGTCCTCACGGTACCCATGTTCGTCGAACTTGAACATGTTGAAATTGGTCGGGTGGAAGAAAATCTTTGGCGGGATAATTGTCCGCGTCGCATCCAGTACCAGTTCGGAGAACTCGTCTACCTTTCTGTAGTTGTAACTCTCCATGTTCGTTGCGGGGCCGAACATCTCGATGTTCTTCTCGTCGTTCTTTACCGGCCCCCAGATTTCGCCCTTCTTCTTGATGGCGTCAACGAACTGCGGCAACCTCTCTTTGGCTATCTTTACGACTTTCATTCTCTCTCCTCACATCCTTGGGTAGCGGCAAGAACGCTCGCGGCCTACGCCAGGCAACGATGCCGGCCGGATGATGAAAGCGAACTCGGCGAAGCGAGTGGATTGAATGACACGAAACTCGAACGCGAGGCTCGGGTACGAAGCCCGATACAGAGTTCCAATGTCAGACTCCAAGACCAAGTATGGTACCGCGTAAAGGGAGGTTTTGCAAGGGGCTTCTGCGAGAGTCGCGTCGCCTTCACTCGCATCATAAACGGCAACAATCCGGAGCTCTACCCATGGTTGGCGATTGTTGTTGCATTGGAGCGTTGCCGGGACTGTAATTGTGGATGTGGAGTGCGGGTAACGCGTGAGCCTACGTCCGGCGCCTTCGGGCCGGCGAGGGCGACCTACGCCGCGATACGATGCGCAGGCACCGGGTGTGGGTCTACGTGCGCTTACCCGCGCGGTGTTCGTGTCACTAACAGATGGGATCTACCAGCTCGAGTAACTCGAGCAAATGAGGACAATTGAGCAATGAGACGAGAAACTGGGTTCGCCGCGGCTAACGTCTTTGTTTTCATCCCGTTGCTGCTGCTTCTGGCAGCCGTTTTCTTTTGCCTTGACGCCGACTCGTGCTCCGCGTCTGGCGTTTTCCGACCCCCGAGCGTCGGTGCCGGGTTGCCTGCCGGGATTGAGGAATTCGAACTGGTCGAGAGTGTTCCAGTCGAGACCGACATGGACAATCAAGAGATAAGAAATACACATGAAGTCTGGCTCGAAATGATCGGGGGAGCCGCCAATACGCTTGAGGTTGCAGAATTCTACGTTTCTGACGCCCCGGGCGAGCCGCTGGAGGACGTTCTGAATGCCATAGTGGACGCGGCTCAAAGAGGGGTCCGCGTGCGTTTTGTGGTCGACTCCAAGATGTACCGGACCTATCCGGAGCGCCTCGACTGGCTATCAAGGCAGAAGAACGTGCTGGTAAGGACGATAGACATGGGACGCATCAGCGGCGGCGTGATGCATGCAAAGTACTTCATCGTGGACGGCAAGGAAGTCTTCCTTGGAAGCCAGAATTTCGATTGGCGCGCTCTCAAACATATTCACGAGATAGGTTGCAGAGTGAAGAGCAAAGAATTTGCGGGGGTTTTCTCTGATCTGTTTGAGCTGGACTGGAAATCGGCCGAAGGTCTTGGGAACAAGGCGAGAGACTCCGGCGTCGGCGGCGCGCGGGAACAGTACGTGGCGCACAAGACCTACCGGCTCCCACTGGCAGGGCTGGTCAACGTGCCTTACCCGCACGGGACGATTCCTTCCAAGTACGGGAGCAAAGACACCGTCGTGGTCTGGCCGGTCTACGGCCCCAGAGGTTTCATCCCCGACGAGAAGTTGTGGGACGAGCAGAACATAGTCAAGCTGATTGACAGTGCCAGAAGGGAAATAGACATTCAGGTGTTGACCTACTCTACCATCTCCGATGGAGCTTACTATCCGATTCTGGACAACGCTCTACGAAATGCTGCCGCACGCGGCGTGCTCGTGAAACTCATCGTGTCCGATTGGGCGAAGAGTCATCCTCAAATCGACTGTTTGAAGAGTCTCGGCCTCATGCCGAACATAGGAGTCAAACTCAGCACAATACCGGAGTGGTCCGGCGGCTTCGTCCCGTACGCCCGCGTTGAACACTGCAAGTACATGGTCGTGGACGGGAACATGTCGTGGATCGGTTCAAGCAATTGGGAAAGGAGCTATTTTTACGGGTCCAGAAATGTCGGGCTCGTCGTGAAGAGCCTGGCAATAGCGGAGATGCTCCGTCAGATTTTCTACAAGGACTGGGACGGCGAGTACACGTACACGGTCAGGCCCGACGTTCAATATCAACCCCCGAAACGATCTGAATAGGCGGCGGAGTGGCTTGGTGTCAAGTCGCCGCTTGACGGAAGCGACTTCAAATGGTATAATGCCCCCGTTCCGGATTCTACGCTTTTATCCGTTCCACCGACTTGGGTTTCTCGTTTTTGGTGCCGTTCTTTGCAGCACCGTGGCGACATTGCAACTAGGAGGTGTGACGTGCGATTTGTCACAGTTGTTCTCATGGCTCTTTGCTTGGGCGTCCTGTTCCTGGCTCTGCCCGTGAGCGCGGCAACGGTCTGGAGTTCGTTCAACAACTTTGTGTATTCCTACACCGTGACCCCGGCTCCAGGGGAGGTCATCATGGACTTCCATGTCTATGCGGGCGTAGCTGAAGGCAACATAGGGCACTATCTTAACCTGGTCATGCCCGCTGGATGGAACTTCACCGTTACCCAGCTTCCATCGGCGGTTGCGCTTACTTGGTGGACAACCACCAACCCGCTGCCCGTCGGAGTTGCGTCTGCGTTCGGCTACACGCACTATTGCGCTCCGTGCTGTCATTCATGGTTTGTGACAGGAACGGGCTCGTCCAGTCCCTTCGATCAGCCGATAGATGGTTCTTGGAACCATCCGACCGAACCGTGCAACGTCCCTTCACCGTTTAATGACTTGTGTGGGGGGCCGGGGTTGGTCGTTGCTCCAATCTATCCGGAGCAAACGCCGGTCGACAATTCGACGTGGGGACACGTTAAGGCTCTATATCGTTAGTCGTTCTTCGCACAGGACGAGACAACAGAAAAAGGGGTGGGAAGCTCAATTGGCTTCTCACCCCTTCTGTATTCTGTGACCCTGCGCCCATCGGGTGCGTGGGGGACTAAACTCGGCTCACCCCGCCTCGCGCTCTGTGCGCACTCGGTTTATTTTGTCGGCGAGCCGGTCCCCGCCAATTCTGCTTCCGTCTCCTTCCCGCGCTCTTTTCTCCACGAGAGAAGTCCCTCTATCTCGTGCAGTATCTGATTGTCGTTGAAATTGTCAGCCTCTATGGCTCCGGCCGGGCATGCAGCCGCGCACGTACCGCAGCCGTGGCACAGCGTTTCATCGACGGCCACTAGCTGAGGCTCGCCGTCAACGGATATTGCCTGGTAAGGACAAATACTGACGCACGTCAGGCACCTGCTGCACAGATCCGAGTCTATGTGAGCGCCCACGGCTTCGAGCAGCGCGTTTCCACGACTCAGTAACGTGATGGCGCCGCTGGCCGCCGCCGACGCCTGGGAAACGGTGTACGGAATATCCTTCGGACCCGCACACGTACCGGCTATGAAAATGCAGTTGTTTGAAGTGCCGAACGGATTGAGCTTGGGATGCTGCTCAATAAAGAATCCGGCCTTGTTCCGCGAAATACCGAAGAGCCTTCCGACTTCCCCGGCGTCTTTTTGAGCCTCCAGGGCGTTCGCGAGAATCACCATGTCCACGGGTACACGACGTATCACGCCGGTGAGGGTGTCCTCGGCCTGAACGACGAGCTTGCCGTGTTCCGACACGTCGCGAGCGTCGCGGGTGACGCCGGCCACCTTCCCGCGCACAAAGCGCACGCCCTCGTTAAGCAACCTGTCATAGAATTCCTCGTAGCCCTTGCCGACACATCGCATGTCTATGTAGAAGTTGTAAATCCTTGCGTGTGTGTGCTCGTGAAGAAGGTGAGCAAACTTGAGCGAGTACATGCAACAGACTTCGGAACAATACGTGTTGTATCTCTGATCTCTGCTGCCTGTGCAGTGGATGATCGCGATGGAATCAGGTTCTTTTCCTTCCGACGTTAGGACCTTTCCCTGGCTAAAGCCACTCGCGTTAACCATCCGCTCGAATTCGAGAGAGGTGTACACGTCGGGATACTTGCCATATCCATATTGCGGCATCCTCGTGGCGTCGAATACCTCATGGCCCGTGGCGAGAATGATGGCCCCGACGTCCACTTCCTCGACTCTGTCCTGTTGCTCGAAATCGATTGCATTCCTCTTACAGAACTTCTCGCACGCGCGGCATTTTCCGGTCTTGAAATAGATGCAGGCAGCCTTGTCAATCACGGGCTTGTTGGGCACTGCTTGCGCAAAGAGCGTGTACACTGCTTTGCGCTGGCCTCTGCCTTGTTCAAACTCGTTGGGCACTTTTGCCGGGCATTTCTCCTGGCATATCCCGCAACCGTTACATTTCTCGAAGTCCACGTATGCCGCCTTGTGCCGGATCTTCGCCTTCATGTTGCCCGCATATCCGCTGATGCCTTCTACCTCGCTGTAAGCGAAGAGCTTTATGTTGGAATGCTGGCCGACGGCGACCATCTTGGGAGTAAGGATACAAGCGGAGCAATCGAGAGTGGGGAACGTCTTGTCCAGCATGGCCATGTGACCGCCGATGGACTGCTTGCGTTCAACGAGATACACCTTGTAGCCGGCGTCCGCACACTGGAGAGCGGCCTGGATACCGGCGATTCCGCCGCCGACAACCAGAACGGACTGGACGACCGGCACCTCCCGTTCGGCGAGAGGTCGCAGGTGACGGACTTTGCCGACCGTTCCCGCCACGATTGCTTTTGCCTTCTCGGTCGCCGCAGCAGGATCCTCGGTCACCCAGGAGCAGTGCTCCCTAATGTTTGCCATCTGCATTCTGTAATGGTTGAGCCCGGCAGAGGCGCACGTGCCGCGGAACGTCTTCTCGTGCATCAGAGGCGAGCACGCCGCGACCACCACCGCGTCGAGGTCCTTCTCCCGAATGTCCTGCCGGATGAGCTCCTGACCTGGTTCAGAACACATGAATTGATAGTCCCTGGCCGTAACCACGTTCGGCAGGTTCTTCGCCATTTCTCCGACCGCTTTTACGTCCACCTTACCTGCGATGTTTGAACCGCAGTGACAGACATACACTCCAATTCGAGGCGCCATCGTTCATCCCCCTATCGCTGCCGGAGCCTTTTCCTTTTGCATATTGGTAATCGCTTTTGCCACGCCCGGAAGAACCGAGCGGGAAAGCCCGAGTTCTTCGGGCGATATCCCCATCGCCAAGCCCACCAACTGAGTGATGCTTAGTATGGGCAGCTCGTCTTTCCCTGCGAATTTGTCGTTTCTGAACTGAACCAGCTCAAGATTGAGCTGGCAAAGCGGACACGCAGAGACGACAATGTCTGCCTTTGTTTCTCTTGTGCTTCTGAGTATCTGCCTGCCCATGTCTAGGGCAACGTTCTTGCGCGTGGCCATCAGCGCTCCGCCGCAGCAGGCGGTCTTGAGTTCAAAGGGTGCAACCTCCGCCCCGAGCGCTTCGATTATCTTCTCCATGTTCTGCGGATTGTACGCGTCGTCCTTCTCGGCGTACGGGCGCACCATCTGGCAACCGTAGTACGGAGCGATCTTGAGTCCGGTGAGAGGATTACCCACGTATTTCTGGTTGCTCACGTATTGCTTGATTTTCTCGACGCCCACCTCATTCACCAGGAACTCTACCAAATGACGTACCACGGTCGTCCCTTTGTACGAGAGGCCGCCAGCCGCGAGAGCTTCTTTCACTTTCTCGGCCTCCTTGCCTCCCTCCTTGATCACATTGTTGACCTTCGTCAGCTCGAGCCAGCAACTCGGGCAGGGGGTGAGCAACTGCAGGCCGCTCGGCTCTGCCAGGGCCAGGTTTCTTGCCGCCAGGGCCAGTGCGAGAATCTTGTTTACCGCGATCACTGAGGTCGAGCCGCAGCAATTCCAGTCCGGCAATTCTTCCAGCGCGATGCCGAGCTTCGAAAAAACCGTAACGACGGACTCCTCGTATCCTCGAGAAGTTCCTTTCATAGAACAACCAGGGAAGTAGAGATATTTCATGGTAGAACCTATTCCTCCAGTGACAGGGCCTTCTGCACAATCTTCTTGAAAGAATCTTGATTCTTCACCTTGTGAGGTTGGATCTGCATGGTTCCCGTGCTGAACATCCTCATCCCAACCGGCATTTGCAATGCCAGGTCCACGGTATGATTGAACATCATGTATCTCAGGAGGAGCGTCATCTCGTGCATCCGCCCATACTTGCAGACTATTTCGGTGAACAGCTTGTAGAATCTGTGCACGTCGGAATCCTTAGTCACCATTTTTTCGCGGACGGATTTTCTCTTCAGCGCATACATGATCTCGGTTATCCTGATCTGCGCCGGACACCTTACGGTGCACTCGTAGCACGAGGAACACATCCATGGGGTAAGGCTTCCCAGCACTTCTTTTCTCATGCCGGCCCGAATCATGGCGAAAATACGCCGCGGCGGCTGTTCGAGCAAGGGCGCGACCGGGCAAGTAGCGCTGCACGTTCCACACTGCAAACAAGAGAGCACGCGCTCTCCCTCGGGAAGCGCGGCTATCTCTTCAAGAAACCCCGTGTCCTGTTGACCTTCAAAGAGCATGTTTTGTTTCATTTGGTACGCCTCTTGTGCCTTAGTTCGACGTCATCTCCTTCAGAATGAACTCCGCCTGCGCTCTCGACGTGCGCGCGTCAAAAACAAGAGCAGTGCTCTCCGCGCTGTTCGGCTGGACAGTCAGCGTCCTGATCTTGTCTTCTCCGCTGCCCATCCCTTTCAGCAACTCACTTCCGGACGTCACCACGATATTGCCGGGGATCTTCCCCGCGTCCCTGGCTTCCAGGAATAGAAGCCGGTCGCAATTCTCGACTTCACTTATTATGTCTATCACGTTGTAGTTCTTTGCTCCAAGCGTGAACGTTATCGGATAACTCTTCCCGAAGATCAGGTCACGCAACTGGAGGCCCAGACCTTTGTGGCTGAACAGGACCTCGCCGGAGCTCAGAAGATTGACCTTCTTCCCATGCCGGTTCGTGATACTGATCTTACAGATCCAGTTGGGCAGCTTCCTCGACGGCGCCACCTCCGGTGCGGGCCCGAGGGCCGGACCGAACACCGAATTGAGGACATCGATCATCTCCGTCTCGGCAAGCGGCTCCAGCGCATAGTATAGAATCTTGTGCGCGCGATAGTCGGCCTCGGACTTGGAGCCCTGAGCCCCTATAACGACTACTTTCACATCGGGGAAAGTAGAATTGAAATATTGTACCATATCGGGGCCCTTATTCCCATAAGAAGTTGCATCAATTATGAAGAGCCTGGACTTGTTCCTTTTGAGGGCTTCGGAGGCGGCTTCAGAAGTCTTCGCAACTTCAACCGCGCAACCAAGATCCGTGAGAAGCTCGGCCTGCTGCTTTCCCTTCTTCTCGTCCGTGGTTGCCAGCACGACGCTGCGAGTGGTGCAGCCGAGCAAATCCTCTTCGAGGTTCGTGGGACGAATGTTGGCTATCCATGCGGCCTGGCAGGGTTTCGCCCACGTCTCCGCTTTCGCGCCGGCGAGGGCACTGTTGACTTCGACTACCTCGCCCGTCGCGGGTGAAGGGATGACGCGCTGGGGCCTGCCCGTAATGCTGATGGCTGCAAGCGGTAAACCTCGGTGTACGGCGTCGCCGACCTGCGGGAGCCGTATCGACGAAATGGCCTTAGCATCCTCGCTCGGCAGGAAGGCCCCGACTCTCACTGAATTGTAGGGCGCACGCTGCATCCATGTCTCGTCCAGGAAGTAATATTCCTTCGAGTGCTCCACGGGGAGATTCTTCGTTTCGGCTTTCATGGCTGCCTCCATTTTCGGCTGTAGGTTGTTGCCTCTTGTCAGGGTTATCCGGCGTTGGATCGAAGCCCAGTCAGAGCTTCTGTCTCTCTCTTCGCGCCACTACAACAAGGCAACCAGTGTGCCAAATCCGACGGCATTGGGCAGAATGGCCGTAATCGGTTGTGATGCAGAGAGTTATCGGCGTTGCGGGCGAGACCGGCTCGCAGAGAGTCCCTGGCTGTCGTGAGAGTGAAAAGCCGCGCATTCATCGTGTAATCGTAGGACAATAAAGAGATTATGAAGACGGAGGCACAACAACGCTCGCGTATGATACTAACATACACTGTATGGATCGAAAAGGAGGAGGATTTTCCTTGAGGGCGCAACGAATCCCGAGGCTACTTGTGACTACGCCAGATCCTTCGACGTCAGGCCGTACTTGCGCATGAGTGCGTGGAAGTTTGTGCGCTGCATGCCGACTTCCTGCGCCGCCTTGCTCACGTTGCCGTTCGAGCGTTCGAGCGCCTGCATGATGAAACGACATTCGAGCTCCTCAACAATGGATTCGCACATCTGTCGCTTCAGAGCTCTGAACTCTTCCCATGTGCGCGGTATGTTGACTGACGAAGGCGGGAGCGAAGCCTGCTGCATTTCCGGGGGCAAATGATGAGGCTCAATCTCTTCCGAGTCGCACATGATGGCTATGCGCTCCACGATGTTCTTGAGCTCGCGCACGTTGCCGGGCCAGGAATGGCTCTCCATGAGGCGCATGGCTGCCGGTGAGAAAAGTCGGGCCTTGAATTGATAATTCTTGCGGTAGCGTTCGAGGAACGTCATCGCGAGTCGCGCAATGTCTCCTCTGCGCTCTCTGAGCGGGGGCACGTGGATGGGCACGACGTTGAGACGATAATAGAGATCCTCCCGGAACGCAGCGTCTTTCACCATTTCGAGCAGATTCTTGTTGGTCGCAGCGATCAGGCGTATGTTCACTTGGTGCTCGACGGTGTCCCCCACTTTCTTGACCTGCATGGTCTCGAGGACTCGCAAGAGTTTTCCCTGAGTCTCCAGGCTGATATTGGCGACTTCATCGAGGAAGAGAGAGCCTTCATCGGCAACCTCGAATAGGCCTTGCTTCGTCGCGATTGCGCCCGAGAACGAGCCTTTCACGTGACCGAAGAGCTCGCTCTCGATCAAAGAGGGCGCCAGCGAGCTGCAATCGAACGCCAAGAATGGCTTGTCCTTGCGAGGGCTCAGATTGTGGATCGCCCTTGCCACCATTTCCTTTCCGGTCCCGCTTTCGCCCGTGATGAGAACCGTCCCTTGCGTGGGTGCGACACGCTGGATCAACTTGAAGACGCATTCCATGACAGGGCTCTCGCCGATGATACCTTCGAAGCCCCGCCGATCCTCGTCGATGATAAGAATGCGGTGTGCGGTATGAGGGTCTTGTTGTCGAGATTCGGTCATGTGTCGCGCCTTTCGGTGCCGCCAGCTCTCGAGCCTCGGTTTGCCGAGCGCCGCCACCTCTCGGGGTGGGTGCCGTAGAATGTATGATAGAACTATACACTAGCCAGAGTTGAAGGTCAAGGGCAACGTGACTGATGGAACCCTCCTGATGTAATTGTTGTGTATAGGCTGGCACGTACTACAATTCCGACTCGTGCCGGCCCCTCTGGCTTTGCCGGCCGCAGTAACGACTGGCACGTTTTGGGCGGTAATGATATCGTAATGGACGAGCGGCACCTCTCTCCGGGCAAAGGGAGGGAGCGCCGAGGAAGGGACTGAATGAACACCGCGATCGTGGCAAAAGGCCTTACCAAGAAATACGGCGACCTCACGGCGGTCGACGGCATATCGTTCGAAATCAAAGAGGGCGAGTGCTTTGGTTTCCTGGGGCCCAACGGAGCCGGGAAAACGACGACCATAAAGATGATTCACTGCGTGTCTCCTATCACCGCCGGTTCGGTCACCGTCTTCGGAAAGAGATCGCACATCGATAATAGAGACATCAAACTGGAGACCGGAGTGATACCTCAGGAGATTACTCTGGACGGGGATCTTACCGTCTACGAGAATCTCATGGTTTTCGCGAAGTTCTTTGGCATCCCCGGGGCCGTGACTAAGAAAAGGATCGCCGAGCTGCTCCATTTCGTCGAGCTTGATGCCAAGAGCAAGAGCAAGATAGACGAGATCTCCACGGGGATGAAACGAAGGCTTCTTGTCGCGCGAGCGCTTCTGAACAAACCGCGGCTCATCATCGCGGACGAACCGACGACCGGACTCGACCCACAGGCGAGACACCTCATCTGGCAAAGGTTGAGATCGCTGAAGAACCTGGGCACGACACTGATACTGACGACGCAATACATGGAAGAAGCAGAGCAACTTTGTGATCGCCTGGTGATCATGTACGAGGGACGCATCCTCAAGGAAGGATCTCCCAAGAAGCTTATTCTGGACGAGATTGGCACGGAAGTCGTCGAAATAAGAATAGGAGAGGAAGAGGACGAGAAGCTCGTCGCCCGGATGGCGGGAGTCGCTTGCGGGCATGAGCGGGCGGGAGACACTCTCTATTTCTATTGCCGTGACGGCCGCGAAGTGATGAAGAAGGCTGTGGATCTCAATCTTCCGAACGTCCTTAACCGCCCGGCCACTTTGGAGGACGTATTTCTCAAGCTAACCGGACGGAGCCTCATGGAATAGCGAGCCCGTCACGTAATGCGCGAGTGCACGATGAATCTCTCGTATAGAATATACTACGTTTTCTTCCGAAACCTCATTTCGTACAAGAGGTTCATTCTGCCCACCTTCGTGGTCAGTCTCGGGCAGCCGCTCTTCTATCTCGTGACCTTCGGCGTTGGTCTGGGTGCGTACTTGGGACATCTCGGCGGAAAGCCTTATCTGAATTTTCTCGTCCCGGGCATTCTGGTGTCTTCCGTGATGCTCTCGTCGACCTTCGAGTGCCTGTACTACACCTTCGTCAAGATGGTCCATCAGAAGCTGTACGTCTCCATGATAGCGACGCCCGTGTCCGCCGAGGATGCGGTGGCCGGAGAAATAGCCTGGGGAGCCTTCAGAGGATTGATCAGTGGTTCTCTGATGCTGGTCATAGCGATGTTGATGCGGGTATTTCCTGCGTCGATACTCAACGCGCTGCTTCTCCTTCTTTTCATGGTATTCATCGGTGTCCTGTTCGGGTCGCTCGCAATGATCGTGACGGCGTTCGCACCGAACTTCGACTTCTTCAACTACTACACGGAATTGATCATCACTCCGATGCTGTTCTTCTCCGGAGTCTTCTTCCCGCTCGACAGATTCCCCGAGTGGGTGAAGGTGCTGGCCAAGTTTCTTCCCCTCACGCATGCGGTCAACATTTCCCGCACTGCCTTTTCGGGTGAGCTCTCTTCGGGTCTGGCAGGCGACTTCCTGTACCTCGTTCTGCTGGAAGTCGTTGCCTTCTACTCCGGCATCAAGCTAATGAAGAGAAGACTGATAAAGTAGCGGTCGCCTATTCCTCGAATAGCCATGTGCTCAAGTAACGCTCTCCCGTGTCGGGGAGCATCACAACGATCATCTTGCCCTCGCTCTCAGGTCTCTTCGCCACGTCGAGGGCTGCCCACAGGGCCGCGCCGGAGGAGATGCCCGCCAGTATTCCCTCTTCTCGAGCGAGCCTTCTCGCCGCGACACCGGCGTCCTGGTGACTCACCTTGATCACCTCGTCCACCAGGTCCATGCGAAGCACCTCCGGGACGAACCCGGCTCCTATACCTTGAATCTTGTGCGGCCCGGGTTTGCCGCCCGAGAGCACCGGAGAATCGATCGGTTCGACTGCTATCGCCTTGAACGCGGGCTTGCGAGACTTGATTACCTCTGCCACACCTGTGATCGTACCGCCTGTCCCAACGCCGGACACGAGAATGTCCACCTTGCCACCGGTGTCGTCCCATATTTCCACGGCCGTGGTCTTGCGATGGATTTCGGGATTTGACGGGTTGCGGAACTGCTGCGGCATGAAGTATCTCGGATTTGAGGCGGCAAGTTCCTCGGCCTTCCTGACTGCGCCGGGCATCCCCTCGGCCCCCGGCGTGAGTATCAGCTCCGCGCCAAAGATCTTTAGCAGCTTTCGTCTCTCCACGCTCATCGTATCGGGCATGATCAAGATCGCCTTGTAGCCCCTTGCAGCGCACACCAACGCTAGAGCGATTCCGGTGTTGCCGCTCGTGGGTTCGAGAATGATGGTGTCCTCGCGAATGAGTCCCTTGCGTTCCGCCGCCTCGATCATGTTCAGGCCGATTCTGTCCTTCACACTGGAGCCCGGGTTGAACGCCTCGAGCTTTGCGACTATGTCGGCGCGCAGTCCGTCCCCGATTCTACCGAGTCTAACCAGCGGGGTCTTTCCGATGAGTTGTGTGACGTCCTCTGCTATTCTTGCCATCGCCGTTCTCCCATTCTTGGAAACCAGTCCTCAGCTCCGAGACCGTCTGTCGTTTCCCAGATCGTCTGTCATTATAGCACTGTGGAGGTCGTGAGGTTACTCAGGAGGCAAAGGATGAAGACAGGATTATGCGGGCCGTGCGTTCCGTATCTCTTTGTGATAGATTCTGTCCGTATGCACCAGCACGAGCGTGGTTACTCCTTCGTCGTAAGGAAATCTTGGGGGTCAGGGATGAGAACAACGTCGTCGCTAGTCTTCACTCTATCTTGTCTGTTGTGTGTTCTGGTGAATTCGATGGGTCATGCGAGCGAGCTGACCCTCGAGCGCGTCTGCAGTGACCCTGATCTAAACGGGCCACGCCTTCGCGAGATCAAGATTTCACCTGATTGTAGCCGAGTTGCGTTTCTAAGGAATAGAGACGGGGATTCTGAACGATTTGATCTCTGGGTCTATAGCCTCGCGGGCAACAGAACCAGCTTGATCGTAGACTGCGACTCGATTACTGGAGGCGCCGAGACCTTATCGGACGACGAAAAGGCGAGGCGAGAGCGCAAACGTGTCTTTGCGACAGGCATTGTCGAGTACTCCTGGTCAGTCGATGGTCAGGCCCTGCTCTTTGGCCTCGACGGCGACATTTACCGCTACGATTTGACACAACCGCGTGGTCGCGCGATAAGACGACTCACCCAGACGCCGGAATTCGAAGCAGACGCTCGTTTCTCTCCAAAAGGACGCTACGTGTCCTTCATTCGCGAGCAGAACATCTTCATCATTGATCTCACCAGCGGGAAAGAGAGGCAGCTTACCTTCGACGGCACGGGGTTGATCAAGAACGGAGTGGCAGAATTCATCGCACAGGAGGAAATGGACCGTTACACGGGTTACTGGTGGTCTGACGACGAAAAGAACATTGCCTTTACCCAGACCAACGAGAATCTTGTTGACGTGATGCAGCGCTACGAGATCTATGCGGACACGTTCAAAGTTGTCGATGAACGTTATCCAAGGACCGGCACACCGAACGTCATTATCAAGCTGGGTGTGATGAGCGTCGCGAACGGGGACCTAACGTGGATGGACCTGGGAAACAACACAGATATCTATGTCGCACGGGTCGATTGGCTGCCGGACAACAAACACGTGGCGATCCAACGACAAAGCCGAGATCAGAAGGTCTTGGACTTGATGTTTGGCGACATCTCCACAGGACAAACGCGCGTGGTACTGACGGAATCCAGTAAGACGTGGATAAATCTGCACGACGACCTGACCTTTTTCAAGAAGAAGTCCATGTTCATCTGGTCGTCAGAGCGTACCGGTTACAAACACCTCTATCTTTACGATCTTGATGGAAAGCTGGTGCGCCCGCTGACCGCCGGCAATTGGGTCGTACGTAAGCTGGCGCGCGTTGACGAGAAAAATCGCAGGGTGTACTTTGAAGGTTTTGTCAAGGGCCCCCTCGAGAAGCACCTCTATTGCACTTCCTTGTCCACAAACGCCGTCGGGCAGACAAGGCAAATCACGAGCGCTGAGGGTTGGCACGACGTTGAGGGTGGCGACAAGTGCGAATTCTTCGTCGATCGATTTTCCAATCCCGATACACCACCTCAGGTTAGCCTGCGGCGAATGGATGGAACGGTCATCGCGTTCCTTGAGGCCAACAAGCTGGATGGCTCTCACCCGTATTATCCTTATGTCGGCTCTCATTCTTCACCGGAATTTGGAACTCTGACAGCGGTGGACGGCTCTCTTCTCTATTACAGCATTACGAAGCCCGTTCCGTTTGATCCCGGCAAGAAATATCCGGCGATTGTTGACGTTTATGGAGGACCACTGTTCCAGATTGTGATGAAGTCCTGGGGAGAACGCAAAGGACTCTGGGTGCAGTATATGGCACAGCACGGATACGTCGTGTTTGCGTTGGACAACCGAGGCTCGGGAAACCGAGGCAAGGCTTTCGAAGACGCGATCTATCGCGGCCTCGGGAACGTGGAAGTGGAAGATCAGATCGAGGGCACCAACTTTCTCAAGAGCCTGGCCTATGTGGATCCGAACAGAATCGGCATTTTCGGCCACAGCTATGGCGGATACATGGCGTTGCTTTCGATGATGAAAGCCCCTCGCGTCTTCAAAGCGGGAGTTTCTGCGTCTCCGGTCACTGACTGGCTGCTTTACGATACGCACTATACGGAGCGCTATCTCGCAAGGCCGCAAGAAAACGCGGAAGGCTACGAGAAGAGCAGCGCGCTGAAATATATCGAGGGTCTCGATGGAGAGCTGATGATCATTCATGGCATGGCCGATGACAACGTGCTTTTCTTGAATAGCTGCAGGCTCTTCAAGGTGTTGCAGGACAGAGGCATTCTCTTTGAAACGATGACTTATCCCGGCAGCAAGCACAGTCTCAGCGGGAAAAGCGTGCAGACACATTTCTATAAGACTGTGACCAAGTTCTTCGATGAACACCTTTGAACGCGGAGATAAAGGCTGCTATCAAATGAGCGCTCGTATCTGATTTTCTGGAGCCGATATGAACATCCAAGATGCTTACACCAATTGGTCGGTAACGTATGACTCTGATCGCAACCTTACGCGCGATCTTAGTCAGGTTGTCACCAGGAACAGTCTGGCAAATCTCCACTGCAAATCAATCCTTGAGATTGGCTGCGGAACAGGGAATAACACTATCTTTCTTGCGCAAATCGCCGAGAAAGTTCGTGCCCTCGACTTTTCAGAAGGCATGATCGACCGGGCCAAAAGGAAGGTGCAGGCAGAGAATGTGACTTTTGCAATGGCAGACATCACAACGCGCTGGCCGTGTGAAGACGCGTCTGCCGATCTGGTTGTCTGCAGTCTCGTGCTCGAGCACATAGAGAATCTATCTTTCATCTATTCTGAAGCATTTCGGTCTTTGGTTGCCGGAGGATGCTTCTTCGTTTGTGAGCTACATCCCTTCAGGCAATATCAAGGGACCAAGGCCAGTTTTCGGCGCGACGGAGGAACGACTGAGATTCAGGCGTTCATACATCACATCTCCGATTTCCTAAACGTCGCCGAGGCCAGTGGGTTGACGCTCCAGAGTCTGAAGGAGTGGTGGCACGAAGAAGATCAAGACAAGCTACCCAGACTGGTGTCGTTCATGTTTCAAAACTGAGAAATGGATTTCTGATTCAAACCGCGAACACTCTATTGCCTGAACAACCTCGCAAGATGGAGGGGAGATGGACGAAAGAGAGCGTCTGATAGCTCGTGAAGAATTGAGAAAGTTACGCAAGCCAATACATAATGCAAATATTGTGCACAAAGAAAGTCTTAGTGGATTGGAAAAGGCCGCTGTCAGTGTTACAGACCATGTCGGCTCAATGGGGTTTTTCTTAATCATATTTATCTGGACACTATCATGGCTTGCTTGGAATACTCTTGCGCCAAAAGATTTGCGGATCGATCCTTTTCCTGCATTCGTTCTATGGCTCTTTATCTCCAACATGATTCAGCTGTTTCTGATGCCCTTAATCATGGTTGGTCAAAATCTTCAAGGCCGTCATGCGGAAAAGAGAGCAGAGTCTGATTTTGAAGTGAACGTTAGAGCGGAAAAGGAAATTGAGGTCATACTCATGCATCTTGACCACCAAAATGAACTCATCTTGAAAATTCTTGAACATATTGAGAAAGGCAAAGATGGCGAAGAAGACAGCAACGCGCCGCAGCGCATCCAGCCATAAAGCAAGTGAAGACTGCTCTAGCCCCGATCACATGAGGCAATCAAGACGAAACATTTTGGGAATGAAACCGTAATGTACTGCAGGGGTCGGTCAGGGTAATATGTCACATATTTCTGTATACTACATGTTAGGTGAACGCCGTACCAAATGCGGTCCGAGGAGGGCGCGATGCCGTCACTGAGCAGTAGCACAATAAGCCAGTTCGCCATAGTGGCGGGTTGGTTGGGCTTCGCCGTGCTCTTCGTGCGGTACCGTCCCCGCGCACGAGGGCGAAGCGTGGCCGTCGGCAAAGCCCGAGGGAAACGCCTCGCGTTTCTCCTCCAAGGCGTCGCCTTCGCGCTCGCCTTCGCGATCCAGCGCCCGAATCGCGGCATGCTCGCCGAAAGTGCGTCCGCGCTGGATCTCGTGCTCACCGTTCTGGTTGTAGCCCTGATGTGCCTCTCGATCGGGTTCGCGGCCGGGGCAGTCCGAACGCTCGGCCGGCAATGGGCCGTGGGCGCGCGGGTCATAGAGGCCCACAAGCTTGTGACGACCGGGCCCTATGCCTGGGTGCGTCATCCGATCTACGCTGGGATGGGTGGCATGTTGATCGCCTCGGGGCTCGTGCTCAGTTCGTGGTGGGCGCTGGCTATTGCGATTGCCTTCTACGGTGCCGGTACCATCATTCGCGTGCGGGTTGAGGAGAAGTTGCTGTTGGAGGTGTTTGGCGAGGAATACAGGGTGTACCGCGCCCGGGTTCCGGCGGTGTTTCCTTGGCGTGGTGTCGCCTGGCACGTATGAGGCCTCCCGCTCGCAATCATGCCTCAAAGCCCATCTTCTTTATCAGATCCACAAAGCCTGTATCATGACGCAGGTTGTCCCAAACAGGATCCGTCTTAAGAAAGGCGAGCGAAGCATCACGCTCTTCGTAGCACTTGTTCAAGCACTCAATAGAATGCTCGCTCTCTCCCAGACCTGCGTAGATCCGGGCTAGGTAGTACGGAGTCACGGTTTCCTTTTTGGAGAGCTCCTTCAACTCATCACATATATCCTTCGCCTCGCCAGTCCTGCCCGAGACTGAACAGATATATCCGAGAGTTGCCCTCGCGGCCTTGCCACCCGGTCGGGAGGTAGTGAGTCCTCGAACTGTTTCCGTGGCTTGTTCGTACATCCCTTTCAGCGCGTAGGTGAACGCGAGCCAGATGTAGGGACTGTAAAAGTTGGGGTCCATCTCGATTGTCTTCTCGAGCTGCTCTATCGCCTCGTCGTACCTGCGCGCCAAGTATAGAATCTGTCCCAGACAGGCGTTCATGAGAATCGAGAGAGGTTCAAGCTTCACTGCCTGTTTCATATGCATTACTGCTTCTTCGGAATGTCCCAGGTACACCAGCATATGTGCGTTCTGATGGATAACCTCCGCGTTGGAAGGGTTGAGAGCCCAGGCTCGCTTGAACTCACGCTCGGCAGCCGTCAGATCCCAATCGAACCATAGTCTGATGTTCGCCAACGCCAGATGAGCCTCGGCGAGCGCATCATCCATTTCTATCGCCTTCTCTGCTTCTACTTTTGCCTTGCCATACGCGACTTCCTTGGGCAAGCAGCCAATAAGCCCAAACCCAACGTAAGCGTCGGACAAACCCGCAACGGCGAGGGCAAAGTGAGGGTCTTTCTCTATTGCCAACCGAAAATACTCGACGGCCTTGTTGAATCCTTCTTCCGTGTATTTCTCGCTGAACCAACGGCCCTTCAAATACAGATTGTACGCCTCCGGGTCCTCCGTATAGCGCTTCCTGAGTTTCGCCTTGTCGACTCCTGGGACTCGGACCTTCAGCTTGTCCACTATCGCCTGTGAGATCTCATCCTGGATAGCAAAAACATCTTCCAGATTGCGGTCGTATTTCTCAGACCACAGATGATAGCCGTCCGCCACGTTCACAAGTTGCACCGTGATGCGCAACCGGTTACCCGCTTTCTGCACGCTGCCCTCGAGAAGAGACTCCACGTTGAGTTTCCTCCCGATCTCTCGCACGTCTGTCTCTTTTCCTCTGAATGAAAAAGCCGACGTTCTGGCTACCACACGCAGATCCCGCACCTGCGTGAGAGCGTTGATCATGTTTTCCGCCATGCCGTCACAGAAGTACTCTTGCTCGGGGTCTGCGCTCAGATTCGCAAAGGGCAGTACGGCTACTGAGGACCGAGGCTTTGATAGTGCGGCCGTTTCAATAGAGGTTGCGGTTCCCATGTCCTTTTCGGGACTCGCGAGGTCGGCGATGAGGTCTCCCGCGCTCTGATAACGTTCAGCCGGATTCTTGAGCATGGCCCTGCTGACGATCTGCTCCAATCCGGCCGGGATTCCGGAACGCAATACCGATACGGGCTGCGGGCTTTCATTGAGAATTGAATACATGACCGACATCTCGTACTCGCCCCTGAAGGGCAACTGCCCGGCCAGCATCTCATAAAGCGTAACTCCCAGGGACCAGATATCCGTTCGATGATCTGTCGCCTGTCCCCTCACCTGCTCGGGAGACATGTACGCCGCGGTGCCGGCGCGCTTGTCGGTTCTGGTCAAACCCGTCTGGCCAGCCAGCTTTGCCAACCCGAAGTCTACTATCTTCACGTATCCATCGTCCGTAATGAATAGGTTGGCAGGTTTTATGTCTCGATGCACGATGCCTTGCTCGTGGGCCTTAGCCAGACCTTGCCCGATCTGCATTGCAATCCGGATGGCCTCCCCTGGTTCGAGCCATCCTTTCTCGATCTTCTGTTTGAGAGTCTCGCCTTTGTAGCAGGCCATTGATATGAACATCTCGCCGTTCTCGGTCTCGTCGATTTCATAGATTGTGCAGATGTTGATATGATCGAGTGCCGAGGCGGCCTGTGCCTCTCGAACAAAGCGCTCTTTGGCTTCGAGGTTGCGAGTAAGTTCAGGAGGGAGAAACTTGAGCGCAACAATCCGTCTTAGCTTGATGTCTTCGGCTTTGTAGACGACGCCCATCCCGCCTTCGCCGAGCCTTTCGAGGATTCTGTAGTGAGAGATTGTCCTACCGATCATATGGAAGTCACGTGTCGCTTCAAGGTGTGAAGCGTCCTGGCCTTGGACCTCAACAGCGTTAGACTGTCACGGGCATTCTAATGTGTGAAGAGCGCTAATGCAAGATGAGGCCGGGCGAGGCCATGAAGAATGCTGAAGATCCAGGGACTTGAGCACTTGGGGATTGCCCGCTTTGAGTGGCCTGACAGACGTCAGGCCCATTATTGTCTGTAAGGGAGAGGCGTAACTGACGCTTTTCCATTGCGTTGGCGGTGTTTCCATGATATACTATCTGTTTGCGCCGGAGCAGATAGTGGCGATTTTTCGGTAAGGACACTAAGACCCCGGAAAGGCGGGACGAGATTATGATAAGAGTTCGCAATTGTGAAGCAACGATCGTGTCGGCGGGCCTGATAGTTTCTTGTTTTCTTCTATTGTGTGCTGCGGCACTAATTGCTTCTGCCGGCGAGTTATATGTGCCGTCAACTGCAGGATACGGAGTAAGTTACTCTGCTTCTTCTTCGGGCAATTATCGGTTTACAATCACGGCAGGTGCATGGTCACCCTGGCCTGAAGGAAGTCCTGACGATCAAGGCTGGAGAACGTTTGTTCAAGTTTACAAGAATCGCCCTGTTACATATGAAGCGGACTCGGCAAATCCCGGAAAATGGAGACCGGTTGGCTCCGATTATGGAGTTGGAGACCCAATCTATCAAAGTACATATGCGACGGCAGAAGCAATAGGAATAGGTCTTTTTGTTGATATTCCTTTGAGTGTGAATGACTATGTTGTGCTACTTACTCCAGACCACCAAGATTGTTTTGATCACAATAGAGGAGGGGTCTCTTTTTCGATAGAGAATCTTACGAATGAGGTGCGCGTCGAGGCAGTTCCAGCCACGTATCGCGCTTATCAGAACTATCCCAATCCGTTCAATCCTGTGTGTACGATCCGGTACGAGTTGCCTCGGGCAGGTAGAGTGAACTTGAAGGTGTTTGATGTGAACGGCTCTATTGTGCGCACTCTCGTTGACGGCTGGCGTGAGCCCGGCGGGTGCAGCGAGATCTGGGATGGCAGAGGAGACGACGGCAGCGCACTGCCCTCCGGCGTCTATCTCTACCGCTTCCAGGCGGGCGACTTCGTGGCCACGCGGAAGATGGTGCTGTTGCATTAAGCGCGCTCGTCGGCTGTGAACGTGGTGCACGGTGGTGGGAACGCTGTTTACACTCGTGGCACTGACAGACTGGCCGAAGCCTCGCGCTCGCCCTGTTTAAAGGAGTTGGGCATCGCGGAGAGTCAGAAGGAAACCCTGATGAGTGCAGATGACAGGGAGAAGCCAGTTGCGAAGCGTTCGAGGAAGGTGCGTGGCGGGGCTTTCATTGGCGCAGGTGTAGCCATCGGAGTTGCGCTCGGCGCCGCCATGGACAACATGGGAGCCGGTATAGCCATAGGCATAGCCATGGGCGTCGCGATCGGGATCGCGCTTGATCAAGCGAGGAAATAGAGGGTTCGGCGCCCATGCGACGACGCGGCAGTCAGCCAAGAGCCCACACTCTGGTATACATCAACGGCTCTAGCAAGCAGAAGGTTTTCGCTTGAGTTGACGGTACTTTCGTGATATAGTCACTGCTGCATCAGGCGAAAGCAACTCGAGGGGTAATTCGCACGCCGGCTTCCGTATTAAGGTCTGAAGAGGTAGCGTATGGCAATGGTTAGAGCAAAGACTAGCTTGTGTTCACTCTTCCTCAGCGCAGTTGTAGCTGGGATGTTGTTCTTGGTTGTCTCAGTTCTGTGGGTGACTGCCGAAGGGGCAGCGTCGGCAACTGAACCGGCCCCGACCTTATCCGAAAAGCGCGATGGGGGTACAGTGCAGCTTCCCGGTAGTATGGATCCGATGGATGTAGTGCGGATGGTGGAGAGGAATAGGGTGCGCGTGGGGGGGAGGCACAGTGTGAGTGAATTGGATCGCGACTCATCAGCGGTCCTACATGGTGATGTTCACTACGAGCGCGACTACTTTGATTACGGTGGCGAGAGCTTTGCGGGTGCACCTGTCCGCGGTGCTCTGCCTTTGTCTGTTGACGGGAAGTCCCAGGCCGCGGGTCGTCTTGCGAGTGCTGATGAGGTTGGGTCGCCCTTTCTCATCGGCCGTGGAGAGCCCATGTATGGGCCTGCAGCGAATGATCAGTGCTACCCTGCAGTAGCTTTTGATGGGACAAACTATCTTGTGGTGTGGGAGGACGATCGCAGCGGCACGTATTCCGACATCTACGGGGCACGAGTGAGTGCAGGTGGTAGCGTGCTTGACACGACCGGTATAGCGATCTCGACCGCACCGATCGATCAGTTGAACCCTGCAGTAGCTTTTGATGGGACAAACTATCTTGTGGTGTGGATGGACAACCGCAGTCGCTCGTCCTGGGACATCTACGGTGCGCGTGTGAGTGTAGGTGGTAGTGTGCTTGATCCCGGAGGGATAGCCGTCGCAACAGGAACGACCAATCAATACAACCCTGCGATAGGTTTTGATGGGACAAACTGTCTTGTAGTGTGGATGGACTACGGCAGCGGCTCCGGTTATGACATCTACGGTGCGCGGGTGAGTACGAATGGTAGTGTGCTTGATCCGGGTAGCATAGCGATCTCTACTGCAGCGAACAGTCAGGAGTTCCCAGCGATAGCTTTTGATGGGACAGACTTTCTTGTGGTGTGGGAGGATGGTCGCAGCGGCACGTATTCTGACATCTACGGGGCGCGCGTGAGTGCGGGCGGCAGCGTGCTTGATCCGGGTGGCGTCGCGATCTCAACTGCAGCGTTGAATCAGTTCCGCCCTAGGATAGCATTTGATGGGACAAACTTTCTTGTGGTGTGGCATGACTCTCGTAATGGCCCGTACTATGACGTCTACGGTGTGCGCGTGAGTGCAGGTGGTAGTGTGCTTGACACGGCCGATATAGCGATCTCAACTGCTGCGATGGATCAGTTGTACCCTGCAATAGCTTTTGACGGGACAAACTATCTTGTGGTGTGGATGGACGACCGCAGTCGCACGTCCTGGGACAGCTACGGTGCGCGAGTGAGTACGGATGGTAGTGTGCTTGATCCCGGAGGGATAGCCGTCGCAACATCACCGGGCGATCAGTTCAGCCCTGCGATAGCCTTTGATGGGACAAATTTTCTTGTGGTGTGGCATGACTATCGCAGTGGCTCGAGAGACATCTACGGCACGCGCATGAGTGCGGGTGGTAGTGTGCTTGACGCGGCCGGTATAGCGATCTCGACTGCAGCGAACAATCAGTTCTACCCTGCGATAGCTTCTGATGGGACAGACTTTCTTGTGGTGTGGGAGGACAATCGTGGTCGCTCGTATGACATCTATGGTGCACGGGTGAGTGGGGGTGGAAGTGTGCTTGATCCGGGTGGCATAGCCATCTCAACTGGAGCGAGGACTGAGCGCGGGCCTGCAGTAGCTTTTGATGGGACAAGCTACCTTGTGGTGTGGCATGACTATCGCAGTGGCACGTACTCTGACATCTACGGTGCACGAGTAGGCACGGATGGTAGTGTGCTTGACCCGGGTGGCATAGCCATTTCGACTGCAACGAACTATCAGTTCAATCCTGCAGTAGCTTTTGATGGGACAAACTGTCTCGTGGTGTGGGAGGACTGGCGCAACTACTACAGCGGCTGGGACGATCCTGTTTACCCGGACATCTACGGTGCGCGAGTGAGCGTGGACGGTAGTGTGCTTGATCCCGGCGGCATCGCGATCTCGACTGGAGCGTACGAGAAGTGGTGCCCCGCGATAGCTTTTGATGGGACAAACTATCTTGTGGTGTGGGAGGACAATCGCAGTAGCGGGTACTCTGACATCTACGGTGCACGAGTGGGTATGGATGGTAGTGTGCTCGATCCGGATGGCATAGCCATCTCAACTGCAGCGCACATTCAGTACTTGCCTGCGGTAGCTTCTGATGGGACAGACTATCTTGTGGTGTGGGACGATCGGCGCAACGTGACTGAGTCCTATCCATTCCATGACATCTACGGTGCGCGGGTGAGTGCGGGCGGTAGTGTACTTGATACCGCCGGTATAGGGATCGCTACTGGAACGAACGACCAACGCCGACCTGCGATAGCTTTTGATGAGACAAACTATCTTGTGGTGTGGGAAGACTACTACAGCGGCAGTGGCTCCGGCTATGAGATCTACGGCGCGCGCGTGCTTCCTGCGGGGACTGTCCTCGACCCGGCAGGCTTCGCCATTTCCGCAGGGGCCTATGACCAGCTCCGTCCCGCTCTGGCTAGCGGGACTTCCTCCGGCATGATGATCTCCTACCAGTCATTTACGCCGGCTCCAACTTATGGTTCTTACCGTATCTGGGGTAACGCTTGGAATGGGCCGGTAGACATAGCCTTCGCCTCAGCCTCGGCAACAGCGGAACAGGGTCATGTCACACTCTCGTGGCAGATGGCGGTGGAGGCTGTGACCTCGAGCTTCCGCATAGAGCGTTCCGAGTCGCTCGAGGGAGAATTCTTGACGCTGGACCTGCCGATATCGATGAGCTCGGGATTTAAGTTCTCTTGCACCGATTGCTCGGTCCAACCGGGCAAGACCTATTGGTACAGGATTGTGTTAGTGGGTTCATCCTGGGAAGAAAGCTACGGACCGGTTGAAGTGCGTGTCGGCGCAGTACCGACTGCGTACCGCGCCCACCAGAGCTATCCCAATCCGTTCAATCCGCTGTGCACGATTGGCTATGACGTACCAAGAGCGGGAAAAGTGAGCCTTCAGGTATTCGATGTGACCGGCTCACTTGTGCGTATTCTTGTCAACGGCTGGCGCGAGCCCGGAGAATACAGTGAAGCGTGGAACGGCAGAGCCGACGACGGCAGCGCATCGCCATCAGGCGTCTACTTCTACCGACTCAAAGCCGGCGACTTCGTGGCCACGCGGAAAATGGTGCTGATGCGATAGCAGCTCGGGTGGGTGGTGGCTCACGAACCTGTGGTGCTGTTGTTTTGTGCGGAATCTGGAGAGGCCGGATGAACTGTCCGGCCTCGTTGCTTTGTGTGAAGCACATACCTGCTCGGGTAGGGGCCGAGCAGGTGATCTCACGCCATGCCGGAGGTCCGGTCCGAACTTGGGGCAAACGATGGGGGTTTATGTGAGGAGGTTGCAGCTGAGAAGGCCGAGGCTGTTCAGCTGCGTCTGAGTTGGGGCAAAATGAGTGAGTATATGCGAGAGTGCTGAAGCTTCAGGCAGATAGTACCTTGCAGGTTAGGATGGTTGAGGGATCTGATAGACGTCAGGCTCCTTCTTGCATTGTCGGCCTTGAAGATGATGGTCGAAGGCACAACAAACTATGCCACGATCAGCGCCGAACGCCGCTCATTTGTTACGAAGTTGTCACAATATGACGGTTGTTTCCGCTTGCCTCAGTGGTGTTTTGGTGATATCGTCCGTGGTTGCATCAGGCGAACTCAGCTGACGGTTTAGTTCAACGAGTGTTATTGGGAAAGCAAGACGTTATGAAGGCACTTATCTGGAAACGGCATAAGACGTAGTCGGGCTTTATATCATACGAACTACCTATTTGACGTCTAGTTAGCCGGAGGAGGACGGAGATGAACGGATCTAAAAAGATGGCACTGTTATTCGTGACGATGTTATTGCTGATTATAGCAGCAGGCGGCGTGCTGATATATTGGTTCAACACAAAGACAGGCGCTGACCCCGAAGTCATGATGGGGATAATGGTTGTTGTAGCTATTGCTACTCTGATGACCGTGCTATTCATTCTAGCTGCTGGTTTCAGTTCGATGAGGCTCGCTGATCCAAAGCAAGCGCTGGGTCTTCCCGAGGGGAGTATTCGTTCAATGATTGCCCTTGTCCTGATAATGGTGTTCATTATTTTCGGTATTTTTTTGTTCCGTAAGGTTTCGGTATCCAACATGAACTATTTGGGATTCGTGACAGACACTGCTGATGTCAGGATACCCGAGGACGAACCTGTATTATTCACGGCGCGCTACGAGAACAATGATAAGGGCGAGTCCACTAGGACTGGGTACTATGTCTACGTTCCAGAGCAGATAAGTGATGAGGGCAAACGATTGGCCCAGCAGCTCATAACCACCGTAGGGACGTTGGTTGTAGCCATCGCTAGTTTCTATTTTGGCAGTACTCTGCCGAGCAGCGCCGCAAAGAAGGAACGCGAGGAGGTTTCTGCAGCCCCGATGATCCAGGACATTACGCCTAGAGAAGGCGCACAGGGCAAAGAGCTTGGCCTCGAGATAGAGGGGACAGGGTTCAAGTCACCAAGAGCGGTTCGTTTGCTACGAGGTGGTGAAGCGATGGTGGGCACAGAGGTTTTATCCAACGCTACAAAGATTCAGTGCAAAGTGCTGATCGATAAAGAGCCAGGAGGCAAATGGGACATCAACGTAGAAAATGAAGATGGTACAACAGCGCGATTGGCTGCGGTTTTCGCCATCACACAAACGTAGAGATTAGCTTACGGTTAATGCTATTGAATTAGCAAGTGCAGTATCCGAGGCATTCAACAAGAAACTAACCGCAACCTCAACGCGGACTTGATACGCCGCTGGCGTGCAGTGTCAAGCCGGTTGGGCCGAACGTCAAATTGGAGAGGAGGAGATTTACATGCGCACGAATGACATGATCGTTGGACGCACGGGAGACTCTATTACCGGAACAGTCCTCGACAAGGCTTTTGATATTGCCACCGTTTTTGGCAACATCCCGGTGAGAACGAAAGACATAACGTGGGTTCATGTTATGAATCTACCACAATTCAGGCAAGATGAGATATGGCTCACGAATGATGATCGCCTTAGTGGAAAGATCAAGCAGGACCGTGTGATATTCAAGCTTGAGGACGGTAGGACATTAGAGATACCTAGGGAAGCCATTCATACCATCATTATTAATCAAGCCTGGGATGTTGGAGGCAAGAAACTCAGTTGACCCCAGTTAACAGCGGCATGCAGCGGCTGGACGTTGGCTGGGGTTATCGGACGCGCGGTGCTCGTCACCCATCCACCGACCTCTGATGTCGATCACCGGGTAGCCACTACCAGGCCAGTCTTGCTTTCCAAAAGGATGAGTACTCACCTTGTGTAACCGGTGCGTGCCAACTGAAACGTGGCTTCCACCAGCGATAACTCTGTTCATACCTGTACATCCTCTCCAATCGATTCCGTCACCTCGAATCCTCGGCTCTTGCGTGGTTTCTTTGAAGAACTCCAGCCCGACGTACATCTGAGCAGGGTCGCCTGCGTTCAAGCCGCAAAGCGCCCCTTCCCCTGCGCTTTCTGCCCAGCTTTCCCGCTGAAAGAATCTTTGCCTGAGCCTCACAATTAGCTTGCCATTTCTCGTCCCCAGAGCGTTCATGGACTTGGGCAGTCATTGTAACTGCTTGCACAAAAAGCTGTTAGAGGGGAGGTGAGAGACATTGCAAAGAAGGCGAAGAAGAGCAACGGGAAGGCGGCGGCGCCAAGCCAGCCGGAAGACTGCGCCGCGTAAGGGGCCGGGTCTCTGGCAATCCACAATGTTGTGACCATTCTCTTCGACCAGATACAGTCTTTGCTTGATGATGCAAGAGGGACCGGCACTCGACCAGCCCCTCGATTGTGTCTGGTTCGTAGGTCCAGTTACCTCAGCATCACCATCTTCCGGCTGGCCGCGAAGTCGCCTGCTTTGATCGAGCAGAAATAGACGCCGGAAGGCAGTGCCACGCCGTCATCCGCCCGCCCATCCCAGAGCACGCTGTACACGCCGGACTCTCGCCAAGAATCGATGAGGGTGCGAACCGGGCGACCCACGATATCGTATATCCGCACGACCACTCTCCCCGGCTTCGCGAGCGAGAACTTGATCTCGGTCACAGGATTGAACGGATTGGGGTAGTTCTGCGCCATCGCGGTTACAAGCGGTACGCCCGTGAGCCCCTTGTCTATGCCGACCACTCCCGTACACGTGTGTCCCACGTGGCACCCAAAGATGGCCGAATCCAGACTATCAACCAGACCATCACAGTTGAAGTCAGATCTGCAAGCGCTTGTCGATATGTCAGAAGAGAGAATAGCCGCGTCAAGAGCGTCTACAGTGCCATCGGCGTTTAGGTCCGGCGACAACCACAGTCTCGTGTCGTCGAAGAGTGGCATTTGGAAACATGTTACCCTCGTCCTGATGGAACAGCACTCAGTTTGATCACTTCTGTCCAAACCGGCAGGGATAACTAGGGTTGCCTCACCCGAATGGTCGGACCAAGCATAGACCTCTCGACAGAGCTTCATGTCACAACTGGAGTTGAAGGTCGCGGTGACGGGTAAAGACAAAGGCCGGCCAAACCGATTTCGGACGACCACATGAATGGAGCTTGTTTCCGAAGAAGCCGTTGGGCAGACAAACGCCTTATCGTCGTTCACAAGATTCTCCCATTGCACGGTGCAATAGGGGGGATACGGAATGTACGGGTCACATTCATTGCAAAGCAGATTGGGGGCGTAGTTGCCCCAACCCAACACGCTGGCAAACCAGCCAGTCAGCACGTTGTCGTTTCCGCAAGCAGGATAGCCGAGGGAACCGTCAGTCCTGACGAAGCAGTTGTCGTAACCCTCTACCAACGACTTGTAGTGTGTACCATCATTAGTCGCAACGTTGTTGCTGACTGCCGCGTACCTGGCCGTCGCAGACGAGTCGAACTTTCTCTCCTTAATACCAGTGTTGATGCTCGTGATGCAGTTGAACGTGTTCAAACACCCGTTCGAACGAGCCACAAACAACGTCGTGTCGGGCAACGAACCTGCCAACCCTCTGATGGGCAGACAGTAAGTGTAGTCATTCGTGTTCGACGCATAGTTGCTGGTCACGTACTGAGTGCCCAGAACGCTGTTCAGGAACGTCCTACTGGCAGTAGATTGGTTGTGCAACCATCTCGCAGCCGCATTACCACTCAACCAGAAGAACCTAGGAAAGTCATAGCATGAGTAACTGACCAACCAGCTGTTGATCAGGTCAACGTCCTGCTCATACATGCTGTGGTAGTACTGCGAACCCGCGTTCAACATGCAGTGAGTGTAGCCCCGGAGCTGCTCTGGCGTCGCGCCAGGACCCCAGTTGTACTTGTAAGTCCCAGGCCCACCAATCTGGCCGGTGTTAGCCGCCCAACGAGCAATACCATTCCTCAAGTCACTCGTAGGACCCAGCTTGTTGAACATGTCGTACTCGTAATCGTTGGCTGCCAGGTGCTGAGCAATTCTGTCAGAGTTCCTCAGACCCCAGTTGCCTCTCTGACCAAAATGATCTGCAACTATCAAGCACGGCCACTCCACGCCACCCTCACCGACGTCCCTCATCATCGGCAGAATCTCAAACTCCTCCGAAACTCCACCAGTCGTGTCAGGTAGCAAGAACCAGTAGCTCGATCCCGTGTAACGAGCCTTGAGGAAATATTCAACCCTCGTACCAGGCACAAACAAGTTGTTCGGAAGTATCTCCGTACCTTCCGCCAAACCGTTCGCAAGCCTGATAGGATCGCTCTCGTGGAAGCAGGTCATCCAGATGCCGGGAACACTACGGGTCTCCGTGCCGGAGAGAGCGGTAATCGCAGCCGTATCCATCCTGGCCTCTTGCCATGCACCAGTAGTCGCTGTCGGGAACCACGTGGTGAAGAACGCGTTGGTGGTAGGCTGCAGCGGGCTTACCTTCGCCATACGGAAGGTCAACCACACCTGCATGTCATCCGCACCACCACGGCACACCATCGTGTCGCCAAAGACCGGCGGATTGAGGTCACCCAAATAACTCGCTATTCTCGTGTCAGCAGTGCTCGCCGGGTTAAGCGTTCCATCTTCTGAGAATTGATCCTGGAAATAATCCAGCTCTCTCATGCTGATGTACGGAGCAACGTCGGACCCGTACAAACCAAACGACATATTGTCAAAGTACGGCGTCGCGTTACAAGTGTACGAACAGTCTCCGTATCCCCACGGATCCTCATCGCAAAGGTTGATAACGCCGTATGCAATCTGTGCCTTCTCCGCTGTCGGCGGTATCAACGTCGATACGTCGTAGGTCAACGGACGACACGCTGCTGTCTCACTCGTGTAGTAAACGTAACCGTCGCTCAACCAGCCACTCCATCCACCTGACTCGGACGCAGGCGCATACCTGCACTCGTAGTAGAAGAAGATGTACATGACGAGCGGCGAATACCCAAACCTCTCACAGCTGAACAGCTTGCCAGGCAGACCAGGATGCGCCGAAAAATCAATCACCGGCGAATACGCATAGTTGTCCTGACGGAGCGGATGCGCGTACGAAAGGTTGTTCTCATCGTAAAACACCAACACACTGTCCGCCATCTCGCACCACGATGGGCCAATCCAGGTGTAGCAAACATCCTGGCTCAATAGAACGGGCAGATCGTTGACGTGCGTCACGTGAGCATAGTCGCCGCAACCGGCATAGTAATGCTCCCACCCAGTCGGCAAACTACCGTCAGCGACGGACTCAAAGTCCTCGCTTTCCACAGGCGTCGAGTTGATGGTGAGCACATAGTTGTCGATCTCCAGACCACCACACTCGGTTGGATAGTGGCCATCCTCGTCCGAGTACCCATCGTCCGAGTCAAACTTGAACGCGATGCGGAAATTGACCGGTGGAGACAACCCCGCCATGTACGAAGCAACGTCTATGCTGTCCGTACCGTTCACCACGTCGTCGTACGTGCCCAAGGTGTAGTAGTCGGTCCACGTAGCGGCGTCGCTGTCATAACTCTGTAATATTACATAGCTGTAGTCATGACCAGCCTCAGTCTCGTTATGGTATGCATAAGCAAGAGTGATCGTATCGTCAGCATTGTAGGCGTAAGTCGGTGTGACAACGATCTGGTACATGTCGTTGGCGTAGCCAGTGCCAGAGACATCACTGAAATAGAGATCGACACATTGTTGGTTTGTCATACCGCAGAACAGAGACTTGTAGCCGGCAATCACGCAATCCCCAATGTTGTAATAGGGATCGGTGCTCGTGCTGCTCGCAACGTGCATGTAGTCTTCCACCTGATCCGTTCGGTCCACGCCGCGCCAGCCGTCCATATTGAGGCCGCTGTGCGGAGTGCCGTTAAAACCGCTGGGGCTCCACGACCACATCTTCCGGTTCGCCCAGCCAGCAGCACTAGGCGCGGCAGCGAGAGTATCACCACCGGATATGACCGTTCCACCATAGTAGAACGTGTCCGTACCCTGCATGGCCGCGTTCACGCCGTACACGCGACCTACCGGAAGCATACTGGTTCCATCGTCGATGATGGGCACCCGTCTCTCGATCTCCTTGGCTCCAGCAACAGCCGCTGTCATCGTAATCCCGACGAGCAGGATGAGAAGACCCACTAGCTTTTGTCTCATCGGCACACCTCCTACTACCAAGGGAAATCCATGGCTCCCGACCCGAAGCAAACCTCGACCGAGACACTCGGGAATCAGTCGAGATGAGCTCGTCCACCTCCAACCAGACAGAAAAGCCCCACCGCAAACCCGGCAGGGCTCAACCTCCTCTGCAGACGCACGAATCGTGCAGGGCCACGAAACATTGGTGCATCCGCCATTATCAAAGTCAGAGATCCGATGTGCTGAGTCACTTTCAATTGACTCACGGCCGTACTATATCACCAGAGTATCGCTAACACAAGCGAAAATCACTATCACATATCTACTCCATCTCAAGAGGCGAATATCTCTCAGTCACCTGGCGCGACCAGCCCCGTTAAGCCCAGCTTCGTATAGTGCCGATTATGGGATGCTGGAACTGGCAAAGAAAACAGCCCCTCTGAGTGTCACATGTTTGCAAGCGCCTTTCTGAGTGCGTTGTCCTCGACCTTGACGTAAATTTCGGTGGTTGTGATGTGCCTGTGTCCGAGGGCACGCTGTACCAAATGCAGGTCGCCAGTCTTAGAGTACAGTCTTGCGGCAAAGGTGCGACGCAGCGAGTGAACTGAGAGTGGCTTTGTGATGCCAGTCACTTCAAGCCAGTGGCGAAGCCTCAGCTGGACCTGGCGTGGCCCAAGCCTGCCGCCGTTGCGGGAACGGAAGAGCGGACGTCCATCGCCTGTAGCCGAAGCATCGATGTGCTGCCTGAGCAGTCGGCAGAGTTGCTGGTTAAGGAACACGGTTTCCTCCCGTCCGCCTTTTGCTCTGATTGTGATGGTCCCTTGAGCGATGTTGACGTCACTGGCGTTCAGGCCGACGAGCGAGCCGAGCCTGATGCCGGTGCCGAGAAGGAGCGAGAACGTCGCGTGGTCTCTTTTGGCAATGGCGCTGTCAGAGTTGGCAATTGTGCCGAGCAATCTCTTCGCTTCGTCGATAGACAAGTAGCTTGGTATTCTCCTGTCAGTCGGCGTCGAACGGATGAGCCTTGCCGGATTGTCGCTGAGATAACCAGCATCATTGAGGAAGCGGAAGAAGACTCGCAAGGCTGTCTTGGTCCGGTTGACAGTGAGGACCGAACGGTACTCGCCGATTGCGTGGCTATAGCGCGCGACGTCGTCTTCGCTTGCGTTAGCGATACTTTGGTGATATGTTGTCCTGAGGTAGTCATCCAGAAACGGCATAAGCCGTCGTTGGACAGCCAAATGTAGATCAGGGGATTACAATGGACAGGATTCATTCAACCTGCCATAGAAAGACTCAGCGCTGTCATTCACCCCCGTGGGAGAGCCCTCGAATCTGTTCTCTACGTCATCCTTCCGAGATGCAGGCATGCTTGTGCAGATATAAAGGGGGTTTGGAATGTCAGGCAAAACTTGGAGCAACTCATTTGGACCTTCAGGCTTTCCTGCGATAAGGATCGCCTTCTTCTTGCTCCTCCTGGTTTCATTCGCTTCGGTGCTTGGATGTGCTCATCCACAGGCGCAAATCAACGAGGGGATGCGACCCGAAAGAGAACCCGATACAACTATAACCTTTCAGTCGGCTGTGTCTACTCGTGTCATGGTTGGGTCCTCTGCCACTACCGCAGCTACTATCGATCTTCGGGTGTTGCAGCATCATGCGCAGGAAAGGCAATACGCGATAATTCGTAGCTCACCACACGCTCTGCGATTTGCTTTGGATCGCGAGTACCAAGCCATTGTCGAAGATACGGGAAACGTCCTTGTTGTATGCCGCTCGCAAATAGCGACTCTTGGTGACAAAGATGTGCTTGAGACAAAACTGGAGCGAGTGCTGCAACTGATATCGGATATTCGTCCAGATTTTCCTACAACAGAACCAGGGAGGACATATCCGTCTCTTGCCTTTGCGAAGACGCTTTATGAAAATGCAGAATACTACACCGGCGATTTCAGATATCAGTCTGTTATTCTTACGTCGAGAGGGCAAGGCGTTATCCTTCAAATACCTATTAACACGAGAGTAGAGAACGCAAGGGTCGCATACATTAATGGTCCGGGCTGTGTAGGTTCTAGGGTGTTGGTGCGTGGAGTTAATTACGAATATCCATATCTCCGCAAACCCGGCGGGAGCGTTTCATTGGACTTGGCTGCCGGACAACATAGCCTTGAATGGGCAGCCTGCCCAGGGCAATACTTCAGGCTTGAGTTCATCACGCGAGGGAAAGGCAATATAGATCTTGGCGGCGTTGGCGCTGCGAACTGCAAAATAATATGGTCGCGGAATATCGCCGAAGCGTCTTTGGCAAATTGGCATTGATCAATAACGAAGTCCAAAATGCGCAGCAGGTGGATGCATCTTGGAAAGCGAAGTGAGCGTCTAACGGTGTGGCCGTGTTACAGCTCCGCGTGGAGAGCCTAAACCAGACTACTCGCTTCCTATGAGTTCGTCTGTTATACGGGTAAGGCACTGCCGCCGAGGAGGACTGCGGACTGTCGGTGATCTGCAACCCGCGAACTGATAATGGGCTTGGAGTGCTCGGGATTCCTGCGAACTCTCTTGACCTTCGGCACGTGATGAAGTAATCGGCGGCTGTGTCAGCGGTCACTTAAGACCGGCCACGGAGAAGCCGCTCAACCGGCCGGCGGATATCCGTGGGGGTTCTTCAAGATGAGCGTCGCGGTAGACGATCGTTGTCCCAGCCGGGCGGAAAAGGGGACGCTGTTTCTATCGACAGACGACCTAGGTTTTTGCACAAGATTTGGAAGAGGAGTGCTTGGTATGCTCGAAAAGACGTTATCGAAATGCCGAACGATACTCGCGAACCGGAGGCGTCGAGCCGTTTTGGCGGGGGTGCTGCTGCTGATCGTCGTTTCTGTCTGCGCGTTCTGGTATCAACCCCGTCAATCGCGCCTGCGATACGAACGGGCGGGGGATCGGTACTTCGCGTTCGGTGAGCTGGATTCCGCGGTGGCCTCCTACGAGAGGGCGATGAAATACGGGAATCTCTCAGAGTCTGCGGACGTCATGTACAGACTGGCTTTGACGTTTCGTGAAGATACGACGGTCATGAAGGAGTACTACGACCTCGGGGACTCGATTGGCCCCAAGCTACGCGAATAGCGTGCTCCATGTCGTGCGCGATCACGCCATCTTGCTGCTGGCGACGGGTGGTGCTGGGTGTAGTTTGTGTTCGAGGGCCGCCGATAGGGCATGGGGTAAGGTAGAGCGACCAGATGTGCCACAGTGAGGGCCTACAGGTACTCGCCGTTTCCGAGGTTCTAAGCCAGCAGGCGTTTTCGCTTACCTTAGCGATACTTTGGTGATATAGTGCGCGGTACATGATTTGAGAACAGTAATTGACCGTGTGTTCCACTCGTTGCCATTCACCTTTGTGTGAAGCATTCTTCGCAGCAACCTTCAGAGTCAGTGGCTTTGCTCACAATTAGTAGCCTGATTCAAATCGTAGCTGCGGCTAACTGAAAGTGAGCGTTGATACGCAAGTCAATTGAGGACACTGCAACCCATGTCACAATTCTTCAACCGAGGACGGTTGGTATACTGTTCTCTGTTGGCAGGATCGCATCCTGTCTGCCTGAGTGAAGGTTGCATACTGTAAGGAGGTGGTTGATTCTCGGCGATGCGGTTTTGCCATATACAGAAGAACCGACAGACTTATTTTGAACGTAGCGGCCGGCGATCTCGGGTCCGGGAAAGAGTTATGTCGTTCAGTAGAACAAGGAAGGAGACCAACAATGACCGGGAGATTCGTGTACTTCTTCATGCTGGGCATCATGCTAGTGCTTTCATGCTCCACCGAGGCGAAGAGTCAGGCACTTGCTCAAGTGCCTACCGCTTCCTCAGCCAGTCATCCTGTGGAAGGCTATCGGCCAAGGCAGTCGATGGCAGCTGTGGCGGTAAAAGTCGGAGCCATTAGCTACTACACAATGAGACAGATCCAGGGGTGGGCTCGAGACAAAAACAAGAATGTGCTCCTTCAGGATTCCTGTCTGATATGGCCATCGGTTGGAGCTAGGGGGGATAGCGCGATCGTCAATCTGGCAGGAGCATTGAGAATCTATGCCTTTGCTCCAATCGGGAGAATAGCTGACATAGATGCTTTCTACTCATCCTATTCCACAGTGTACGCAGACATCAAAGGAGGAAGCGGTGGTACTTTCCCGCCGTGCGACGAAGAAGGATGCTGGGACTCAAATTCTGTAGTGTTTGATGCCAGAAGCAATATCTACAAGAGGATCGTTATCAATGAGTTCGCCCTCTCCTACACTTTGAATATTCCGGAGTGTCGAGTTCGTGAAGCACGGTGGAGGGTCAATGCACGATATAGTTTTGCCCCGTACGATCGTCCAGTGAATTTCAATTTTGGCGACACTTGCGTGCGTGAATTCAAACAGACGTTTCAAGGTGAATGTGCCAACGCCCCTTGCACTCAGGCAATCGACATTACTTCCTATTGTCGCTTTGGTTCTTGGCCACTGAGGATCAGTAGTCCACACGGCACACTGAGGATGCACGGCCCCTTAGAAGGTCAACGTGGACCGCAGATGAAAATGGTCCTCGAGTTTCTATTGTCCAACCCTTGTGAAAGCAACTTTGTTGTTACGGATGCACAAGGGAGGGCTGTATCAGAATCTTCATCAAACAGGCTGTTCGTCAGCAACTCGCGGCAATAAGCGGTGTTTGAATACTAGCGGGCGAGTAAGCTAGATTCGCACCAGTTACCGCCTCGACGCAGGCGACTTCGTGGCCACGCGGAAGATGGCGCTTTTTGCGTTAAACGCTGGCTTCGCAGCTGTGAATGCGGTGCACAGTGGTGGGAATGGCATCCACGAGAATCAAAAGGAGGCTGTGATGTTCAGATGGTTCTTAATAGCAGGGGTTCTGTGTTCGCTCCTCTTTCCACGTACGGCAGTTTTTGGACAGGCTAAGAGGGAAGTCGCCCCAAGAGAGCCTGCAACGAGGATGGAAGCCTTCCTCGCCAAGAAAGGCAATCTGATTGTCAAGGACTCTTATTCTCTCGGAGAGGTCAGCGGATTGGGCAAGATTGCATTCGATGCATTGATTGTGGATCAACCCGGTGTGGAAGCTCAGAGCTTGAGAGGCCTGCATGTTGAAATCACAGAAGCTGGGAGTTATGAACACTCAGATGTTTCCTTCTTGGACTTGGATGAGCTTGAAAGGCTCTCCGCTGCCATTACATATATGACAAACTTAGCGAGCGAATGGGAAGGAACTTCTAGGGATCCTTACACAGAAGTTATGTACTGCACTAAGGGCGGTTTTACCATAGGCTTCTACCATAGCGGAACGAACCAAGGAGCGTTTGCGCGTAGCGGCTATGTCAGCCAGACCACTATGTCGATGACAGTTGACGATCTTTCATATCCCTTGCAGACAATAATAGATGAAGGCTTGACCCTTCTGAAGAAGAAGTAAGTGCCGGACGCATGACTATAGCACTATGACTCTGTGTGCTGTGAACGCGGTGCACAGTGGTGGGAACGGTGTTCACGCTCACGACGCTGGAGGGCCGCAGTCTCGCGCCACTGCAATTCTAGATAGACAGCAAGTGAGGCAGTTGGGACGAGGCGTTTTGGGAATGAAACTGTGATGTACTGCAAGGATAAGTTGGTGCAATATGTTACACAGTTCCGGATACTACATGTTGGGCGCTAGCAGACCACACAGGCCTTAGGTGACGTCCCCCCCGAAAACTGGTCCAGTTGAGGCCTCGATTTTGAGGTGGGTCTGGGCCCTACGTTGCCATGCCGGAGGTCCGTATCGTCAACGTACCGACACTGAGGAGAGTGTGGGTTAGGAGCGTGCGTTTTTGAGGCCCCCGGGAGCGTGGGAGGCAGGAGCGATCCGGCAGCGTCCTTTTACTTGCCTTTCATCAATTCCGGGTGTTTTGCCTGAAGCCAGTCCCGGACATCTTGCCGCATTCGGTTAGCAAGAGTAATCATCTCCTTGGCTTCTCGCTCGGACACCGCACCTGCTCGGTCGTAGGCAGATACGTTTCTCTTCTTCCGGAACTGATCCAGCTGGAGGACCAAACTCGGATCAGCACCGATCGTGTAAACCAATGACTGAATGACGCGATAGTGATGTGAATCTCGTGCGGCTCTGTAGCCTGCAGCGGCCAGTGCGGCAGTGGCGACCTGCAACGCGGCGTTGTATGCAATGGTCAGCAGCCAGTCCGACTCAGGCCGAGCGCTCGGCAGTTTGCCAGGTCGCGATCAGCTAGGCCGAGTAGATTGGCTATCTCCTCGGGGCTCGTCTTGTGTTCAACAAGCCAGCCGTTATCTAGCCACTCTCGCAAGGTCACGTTCATCTCCTATAATAAAGAGCTTCTCCCCATTGGTGACACTACGCAAGAAGTGGTTGTGCTGAGAGAGCTTTCGTCGGAATTCGGCGCGAGAGTAGACGGAAGGATTGATCTCTCGCCCCAAGGTCTCCTGCAAAGGACCCAGCAGAGACACGATGTCGCCGAACGACACATTACCCACGATAAGGATGTCCACGTCACTACTGTTGCGCTCCTTCGCTGACGCCATCGAACCATACACAAAAGCAATCTTGATCTTGGAAACCAGAGGCTCAAGAGCGCATCTCAGGAAATCCCCTAGGCCCGCCGTCTTCACCACGATGGAACGCAATTCCTGAAAAATGGGACATTGCCGATTCGCTTGGTAGTAAACCTGCCTTCCACGAGCAATTCGCGTCACGATGCCGCCGCGAGTGAGCTGCGTAAGCTCTCGCTGGACTGCTCCCTGGCCGACTCCGGCAATGCGCACAATCTGTCGGATGTAGTAGAGTTGGTCAACATGAGTGAAAAGCAAAGACAAGAGCGCTCGTCGGGCTTTTCCGAAGAGGACTGCAGAGAGACTGTCGATTGCCGTTGTTGTACCCATTTCGGGTACGAACGTACCCGTTTTGGGTACGCGCGTCAAGCACTTTGAGTGACGCGTGTCGTGCCGATCTGGCAGTCCTGATTGCGAGTTTGCCGGAGGTCCGGTCCGAACTTGGGGCAAACGATGGGGTTTCATGTGAGGAGGTTGCAGCTGAGAAGGTCGAGGATTGCCAAGCTCAGGTTTGGTGGTACCGCACCGGTGTGATATAATGCCGCACTGTCAGCCTAGTTGCAACGTCTGCCAAAACAGAAGCGTTGGAATTAGTGTTGTGAGGTGAAGTGAGAGCTATGTTCTCTCTGCGTCGAGAGCTTGCATACTGCGAGATTCCGCAGGAGGTGACACACGAAGATATTTGTGACGGGCGGAACGGGCTTCATGGGAACCCACGTGGTCAGGCACTGCGTAGGGAAGGGACACGAGTTGCGCTGCCTAGCGCGGCCATCGAGCAACACGAGCGTTCTAGAGGAACTTGGCGTTCGGATCGTCCGCGGGGACATCACCGACAGGGCATCTCTATTCAAAGGCATGACGGGCTGTGATTGCGTAATCAATGCAGCGGCCGCTTACTCTTTCTGGACGGCCAACCCTCGAGACTACAGAAATGTCAACGTTGGCGGTACCCGGAATGTCATGGAGAGCGCACTCGAAGCCGGCGTTTCCAAGGTGGTTCACGTAAGCTCCGTTGCTGTTTACGGGAAGCCGGCGAAGAGCCCTGTGACCGAAGACACGGCAGTTGGGCCTGTTCGGTCTAGCGAGTATGCCCGGACCAAGTTCGATGGCGACATCGTTGCTTGGCATCTTCGCGAAAAGAAAGGACTTCCGCTCGTGGTGGTCTATCCTGGTGCGGTTCTAGGGCCTGGAGATCAGAAGCCCTCTGGTCAGTACGTTCAGGACTTGATTCATCGCCGAATGCCCGCGACGGTTCTGCGTAGTGCGTCGTTCCCCTTTGTTCACGTGGCCGATGTTGCAGAAGCAATCACAAGAGCTGCGGAGAAGCGGGATAACATGGGAGAGAGGTACCTGCTGGTCAGTGAGAACCTGACCTTTGGTGAGATCAACGCGATGATTAGCGAGATCTCCGGCGTGCCGCTGCCAAAACTGAGCCTTCCGGACGCGCTCGCTGTTGCAATGGCGGGTCTTCTGACAACGTTGTCTAGGTTGACCAAGAAGCCGCCCGCCTGGGGAATGTCCCTCGATCAGATTAGGACAATGAAAGAAGCTCCCCTAGTCGACGGTAGTAAGGCCGAGAGGGAACTGGGAATTCGATACGCACCGATTCGCCGTGCGCTCGAGGAAGCCATTGAATCCTATGGAGAATGATTCAGCGTCAGTGTCGTAGCCAAGCGCACGCCCCTCTTGCCATGCAGGCTGCAGACGAGGGGGGCCAAGGTTGCTGTAGCGAGGGGCCGGTCACACTCCGGTCCCTCTTGCTATTTTGCCCGAGGGTTCTGTATGGAGGATGGTCTGCCGAGGCACACTGTGCACGGGAGATTAAACCCACGCAGTGGAAAAGTCCAAGCTTGCCGGAGGTCCGGTCCGAACTTGGGGCAAACGATGGGGGTGTATGCTAAGCGGGTAGAGCTGAGAAGGCCGAGACCGCACTACGGTGCTAAGCCTGTAACGGTGTCGCGCAGTTAACAATTACTCGCTTTGAGGGGTCTGACATAGGTCGGACCCTTGCCATTTGATCCTAGAGCGCTTCACGGGCGTTTTCGCTTGCGTTGGCGATACTTTGGTGATATGATGCGCGGTGCATCAGGCGAATGCAGCTGATAGGTGGCTTTACCTATGCTGCTGGATTCAGTCACCGCGTCAGATCATCTAGTTGAGGATAATTCAAGTTAGCCTGCTCGCCACAATTCATGGCGACCCCCAACCTCGCAATCGCCTTGCAAGTTAAGCGAGAAACGCAGCCAGGCCCAATCCTAACCGTCTGGCATATTGATTGACGATGTGATTACTGGCGACTTGACATCCATATCGAGAACACCCGGCCCCATTCTCGTCCGGACATGCCGGAGGCGGTCACTAGGGTAGCCGCCTCTCTGCGTTCATGGGCAAGAGGTAATTCAGGGGGGAGTCGTGGAAGGAGATGTTCGGCATGGAACAAAGCGCAACCAATTCAACCATCAACCGCATTGCGTTCATCGGCAACTACCTGCCGCGCCAGTGCGGCATCGCCACATTCACCACGGACTTGTGTGAAGCCATCGCCGGCGAATATGGCGGAACAACGTGCATTGCCCTGCCCGTCAACGATCTCGAGGCTGGCTACGTCTACCCGCCCCGCGTTAGATTTGAACTGACGGAGAAGGACGTCGATTCGTACCGTCGTGCCGCCGACTTCCTGAATATCAACAACGTATCCCTCGTATGCCTACAACACGAATATGGCATCTTCGGTGGACGGGCGGGCAGTCACATCCTGGCCCTTTTGCGTGAATTGCGTATGCCCATCGTCACGACCTTACACACCATTCTGCGCGACCCTGACCCGGATCAACGCCGCGTGCTGGAAGAAGTTGCGGCCCTGTCCGATCGGTTGGTCGTCATGAGTAAGCGCGGCGCAGAATTCCTGCAGGAGGTCTATGGTGTGCTGCCGCAGAAGACTGATCTGATCCCGCACGGCATCCCCGATGTGCCATTTGTGGATCCGAGTTTTCACAAAGACCTGTTTGGAGCCGAGGGCAAGATCGTTTTGCTCAGCTTCGGTTTGCTCTCACCGAATAAGGGGATCGAGAATGTTATCGCCGCCCTGCCAACCATTTTGGCCAAGCATCCAAATGTAGTGTACATCATCCTCGGTGCGACCCATCCGCAAGTTATGCGACAGGACGGCGAAACGTACCGGCTGTCCCTGCAGTGGCTGGCGCAGGAGAAAGGCGTGGAAGGTCAGGTGATCTTCTACAACAGATTTGTCAGTTTGGAGGAACTTGTCGAGTTCATCAGCACAGCGGACATCTACATCACGCCTTATCTCAACGCGGCGCAGATCACTTCGGGCACACTGGCCTACACCATAGGGGCGGGCAGGGCCGTGATTTCGACACCATATTGGTATGCGGAAGAAATGCTGGCCGAAGAACGGGGAGTACTGGTGCCGTTTCGTGATCCTATGTCGTTGGCCGAGCAAGTGATTTATCTGTTGGATAATGAGGCCAAGCGCCATGCCATGCGCAAGCGGGCCTATCTGTTTGGACGAGGCATGATCTGGCCGCAGGTGGCGCGCCGCTACATGGAGAGCTTTGAACGTGCGAAAGCAGAACGCCGGCATTTCACTCCCACGGGCTTCGCGGTCAAACCCCTCGACAAACGCCCGGGCGAATTGCCTCCCCTCAAACTCGATCACTTACATCATATGACGGACGAGACCGGTGTGCTGCAACGTGCCCTTTTCACGGTGCCTAACTATCGCGAGGGGTACACTACTGGCGATAATGCACGCGCAGTGATGGTGAGCGCGCTTCTAGAGGAATTGGGTAACAGCGAGGCTTTGGAACTAGGTTCCCGTTATCTGGCCTTCATCTGGTATGCCTTCCATACTGAGACCAGACGCTTTCGCAATCTTATGGATTACCAGCGCTACTGGCTGGAGGATGGCGGTTCAGATGACAGTCACGGCCGCGCGTTGTGGGCTTTGGGCACCGTTTTGGGTCGCTCTAACACGACAAGCTTGCATAGCATGGCAGGCCGACTGTTTGAGCAGGCCTTGCCCGCCATCCTCGACACGACTGGCGTGCGGGCCTGGGCTTTCTCGCTCATCGGTATCCATGAGTATCTCCGGCGGTTTGCAGGTGACCGCCGGGCCAGCCAGGTGAGGGAGGAATTGGCAGGGCGGCTATTGAGGTTGTATCAAAGCCACCGCTCGGATGAATGGTGCTGGTACGAAGAAGGGCTGACCTATTGTAACGCCGCGCTGCCCCATGCATTGCTGATGTGCGGCCAATCAATGGCGAATGACGCCATGACCGAAGCCGGACTGGAATCGCTCCGTTGGCTGGCCAACTTACAGCGCGCTGACAAGGAAGGGGGGCATTTCGTCCCCATCGGATCCAACGGCTTTTATCGGCGGAGCGGTGAGCGTGCCCGGTTCGATCAACAGCCGGTGGAGGCGCAAGCTACGGTCTCCGCCTGTCTCGAAGCCTACCAGGTCACAGGTGACAGGAGTTGGCGCAAGGAAGCCCGATGCGCCTTTGAGTGGTTCCTTGGGCGTAACGACCTGAACCTGCCTGTCTACGATCCGACAACGGGTGGTTGCCGTGACGGTCTCCATCCCGACCGTCCGAACGAGAATCAGGGCGCGGAATCTACACTAGCTTTTCTTCAGGCCCTGCTGGAATTGCGTCTGGCTGAGAATACAGTTCTATCTATGGAGGCACGATCTCAAGATGAGCCATCGTTGCTCCGAGCTTTTTCGTCGGCATAAGTCCAATCCTATCTTGACTGCCGCCGATTGGCCCTATCCGGCCACTAGCGTGTTTAACCCCGGCGCTACGTTGACACCGGATGGAACCACCCTGCTGTTGTGCCGCGTGGAAGATCGGCGCGGCCATTCCCACTTCTGCGTTGCCCGCTCCGCCAATGGTGTGGATAGCTGGCAGATTGACCCACAACCCACTTTGTTGCCTGACCCCGAGCACTTCCCGGAAGAATTGTGGGGCATTGAAGACCCGCGCATCACCCACATCCCCGAATTAGGGAAGTATGCCGTTGTCTATATCGTCTACACGCGCGACGGGCCCGGTGTGGCATTGGCGTTCACGGAAGATTTCCGCCACTTTGAGCGGTATGGGGTGATCATGCCACCGGAAGACAAAAACGCAGCCATGTTGCCTCATCGTATTGGTGGCAACTGGGCCTTGATCCATCGTCCGGTCAGTTCTCCAAGGGCACACATGTGGATGTCCTATTCGCCCGACCTGCGGCACTGGGGCAGCCACAAGATTATGCTGGAAGCCCGGCGTGGTGGATGGTGGGATGCGAACAAAATCGGTCTCTCGGCACCACCCATCGAAACCCAGCAGGGTTGGCTGGTGATTTACCATGGTGTGCGGCAGACAAGTGCTGGTGGTGTTTACCGACTTGGGCTCGCTCTGTTTGATTTGGAAACACCTGAACGTTGCCTGAAGCGCGGCGACGAGTGGGTCTTCGGCCCTGAAGAACCGTACGAGCGACACGGTGATGTGGACAATGTTGTCTTTCCTTGTGGCTACACTATCGCCGCTGATGGCGACACCCTCAACCTGTATTACGGCGCGGCGGACTCGAGCATTGCCCTCGCCACTGGCAGTATTCGCGTCATTCTTGAGTGGCTTTGCGGCGCAGATAACGAACCCTCCGACTATGGATTAGATGTATAGTCAGAATGGTAGCCGCAACGCCAAGGATGCTGACCAACCATGCATGGAGACGAGGGCTGTGGGGTATCGTCAAGCTTTCACCTTGATTGTGCTGCATCTCTCTGTAGTATGTTGGCTAGCTCCGTTGAAACTCCGTTCACAAGGTCTGAACACGGGAAGAGACGGACCATTTTGAGATCAAAAACCTAAGGGGAATTGGCAGTTGACAATCATGTTAGCCTGAGGCAGTATGACTTCAACCCCTAATCGAGGGTTGCTGGCAGCTCTGAGAGCTTTTCCGAGCTGGCAAAGCGACGTAAGAGATAGGTTGAGTCAGCCTCCATAAGAAGGACGATAGCCTGCAGCAAGTGCCCATCTGTCATCCGCCTTCGTGGTTCACTCATTCAGCCCCCTCTGATTCAAAACCTAAAGACAAAGTGTATCTCACGAGATTCTTTCACACGAAATGGCTAGTAACTATTGGAGGTGGCAAGGAAAATCGATCGATTCATCTGAAACACGTTTCTGAACACAGTTCTCAATGCAATTCTCTGGAGAGTAGTAATGTTGCCATTTGGTCGGTTCAAATTGCTATTTTGCTTCTCCCTCCGAGACATACATTATTGAACTGAAGAGACACTCAAGAACAGGAGACTAGAATGCAAGTTAGCAAGCTTTATGTAGGAAATCTTGGTTACTCTGTAACCAGCAGCGAACTGGAACAGTTATTTTCCACCTACGGTGTGGTGAAGCAAGTCAACGTAATCGAAGGTAAGGGATTTGCATTTGTGGAGATGTCAAGCGTTGCCGAGGCCGAGAAGGCGAAGGAAGGTTTGGATTCCACGGATTTCAAAGGCCGCAACCTGAAAGTTGACGAGGCGAAGCCGCAGAGAGACAGAGGAGATAGAGACAGCGGGGGTTATCGGAGATACTAAGATCTCCGGTAAGTAACATCGCGTCAGTATTGACAGCTGGCCATTTCAGATGACAACTAATTGGGGGGGGAGAATGTAGATCCCCCCCCGATTAGTTTGTCGCCAAACTGCTTCTATTGCCGAAGACCCTCTCTCCGCAAGAGTACTCGGATGACGGCAAGGCACACTTCAGTCGGTATCACATCTCACTGCCTCCACGCGTTCCCGATCAGGCTCTTGCGGCCCGCAGAGAATGGGTGAACCAAGGCGCGGCCCCTTGCTGCTTGCTGGAATGCCCTCAGCTGGAAAACTAGGTCAACAAGCCTGCCTATGCCTACACCGAGAAGCACGTCGGTCCGCGAGAGCGCGTGGGAAACAAAGGTGGAACGTTAGGGAATAGGTGTGCCAGGAGAGAAGAAGTAACATCAAGCTGAGTGAGGGCCGTCTATGATAGCCGGCCTTGCTCTTTCTTGTTCTGTGCGCAGTCGTGGGAACGCGGTACACACTCGAGACGCCGGAGGGAAGCCGAAGTCTCGCGCCCGCTACGTTTATCTGATTAACGGAGCCCCGTAGCATATATAGATATACAGCAAGCAAAGACTGCTGTATATCTCAAGCGAATGAGGGAGTTGAGACGAGGCGTTTTGGGAATGAAACTGTGATATACTGCGAGGGTCGGTCAGTGTAATATTTTTCACAGTTCTGTATAATACATGGTTGGCCGTTCAGCACCATGAAGATAGCCAGTGCCAGAATCGGCCGTGCGGCTACACCCCTCACGGCGAAACGGTAAGTAGCAAACGGAAAGGAGTCACACAATGGGAGACAAAGGCGGGAAAAAGGACAAGAACAAGAGTCAGAAACAGAAGGTAAGCAAACAGGATCAAGAGGCAAAAAGGAAGCAGGATAAGCAACAGAAGAGCTCTCCGTGAGAGGAATCAGGATTCGAGCGCGCGAAGGCCCCAATTCCTGACGAAATCCGATGACTGTTCACGGAACTGCAGAACGACAGAGAGGCCAACCATACCCGCAGGCGGCGCGCATCTCGTTAGGCTTGTAATCGGTGGTTGAGGAATAGGATTCTTCTATTTTGACGAGAGCATACATGATCGCGCCGGGTTTATCCTCGGCGCGTGGGTTTATTCGCAGAGCGATCTGACGCCGGTCGTGAACAAAGCCATCGCAGAAGCTGGTCTCCAGCCCGGAATGCACGAGTTTAAGAGCGGCGCACGCATGGACAGCGGTGAGAATGCCGTTCACACCTCTGCGCTGGTTCTTGTTTGGTTTTCTCGTCACCGGATGGGCGGTTACATGGGGTTCGGACCCGGCACTCGGGAACAGCTACCTCGGCTTGCCGGATCTGCTGACAAAGGGGTGTCCCTCACCATGAGCATACCAGACCTACTTCACAGCTGGGGTATTCTAACCCTCAGCGCTTATGCCGCTGTGCTCTCAACGCTGATCGCTATTGTACAGTGGAGCCGCGACAGAGGCAGGTTCGCGCTGAATCCTCAGACAATCCACATTCAAATGTGGTTTGGTTCCGCCACCTCGCGTATCGTGGAAGTCGTGAATGTTGGGAGACGACCGCTTCACCTGGAAGATTTCGGTCTCGAGCTCACTAATGGTCAGACTGTCTCCCTTTGTACCCACGACACCCAGTTTCCCCTCAAATTGGAGGAAGGGCAAAAGCACAGTTCCTATGCTCTTGAGAAGAAATATCAGTCAAAGGTTGTTCGGACCCTGTGGGCCCGGGACACTACTGGCAAAGAGTATAAGTCCACGAGATTTCCGTTTGGGAAAGGTGATCCGTGAGAAACGTCTGCCTCTGATCTTGTGATTCTGCCTAACCGCGACATGCAGCTGCCAGCGAATTGCCGGCAGCGGGGCATCAGTCACACAACCCTGCTCCGTCGCAGCCGATGCCGATTGCGTTAGACTTCTGGGGTGACTTCACAGTAGTGAGGGATAATGGGTGAAAGCGACCACACGCCAATTCTCGAGGCTGACTATTTTGAGGCATCGCTTGAGCAGTCGGAGGCGGCGATCATTAACATCACTTCGGGCTTGGCATTCGCGCCCTTGGCACTGATGCCTGTCTACTGCGCCACTAAAGCCGCTCTGCATTCCTTCAGCCTATCCTTACGCCATCAGCTCTTCGAAACCTCCGTGCGCGTTTATGAAGTCGCGCCACCCATTGTGGACACAAAACTGGACAAGGGAGCGAGAGGAGGCCGCGAACAGCAGGACCGAGGCATCAAACCCGAAGTAGTGGCAACAGCGACGTTGGCTGGTCTAGCAAGCGATGAAGTCGAGATTGTCATTGGCATGGCTAACAATCTCAGGTCAGACCCCGTTGGGATGTTCAAGCGCATGAATGCGTGACAACGCTAGCTACTTCTGCGGTCTGACCCCTATGAGGCCTCCCGCTATCAAGAGATAGAGTTACGCTTTGACGATGGTCGAATAGCCGGCGATTGACTGAGACCTCGCTAGGCTCCTAGGTGAGCACTCGCTTCGCAGCTGTGACCGCAGTGAGCAGTTGTGGAAACGGAGCCCACACGCCAGTTGATTGCCGAGATAGATTCGAGTGATTTGCCCGTCGCTCACGCCTCTTGCCTTTCTGGCTGCACCACTGTCCAAGCAGAAAGCCATTCTCCGCTGCTTCGTGGCAGGCGCAAAGGCAAATCCAAAGGAGAGGCAGGTCGAAGTCGCTTTCTATGAAGTACCTTTTCCGAGGGACGCGGACTCTCGTGTACCCTACGTTGCCATGCCGGAGGTCCGGTCCGAACTTAGGGCAAACGAAGGGGGTGTATGTGAGAAATCTCACGCTGCGGTCGAGGCTTGGGGTGCACACGATCAGTTAGACGAGCTTCAGAGCTTGGAGCGGTACTGGCGGCCCGAGATTGTGGCAAGTATTTCTTTCTTGCATTAGCGGTACCGTTGTGACATAATTGCCGTTGGGCAGGTAAGTCTACCCATGATGGCTGTCCAACTCCTTGGTCTTAACATTGCTCCGCCGGGACAAGGCTGACCAGAGTTCACTCAGAGGTGCCAGCCACCGCTGGGTGTTCCATCTCAAGGAGGAGGTCGCCATGAAGAAACCGTTCCTCATTGTGCTCGCCTTGTTCTCCGCCCTGTTCTCCAATGCAGCATGGAGCCACCCTGCCGGCATCAACCGCGACATCATATGCGGGCGCCAGAAGAAAGGAGTGGTTGAGATGGGAAAGACCTGGAGAATGTTGCTATGGGTATTGTTAGTGTTGACGCTGGTTCAGGTGTTTCCTGCGTGTTCTTTCGGCTTGTGGGTCGAGAATGGTAATCCACTGTGCACGGCAACCGCCGATCTGCAAGGTTCCACAATCACGTCTGATGACGCGGGTGGGGCGATTGTGGCGTGGACCGACACCCGGAGCGGTAACTACGACATCTATGTGCAGAGGATAGACGTTTCGGGTGTTGTCCAGTGGGCACCGGACGGGGTGGCACTGTGCACGGCAACTGACAAACAGTTCCGGCCCGTAATGACGTCAGATGGTGCGGGCGGGGCGATTGTGGCGTGGGAGGACACACGAGGGAACGACTATGACATTTATGTGCAGAGGGTGAACGGTTCTGGTGTTGTTCAGTGGGCACCGGACGGGGTGGCACTGTGCACTGCAGCTGGCAAGCAGTTCCGGCCCGTAATGACGTCAGATGGTGCGGGTGGGGCGATTGTGGCGTGGCAGGACGACCGTGGCGGTGGCTCTAGCTCTCACATTTATGTGCAGAGAGTAAACGCTTCGGGTGTGGTTCAGTGGGCACCAGACGGAGTGGCACTGTGCACGGCAACTTACGAGCAGAGCTATCCCAGAATCACGTCAGATGGTGCCGGCGGGGCGATTGTGGCGTGGCATGGATCCGGCGGTAACTTGAGCAACCATGACATTTATGTGCAGAGGGTGAACGCTTGGGGTGGTGTTGAGTGGACTCCTGACGGGGTTGCACTGTACTCGGTGACTGGCGACCTGTGGAGTCAGACAATCACGTCAGATGATGCAGGCGGGGCGATTGTGGCGTGGAGTGACACACGCGGGGGTTCCTATGACATTTATGTGCAGAGGGTGAATGGTTGGGGTGGAGTTGAGTGGGCACCGGATGGGGTGGCACTGTGCACTGCAGCTGGCCGTCAGGAGGGTGCCAGAATCGTGTCAGATGGCGCGGGCGGGGCGATTGTGGCGTGGCAGGACGCCCGTGGCGGTGGCACTAGCTCTCACATTTATGTGCAGAGGGTGAACGGTTCGGGTGTTGTTCAGTGGGCACCGGATGGGGTGGCACTGTGCACTGCAGCTGGCGAGTTGTATCCCGAAATGACGTCAGATGGTGCAGGCGGGGCGATTGTGGCGTGGGATGATTACCGTAGCGCTAGCTTTGACGTTTACGTGCAGAAGGTAAACGCTTCGGGTGTTGTTCAGTGGGCACCAGACGGAGTGGCACTGTGCACGGCGAGTGGCAACCAGTTCGGTCCCGCAATCACAACTGGCGCTGTAGGCGAGGCGATCGTGACATGGTTAGACTCCCGTAGCGCGAGCAACTACGCGCTCAACTATGACATCTATGCGCAGCGGGTGGAGAGAAATGGTTACTGGGGCTACCCGGCAGCTAGTATCAAAGCTGTGAGAGATGTACCTGGAGACCAGGGCGGCAATGTGAATGTTGCCTGGGACGCGAGCAGACTTGACCCATGGCCTGAGGAGGTTATCTCCAAGTACACGGTGTGGAGAGCGATAACTCCTGAGCGAATGGCAGGCTTGCTGGAACAGGGAGCCCATGTCTTGACGTCGGCATCTGAAGCGCTGGCATTGACTGGAGGTGAGGCACTTCGTGTCGAGGAAGTGCAGGGGGAAACCTTCTATTGGGAGCTGATGTCAGAGGTTAAGGCTTACTACCTGGATGGCTACTCCAAGGTAGTTTCCACGCTGTTTGATTCAACGTCCGTATGTAATGAACATCATTACTTCCAGGTGATAGCTCATGGTGCCGACCCTTCTCAGTTCTGGGTTTCAGCTCCTGATAGCGGTTACAGTGTAGACAATCTCTCCCCTGTTCCGCCGAGCGGGTTGGCCGGTGGGCTCAACTATCAGCCAGCTCAAGTCGTCATAACATGGCAGCCGAACAAGGAGGGCGATCTGTCCCACTATGCCGTGTACAAGGGGGAGGGCGAGGGTTTTGTTCCAAGCGAGAGTAATCGGATAGGAACGCCTTCGGACACGTCGTTCGTGGACACGTCGTTTGATCCAACTCGTAGTTACTACAAGGTGAGTGCGTGGGATATTCATGAGAATGAAAGCGAGTATGCGCTGTTGAGGCCGGAGGACATAACAGGAGCTTCAGGTCCGCCTGCGGTTCCTGCCGTTTCTCTTCTTGAGCAGAACGCTCCGAATCCATTCAATCCGATGACCGTGATACGCTTTGCGATTGCCGAACCCGGCTTGGTGACGCTGATTGTGTATGATGTAGCGGGTCGACCTGTTCGGACTCTGGTCGATGGCATGAGAGAGGCGAGCAGGTATGACGTGACATGGAATGGTCGGGACGACAGCGATCGTGGAGTTGCTTCGGGGGTTTACGTGTACGTGCTAGATGCGCCCGGGTACAGTGAGACAAAGAAGATGGTCTTGATCAGGTAGGGTCGACTGGGCAAGTCTCGCGATTTGCGGTTAGCAATAAAACACGATGAGGGGCTGGCTGAGCGCCGGCCCCTCTTGCTTTGCTGTACGCATTTGTGAGCGCTCGCGGACCAAGAGACGGTGAGAGCCCAGCTGTGTCTCGCGGTGGGATGTGGTCACAAGATCTTAAATTTGCCGGAGGTCCGTATTGTCAACGTACCGACACTGAGGAGGGTGTGGAAAAGGAGCTTGGTGTTCTAAGACGCAGGGGAGTTTCTCGTACGGATACTCTTGCTAATTGACTTGGCCGCAACAGATTCCATTAGAGACTAAGAATGTTCCCGTTTTGGGAACATTTGTCCTTGACAGCTATCGCACTTTGTACTACGCTGTTCTAGTGAAGGTCATTGGCAGGGACGTTCTCAGGAGAGCGATTCTTAAGCACGCGGACGCGGCTGGCCGCCTCCGCGCCTGGCTTAAAGAAGTCGAGGGCGCCCAATGGGCGAATCCGCAAGAAGTCAAGGCAAGGTATCAAGCCAGTAGCTTCCTTGCCGACGACATCGTTATCTTCAACATAGGCGGGAACAAATATCGCTTAGAGGTCCGCATTGATTATGAACTCAGCATTGTAGTGATCCGATGGGTTGGCACACACGCTGAATATTCAAGGAGAGACTAGGAGGTATCTGATGGTTAAGGTAATAAAGACGGAAAGCCAGCACAAGATGGCTGTCCGTGAAGTGGAGAAGCTTATGCAGCATCACCCTGCGGCGCGCACTGAGGAAAGAGACCGCCTTGAGCTTCTCGCCCTCCTCGTTTCAACATACGAAGAAGAACATTTCCCGGTCGCAGCGCCGACTCCAATAGAGGCGATCGAGTTTCGGATGGAACAGCAAGGGTTGACGAAACGTGATCTGGTGCCGTATTTCGGTAGCCGTAGCCGAGTCTCAGAAGTACTTAGTGGTAAGCGGCCGCTTACCCTCAGAATGATCCGGGCTCTTCACGCGGGACTTGGCATTCCAGCAGAGGCTCTCCTGCAACGGCAGGATTCGGCGACGACCGAAACCCAATCGTCAACCGAGTGGAACAGATTCCCGATTAAAGAGATGGCTATACGCCATATGTTTCCTGAATTCCGCGGCAGGCCATCAGATGCCCTTGACTGTGCGGAGGAGCTTGTGACTGGGCTGTTCAAACGAGCAAGAATAGCGGGGGTAGGGTCAGTATTCTTGCGGCAGCACGTCCGACGCGGCTCGCAAATGGACGACTATTCCCTCGCAGGATGGGCGGCTCGCGTAGTAGAGCTGGCGCGCGGCCAAACTCTGTCTGCAGCATATAAACCGGGCACCATAGATGATGAGTTTATGCATAAGCTAGTGAGACTGAGCAGTTTCAGTGAGGGCCCCTTGCTCGCAAAGGAATTTCTGGGGAAAAGTGGAATCCATTTTGTGGTTCTATCACACCTGCCCCGGACCCACCTTGATGGTGCAGCAATGCTGATTGATAATAAGACGCCGGTGGTAGCGGTAACACTGAGGTACGATCGGCTGGATAATTTCTGGTTTTGTCTGTGCCATGAATTGGGCCATCTGGCTCTGCACATTGAAAAATCGGAGAAGAAACAGTATTTCGATGACCTTGACGCCCAGGGGGACTCAGAGGAAAAAGAAGCAGACTCGTTCGCTGAGAAGTCGCTGATTCCGCCAAGAAGTTGGGCAGGCACATCGGTACGTCGGAGTTACACCCCGGGCGCACTTAGGGAATACGCCAAGAGACTGGGAATTGACCCAGCCATTGTGGCTGGACGCATTCGGAAAGAACAGAGCAACTACCGACTACTTTGGCAGTTTGTTGGTAATCGGCAGGTACGTAGGCATTTTGCTGAATACCTAGCTGGCGTCAACTGACCCTTTGAGGACACGGGTATTGACCTTCAACCGCAGCTGCCAGAACGCGCATCCAATTTCGTGAGATAAGTTCGGAGCTTTTTGGTCGCGGGATTGACAGCACGCGAGTTCTGCGCTATTGATGTATATGAGTGGGCTCGGTTGGTCTCACAGCCAACCGGGCTTTTTGCTTTAGATGCGGAGGCGCGGGCGCTCTGCGATTTCGTGGCAGCTAGACTCGCCCGACATTAGGAGCACCAACCGACCCGCGCTTCCGTCGTTGCTGGGGAAGAATGGGAGATAAGATGGAAATGGACATTCGAGAAGTGGACATCGAGAAGCTTGAGCCTGCGCCTTACAACCCGCGCGAGATCTCACACGATGCTCTCGACGGGCTTGCCCACAGCATCGGCGAGTTCGGTCTTGTGGAACCAATCGTCTGGAACGAGAGAACCGGCCACGTTGTGGGAGGCCACCAACGGCTCAAGGTGCTGGAGCAGACCGGGGTCAAGAGCACGAATGTCGTGGTAGTGGACCTTGACCCCGAGCGTGAGAAGGCGCTGAACATCGCTCTCAACAGCCGTCACATCCAGGGCGACTGGAGTGCTGGCTTGGGAGTGATTCTTCAGGAACTCAAGATAGAGCTGCCTGAACTTACAGCAGCGCTGAGATTGGATATCCTGGAGACTGACTTTCAGAAGCTCTTTCCGCCAGAAGGGTACGCGGGGTTGGTCGATCCGGACGCCATTCCGGAGGAGCCTGAGAAGGCCGTAAGCAAACCAGGTGACCTCTGGCAACTTGGCCGACACCGCCTTCTATGCGGCGACTCAACAAAGCCGGAGACGCTGAAGCGGCTCATGGACGGAGCGAAGGCTGTGCTCGTTGCCACTGACCCGCCCTACGGCGTTGCCTACGACGGTAACCAGCACCGGAGGAAGGTAAGCCCGACGAAGCACGGAGGCGGCATCGTGTATCGCCCCATTGCTAACGACGACCTTGAGGGAGAGAAGCTGCTGGAGTTCCTGACTGCGGCATTCAAGGCTGCTGCTCAAGTCTCAACGCCGGATGCCTCCTGGTACGTGTGGCATGCGAGCGTGACGAGAGACATATTCATCGAGGCTTTGAGGTCAGTCGGAGTCGAAGTCCATCAGGAAATAGTGTGGGTGAAGGAAAACTTCCAGTTTGGCCGAGCAGACTACCACTGGCGTCATGAACCTTGCCTCTACGGTTGGGGAGCGAAGCACAGGTTCGTGGGCATGAGGAATCAGTCGACGGTGTGGGAAGTCACGCGAGAGACCGATCACAAACATCCCACGCAGAAACCTGTGGAGCTTTTCGCAAGGGCGATGAGGAACAACGCTCTATCACTCGAGCCATGCCTTGATTTGTTTGCGGGCTTCGGGACGGCCATCATAGCTGCCGAGATGACAACGAGGGTCTGCTATGCGGTGGAGCTCGACCCGACTTACGTGGACATGGCAGTGGTGAGATGGGAGCGCTTCACAGGGCAGAAGGCTCTCTTGCTCAGGGACGGCAATCTGATAGGAGGGGGCTATGAGCGCGTCAGAGAAGCAGTTGCCTGACCAGGTTGCCCCCGGGGATGGAGACGTGAAGGCAGTCAGAAGACATCGCCCCATCAGAGGCCGGGTCTACTATGGGGAACGGCGCAAGAGAGTTGCAGAGCTTCGGACCATCGGTAACCTCACGTTTGACCAAATAGGGGAGCGGATCTGTGCGTATGGGTTTGAGCCCATGACGGGGGAGCGTGCCTGGAGAGACTACCAGCTTTGCATGCAGGAGAACGCGAAGGCCCTGAACTCGGTCGAGCGGAAGAGTGAGATTGTGACGAAGCTTGAGGGACTCTTCTCGCTTGCGTTGATGGCGTACAAGGATGCGCAGAGACAAACGAAGGAAGGGACGAGGATCCCTGATCCGTATGCGCAGGCTATCTTGTTGCAGAGGGCCGTGGAGATACTGGAGAGGTTGGCCGAGCTTTCTGGCTTCATCTCTCGCAAGGGTTTTGTGGTGACGCAGACGGTGAACGCGGAGCAGAAACAGTCAACGCTCGATTTCCGTCAGATCGTCAACAAGTACAGGCTTGAACGTGGGCTTGCGCCGATACCGCTTGATGATAAATAGAGTGGTATCGAGCCATGGACAGTATGCAATTTCGTGACCACGTTGTCCGGCCACATAGAGTCTTTGCGCGATGACAGCAAGAGGGGCCAGCGCTGAGCCAGCCCCTCGATTGTGTTTGGCTCCTAGGTGCAATTACTTGACTATCACCACGTTCCGCGTGGCCACGAAGTCGCCGGCTTCAAGGCGAGGCTACTGGGCAATCACCAATTTCTTCGCACTCTTGTATCCGGGAGCGTCAAGTTGATAGAAGAACACACCACTAGCGACCTTATCACCACGATCCGTTCTACCGTCCCAAATCACGGTGTACCGACCCGTAGCCTTCGTCTCGTCTACCAACGTCCTGACGACCCTGCCACTAACATCGAACACCTTCAGGCTTACCTTACCAGGCGCACCCACGGTGTACTTCATAGCGGCTGTCGGATTCATCGGGTTCGGATACGCTTGCGTCAACGACGTACTCACTGCAGGCGGCGCACTGATAGGATCGACGCCGGGGGGAAGACAGCAACAGACTTCCCCCGGGCACTGGCACCACGGCGCCCAGTACTCGGAGTAGCCAGCCCAACCCAGTACCCAGGCGAACCACTGAGTCAGGATGTTGTCGTTGCCGCAGGCAGGATACCCGAGGGAACCGTCAGTCCTGACGAAGCAGTTGTCGTACCCCTCTACCAACGACTTGTAGTGTGTAACATCATTAACCGCAACGTTGTTGCTGACTGCCGCGTACCTGGCCGTCGGCCTCGAGTCATACTGCCTCTCAGCCTTCGCGCCAGCTGCAGAACCGGACACTCCTAGCACGTTGTACGTATTCAAACACCCGTTCGAGCGAATCACAAACAACGTCGTGTCGGGCAACGCACCACCTGCTACGCCTCTCACAGGCAAGCAGTAGGTGTAGTCGCCCGTGAACGCCGCGTAGTCCTTGGTCACGTACGAAGTGCCCAGAATGTTGTTCAGAAACGCCCTGCTAGCCATAGATTGGTTGTACAACCATCTCGCAGCCCCATTGCCACTCAACCAGAAGAATCTGGGAGAATCATAGTATGAGTACCTGACCAACCAACTGTTGATCAGGTCAACGTCCTGCTCATACATGCTGTAGTTGAGCTGCGTACCTGCGTTTAACATGCAATAGCTGTAGGCCAACATCTGTACAACTGTCGCGCCAGGACCCCAATTGTACTTGTCGGTCCCGGGTCCACCAATCTGGCCGGTGTTGGCCGCCCAACGAGCAATACCGTTCTTCAACGCGCTCGTCGGTCCCAGCTTGTTGAACATGTCGTAGGCGTAGTTGTTAGCCGCTAGATGCTGAGCAATCCTATCAGAGTTCCTCAGACCCCAGTTACCTCTTTGACCAAAATGATCTGCAACTATCAAGCATGGCCACTCCACGCCACCGTAATCGTCGCTCCTCATCATCGGCAGAATCTCAAACTCCTCCGAAACTCCACCAGTCGTGTCAGGTAGCAAGAACCAGTAGCTCGATCCCGTGTAACGTGCCTTCAGGAAGTACTCAATCCTAGTTCCGGGTACAAACAAGTTGTTCGGAAGTATCTCGGTCAATTCCGGCAACGCGTTCGCTACCCTGACAGGATCAGCTTCGTGGAAGCAGGTCATCCAGGTCCCGGGAACGTCGATCGTCGTAGCTCCACCAGAAGCGGTGGCACGACCAGTGTCCATCCTGGCCTCTTGCCACGCACCCGTAGTAACTGTCGGGAACCACGTCGTGAAGAACGCGTTCGAAACAGGCTGCTGCGGCCCCACCTTCGCCATACGGAAGGTCAACCACACTTCCATGTCATCCGCACCACCACGGCACACCATCGTGTCTCCAAAGATCGGAGGATCGAGGTCACTCAAATAGCCTGCTATTCTCGTGTCTGCCGTGGATGTCGGGCTCAGAGTTCCGTCTTCAGCAAATTGATCCTGGAAATAATCCAGCTCTCTCATGCTGATGTACGGAGCCAAGTCAGACCCGTACAAACCAAACGACACGTTGTCAAAGTACGGTGTAGCGTTACATGTGTAAGAACAGTCGTGGTATCCCCACGGATCCTCATCGCAATAGTTGATAACGCCGTACGCTATCTGTGCCTTAGTAGCTGTCGGCGGTAGCGACGTCGATATGTCGTAGGTCAACGGACGACATGACGCTGTCTCACCCGTGTAGTAAACGTAACCGTCGCTCAACCATCCACTCCATCCACCTGACGCGCACGCAGGCGCATACCTGCATTCGTAGTAGAAGAAGATGTACATGACGAGCGGCGAATACCCAAACCTCTCACAGCTGAACAGCTTGCCAGGCAACCCAGGATGCCCCGAGAAATCTATCACCGGCGAATACGCAACGTTGTCCTGACACAACGGATGCGGATAGGCAAGGTTGCTCTCATCGTAGAACACCAACACGCTGTCCGCCATCGCGCACCACGACGAACCAACAACGGTCCAGCAAACATCCTGGCTCAACATCAGGGGCAGATCGTTGACGTGCGCCACGTGAGCGTAGTCGCCGCAAGCGCCGCCATAGTAATGCTCCCACCCGGTCGGCAAACTACCGTCAGCGACGGACTCAAAGTCCTCGCTTTCCACGGGCGTCGAGTTGATGGTGAGCACATAGTTGTCGATTTCCAGACCACCGCACTCGGTTGTATAGTAGCCGTCCTCGTCCGAGTACCCACCGTCCGAGTCAAACTTGAACGCGATGCGGAAATCAACCGAATCGGTATAGATCGCCAGGTATGAACCGACGTCTATGCTCTCCGTCCCGTCCATCACGTCAGTGTACGTCGCCAGCGTGTCAAGGTTGACCCACTCCCAAGCGTCCGCATCATAAATCTGCAGTATGCAGTGACCGTAGTCCAAACCCGGCTCACTCTCATCGTGATACTTGTAACCGAGAGTGACTGCGTCGCCGCCATAGTACCTATAGGTCGGCGTGGCAACGGTCTGGCGCATGTTGTTGCCATAGCCAGTGCCATTCACGTCACTGACACAGAGATCTGTACACTGCTGGTTTGTCATACCGCAGAACAGAGACTTGTAGCCGGCAATCACGCAATCCCCAATGTTGTAATAGGGATCGGTGCTCGTGCTGCTCGCAACGTGCATGTAGTCTTCCACTTGATCTGTTCGGTCCAGGCCGCGCCAGCCATCCATGTTGAGGCCGCTATGGGGAGTGCCGTTGTAACCGGCAGGACTCCAAGTCCACATCTTCGCGTTTGCCCAGCCGGCAGCAGCAGGCGTGGCAGCGAGAGTGTCGCCACCGGATATGACCGTTCCACCATAGTAGAACGTGTCAGTGCCCTGCATGGCCGCGTTCACGCCGTACACGCGACCCATCGGAAGCATACTGGTTCCATCATCAACGATGGGTACTCGTCTCTCGATCTCCTTGGCTCCGGCAACAGCCGCTGTCATCGTAATCCCGACGAGCAGGATGAGAAGACCCGCTAACTTTTGTCTCATCGGCGCACCTCCTACTACCAAGGGAAACCCAAGGCTCCTGACCCGAAGCAAACCTCGGCCGAGACACTCGGGAGCAAGTCGAGCTGAGCCTGTCCACCTCCAACCAGACAGAAAAGCCCCACCGCAAACCCTGCAGGGCTCAATCTCCTCTGCAGACGCACGAATTGTGCAGGGCCACGAAACATTGGTGCATCCGCCATTATCAGAGTCAGAGATCCGATGTGCTGAGTCACTTTCAATTGACTCACGGTCGTACTATATCACCAGAGTATCGCTAACACAAGCGAAAACCTCTATCACATAGCTACTACATCTCAAGAGACAAATACCTCTCAGTCACCTGGAGGGAGCCGCCCCGTCAAGCCCAACTTCGTATAGTGCCGATTCGACGAACCATCACAAAGAGAGATTTTCCAGCGCCTTCCTGAGTGCGCTGTCCTCCACCCTGGCATAGATCTCGGTAGTTGTGATGTGCTTGTGGCCCAAGGCTCGTTGCACCAACCGCAAATCACCGGTCTTGCTGTAGAGCCGGGTGGCGAAGGTGTGCCTCAGCGAGTGGATCGAGAGTGGCCGGGCGATGCCAGCGTTCGCGAGCCAGTGCTTAAGCCTCAGTTGAACCTGGCGCGGGCCAAGTCTACCGCCGTGGCGAGAGGAGAAGAGCGGCGTTCCATCAGTCGCGTTCAGAGGTCTGACGTACCCACCGAGCAGCCGGCAGAGTTGCTTGTTGAGAAAGACGGTTTCTTCGCGTCCACCTTTGACCTTGATTGTCACGGTTCCCTCAGCGAGGTTCACATCGCATACGTTCAAGGCAACAAGCGAGCCAAGCCTAATGCCAGTGCCGAGGAGGAGCGAGAACATCGCGTGGTCTCGTGTGGCAAGGGCGCTGTCAGAGTTGGTGATTGCATCGAGCAATCCCCTCGCTTCGTCGATAGACAAGTAGCTCGGCACTCTCCTGTCAGTTGGGGTCGAGCGAATGAGCCTTGCCGGGTTTTCGCTCAGATACCCTGCGTCGCTGAGGAAGCGGAAAAAGACACGCAAGGCCGTCTTGGTTCTGTTGACGGTGAGCGCGGACTTTGGCTTGCCGTTCCCATCGGCAAGGAAACGTGCGAGCGTGTTGGGATTGATGGCCGTGACCGCACCATCGGTGCCGAGCCAGTCCTGGAGCTTGCCCAGATCCCTGAGGTACGCCTGCCGCGTACGCTCGCTCTTGCCGTCTGCCCGAAGCTGAGTGTCGAAGCGCATGATAGCTGTCGAAAGCTTCATGGGCTCACCTCCCTTCCAGTGGATTCTCAAGCTGTGACCATGAACGCTCTGTGCCCTGAGACAGTCAACGGGATTATGCGAAGAATCTGGGAGATGAGGGCAATTGCAGGGCGCTGTTGTCCCACAGTTCGCCACGCGGCCGCAACACAGGCGCTGTGCGGCCTTATCTCTTGGGAGGTGGGCATTGACGCCTAGCCTCTGGGAAGCGCCGCCTAACCCGCTTGGAATAGCAGAAGCCCTGGCAAAACCGAAAGCAGTGCGAAAAAGTGGCTATCCATCCAGCGGCTAGGTTCGAGCGGTATGCGCGGACTACAGGATTTCGGGGCGCGTCAAGCGCTTTTCCCCTCAGCAGTGGGTACTCTCGTGATATACTGCAAGAAGGCACTTATGTGGAAAGGGCATGAGCCGTACTTAGACGCAACAGGTATTGCTTGTTGGACATTGGCTAATGAGCGAAACAAATGACTGGGTAGGACTCAAGAATACCCTCGGTCTCTTTGCGATATGGGCCGTGGTTAGCATCATTAACTCTTTATTTCTAGCCCTTTGGATCTCAGTTCAGTGGCTAGTGAGCAGCAGAGTCATCACGCCCCTGAGACCGACCGGCATTCCCAGTCTAGTCCTATCCATGTTCCAGGTTCTCTTTGCCATTTCCACTTTGGCCCCCGTCATAATCACGATATACCGCGACATTCGAATAATGCTCTTACGCACGCAACGAAGCATCCGACGGGAGATAGAAGTAGGTGAGGTTCATGAATCAGACTGATCTCGATATAAGAACCAGGACTGGGGGCTGGCTGTTTAGAAGAGTGTTGAGCCGACTTGTAGTTGGTCTGGGGGCCTATTCTGCAATTGTTCTCACGAGTATCTCCCTGCTAATGATTCTGGCAGTGATTGTCGGCAATCAGCAAGCAACTAGAACAGAACAATTGGTTTTTCTCCTTCCACCTGCAATCTGGCTATTGCTGTACAGTACGTTTACCACTAAGGCCACTAACAAGACTATCAGCTACAAATTAGGCCAAATACTTAAACGATTCTTCGATGTCACAATATCATCCTTAGGTCTGTTCTTTCTAGGCCCAGTAATGATACTGATCGCATTATGCATGAAGCTGGCATCGCCTGGCCCAGCTTTCAACCGCTCCAAACGTGTTGGTCAATATGGTCGTTTGTTTGATATGTACGAGTTTCGGACCAGGTCGGTTACCGAGTCTAATCTTCCCTTAACACATTTCGGTAGATTCCTAAGGCAATCTTCCCTTGACACATTGCCGATATTTTACAATGTCCTCGAGGGTGAACTGAGCCTAGTCGGTCCACGGCCGCGGCAGCCTGCCGATATGAAAGATACGCTGGATGCAGAGAAACGAATTCTGTCTGTCAAACCTGGCTTGACGGGCTTATGGCAGGTCTCGTACTTGCCAGTACCCGATCCCCGCCAAATGATTGATCTCGATCTGAAGTATGTTGAAGAGCGGTCGTTACGCCTTGATCTAGGAATACTCGTCAGAACCGTGTTTGTGGTACTCAGACGCATGATCCTATGAGCCTGCGCCCAACCCGGGTTGCAGGGGGCACTCTTGGGCATCCGCAAGTGAGGCACTCTGCATTAGGCACAGCGGGAGACTCCAATGATGACTGAGGAGAAAGTCAAGCGAGCCATCGAGAAATACATGGACAGTAGGGGATACAAGAAGGTTGACTCGCGCGAGAAACATGAGACGGGTTGCGATTTGATATTTCGGCATCGGCGCGGCGGGAGATTCTATTTCGTTGAGGCCAAGGGCGAGTCGAGAGCGAAGAGCCAGATGGAGGCGAAATTGATCCGTGGTTTGGGACAAGTCGTCACGAAGTTCCGATGCCACAAGAACTACTTCTCTGGCCTGGCCATCCCCACTGCTTGGAAGCGGCGCGCCCTCGGCAAGATACCTCGGGATGCGATGAAGGCGCTCAACCTTGTCGTTTTCCTTGTAGATGAGGATGCTCACGTTAGTACGATACACCTGCGGAACTACGCTGGCCAGCGGCGCTTGACGTTGAGGAGGTCTCCCTCTGTCAGTGGATAGAGGGAGACCTTAGCCCGTGGTTGTGCAGCAGGCAACTTCGTGACCACGCGGAAGGTGGTGTTGCGGTAGGCGCATTCACGCATGATTAGTGAAGGAGTCCAGGCAGATCCATAAAGTCAGATAAGGTGACTCATATGCGTGGCACTGCGTTACCTGACGACGGTGCCTCTTCTGGATGGTACGATTTTGAACATAAGACCTAGCGTGGAACCGTCGTCTGCGAGCGGCAACTTGGACAGGATCTTAGGAAGACGATAAGCATGAATCGAATGAATGCGGAGCAGGACGATCATTGCTGTTGTATCTGTGATGAGGGGGGCGGTGAACTTGTGAAGTGCGCGGCATCCGGATTCTCCGGACACGGCGACCACTGGGTCCATCCGGAGTGTGCTTATGAGAAGACCGTTGGTTTCTTCAGAGACATCGTGTGCTCCTACCAGTGCTGGCTGGACTGGGATGACTGAGCTTCCAGATCCGGCTTAACCGCCTCAAGTCCGGCGGCTTCGTGGCCACGCGGAAGATGGTGCTGCTCCATTAGCGGCGCACTAACGCACGGTTAGTTGAGGAGTCCAGCCAGATCCATAAAGTCTGATATAATGCGAGCCGCATCAGGCGAATGCAGCTGACGGTAACCGTTCACTGAATTGATTGTTGGTGGAGGGAGGGGCCGACGATTATGAAACTTCGAGTAGTTTCGTTCTTCGATGAAAATTGGGTTCCTCCGATTCTCATCGGAGGTGCTTTGGCGGTTATGCTGTGTCTATTAATATTCCCCCGTCCAAAATATCAGTCTTTTGCCGAGGCCGAACAGCAACAGAAAGTCCTCAAGCACACACGCTGGGGAGTTCGCTTGCCTTACAGAAGCGGGAAGAATGTGACTATAGACTTGTCTCAGCCTGCCGAGCTCTTGGTTTATGAGTCTGGCAAAGACTTTCATGTAGTTAGAATTGCATTGAATGCAAAGGGTGCGCCCGAAAAGACGATATATACAAAGTTGAGTGAGGGGGAACAACTTCATCATCTTGCATCCGGCCAATTATTGGTTGAAGCAGAGAAGGACAACCACGCGTTTGTGGCATTGCTTGACCCCTCAACACTAAAACCCTTCTTTTCGAAAGAATTGAAATATTCTGATCTTTCGACAAGCTATGGGGCAGGTAATTCAGTCTCATTCGGTCACTGGAGGCAAAAAGGAAATGTGCTCATATTCTATCACAATAGCATCAAGATTGGGCGTCATTCCTGGAACTCAGCTGACCATGAATATAGTGTTCCCTACGTTGTAGACTGTAGGTATGACTTTCACCTGCTCGATTTGACTACCCTTGAGGTACGGTCATTTGTTGGCCTGACTCCTGCCGACTTGCGCCCCCTTGGGTCGCTACTAAAAGCAGGAAAATCCGAGATAATTGAGAACGGACCTCTGTATTTTCTTCCCGATTTCTTTGAGGACCGGCAAGACGTCCCGCTTCATCAATATATCTATTCGTTGGGCAAGTTTTTCCTCGTGGGCGATCAAAAGACCTTGATCTTCTCGCTTGAGAATGAAGAGGGGAACACCCTGTACTTCTCGCTAGATCTCCGAAATCCCGATGCCCCTCCAAGGTGGGATCTACCGAAGAATTTCGCTGCCCTCTTCCCGGATGAGCTTGCCTTGACAGAAGCTGAGAAAGCAGAGCGAATGAAATCTCAAGACATCGTGGTAACAGATGAACATTCAGACACCCTGACTTATCAGCCGGATCAAATCGAACTTTCTCCTGGGGGATTCGTGGTGGTAGGCTGTCTCAAGTTAGGTGATGATGACTATTCGAAGGAACGATCTGTAGCTGGGGTTCAAATCATGGAAGATGGCGTCATGAAGCAGACCTGGGTTTACAGGTTAGGGCATCTCTATCAGCTTGGACCTTTACTTGTTGATCCTGCCGGGCAGCGCCTGTTTTTCCCGGATCAAGGACCTGAAGATCGATTTAGAGTCGTTGGACTGTCGGCGATTAGCGGGAAGGAAGTTTCTGTCTTCCCCGCAAATATTCTATTAGATCGTGGCAACGGCGACAAAGCAGGTCGGACCCTGCGGATTGTGGGGGCTGCCGTAGATTTTCAAAAAGGACTAATCTATATTCATGATCAAAAACAAAACCTTATACTTTGTGCCGACATTGATCTCTCGCACTAGAGCTAATTATTATGCACACACCATCCCAGGGTCCGTTTTAGTTCACGATTAAGGAATCGCTGGTATGAAACCATTTCTTTTCATCAGTTACGCCAGACTTGATCAGCAGTTTGCGCTCAAGCTGGCAACAGATATCATAAGCAACGGTGCAGAAGTCTGGATTGACCAATGGGAAGTACCTATTGGAGAGTTCTTCGAGCCCAAGATCGTCAACGCAATTAGTGACTCAAACTTCGTTCTTGTGCTTCTTTCTCGTGATTCAATTCAGTCCGAATGGGTTCGACGTGAAGTCGAAACTGCCAAGACGGTTGAGAAGAGGGTAGGTCGCAGACTTCTCTTGCCGGGGAGAATTGACGATTGTGCAATACCAATCTGGATTTCGGACAAATCGTATGCAGACTTTTTTGTCAGCTACGAAACAGCGTTTAGACAGCTGCTTTTGGCAATTGGCGGCTCTCCATCGAAGTTTGCAGATCCGGGCGCGCTCGTCAGACAGCTTCTGCAAGCAAGGGTATCCGATGGAAGCATGAGTCTTTTAACAGCCCTGTACGATCGCCAGTTGGACTATGACGGGACTTGGGTAGATAAGAAGATCGTCGATAACATCTTATCACAGTTGGAGACGCCAACGTCCAAGTTTGGAATTTCCCTTGACATAGATACTGGTCAAATCGTCGGAGATGTCCCTTTGATTTTCAAAGACATCAGCGCTCTTGTCCAATCGCTTCAGAACGCTCATCAGGTCATAGTCAACGGAGATCGTCTCATCAAGGAACTGTACAATGTCCCAATTGGCTCGACCTTCGCAACAGATCCACTCTACCGAACACTGATTCTGGAAATCGAGGCTCGACTTCGAACCCCATTCCGCCAAATACTCCCCATGGGTGAAATCGATATTGACACTGGTGAGAGGAAAGCGCAGGTGCTTTCGATATCGACAGTCCAGGAATTGCTCCACTTCACCAAGGTCAAGCTTGATCTCAAGCCTGCGCTGCCTCAGATCATAGAGATTGCTGGAATTGCAGCCGGTACCCCTTTTCGTCCCAGAGTCCTGGCGGTCGGCGTTGAGCAATGGTTCTTTCCGACGGCAGGGTACAATATCATCTAGAGGTTGGATCACAAAGTGAGAAATGAATCCTTTGATAGGGCGATGCAGATCATTTCAGGAGCGACTTTCGGCCACTATGTGAAGCGCTTAGCCGAATCGAGTTCCCTTACGGCTGGCGAGAAACTTGATCTAAACGGTAGACTGAGACCTCTCTGTCGGGAATCGATAAGTCTACTCAGGAGCGCGTATAAATCGGACCCTGCTAATCCTGATATTAATGCACAACTTGTCAGACTTCTCTGCTTGGATTACAAGAGAATAGATCTTGTTGGTCTTCGTTCGGAAAAGCTTCAGGCACTCCAAACGGGTTTCAGTGGCGATGACGGGCACAATGTCTCGGGCTATCCTGCAATGATTGAGTACCACGCCACGCGCTGTAGAGAGAACGATCTCGCTGGCAAGTATTCTAAGATGCTCGATGATCTTCTCGGTCGGCTAATGGAGTAAACTCCGGCGCTGACCCTTGCCCCCGTTGTGGAGCAAGGGGAACGATCATAAGAGCCGGCGACTTCGTGGCCACGCGCAAGATGGTGCTGCTGCGGCGAGTGCCCAGCAAAGGGCGCGCTGTTCTAGCCGGCTGAGAGGAGCCGGTCGGGGTAACTGCTTGTCAGCCCCGTAGTGAGGGATCGGGTTCAGTGTGGCAACACCTGGGCCTAAGCGGTCCGACAAAGTCTCGATAGGGAG